>URDM01000026.1 GCA_900546575.1 uncultured Prevotella sp.
AGACATAGCAAAGCCCTGGCTTGTGAAAGTCAGGGCTTTGTGATTTTTTAAGAATCAGGGAGTTTTGACACACCCTCAGCCAAACCAGTATCAAGGCAATAATTGTACTAAAAATCAGTCTTTTTTTCATAAATACACTCTTGTTGTTACGTCAATTTACCAATAATACGTGCATTTATGAAATATGGTTACCCTTTTACGTAAAAAAGTTTCAAAATGTTATCTTACAACAATCCGATTCTTCTCAAGTGTAACATGAGCAACATCCAAGCGGTTTATCATCTCTACTGTCTTTTCGATAGTCTGACCATTGGGCACATAAAAGTGGACGCGGCTCTTTCGGGCAGATTGATTCAAGCATATCACATCCACATTATACCATCGGCCTACCTCTTCAAGCATACGCTCAAGCGTAATGTCATCATAATACTGATAGCCGCTGGTCCAGCTCAAGGTGCGCTCCATGTCAGGCTCATCAGTCAAGGCAAAGCCACCACTCTCGGCAAGCGTAGCACTCTGACCGGGCTTCATCACCACCCTATTGCGCTCCAGCGAGTCCGAGAGCATCACCTTGCCCTCAAGCAACACCACCTTAGGCACCTCGTTGGCATAATGACGCACACTAAACTGGGTGCCCAACACAGTTGTGTTGACGCTTCCACTCCTCACTACAAATGGTCTGTGGGCATTCTTGGTTACCTTGAAGAAGGCTTCGCCCCACAGGCTTACCACTCGCCTGTCTCCTGCAAAACGTTTGGGATAAGCGATTCGGCTTCCGGCATTGAGCATAACCTCGCTACCATCGGGCAGAAACAGAGTGCGCGTCTTGCCATAGGGAGCCTTCAGAAGCACCATCTCGTTGCCGTCGCCAACCGTCTGTTCGGATGGAGGCTGAATGTCAGTCTTAGCTTCGGCCTTATATATGTAGTCAATACTTGCCACAACGGGCTGAACCGCTTCCTCATGTCTGCCACCAAACACCACTAGCACAAGGCACGCCACGGCAGCAGCTGCTGCAAATGCGTACAATACACGACCTGCAATCCGCTTGCGCCTGCGGGCATGAAACTCACGCAACATGGCTTCAGAATCTATCGGATGCAACTCTTTTGCCAAAGCCATCTCCATATCCATAAGGTCTTTGCAGGCATGCGCACACCCTTCATCGTCCAATGAGGCAAGAGCCTCGTCAGACGCTTCGTCCATACTCTCCATAAGCTGCATGGCGAGCAGTTCGTCTTTGTTTATCTTGATTTCTTCGTCTTTCATACCAGTTATACGTTTGACTACTTAAAATGGCTACCCTCCGCTCTCACATATTCGCGCACTATGCGAAGAGCCTTAACTATATTCTTGTGTATTGCTGCCACACTTACCCCCAACTCATCGGCTACTTCCTTATACTTCTTCCTACCCACATAGCACTCCTGCAGAATCATACGGTTGTAGGGAGTCAGCAACTGCATGGCCTCGCCTATCAGACGCAAGCGTTCGTCAGGCTCGCCAGTATCGAGTTCTACATACTTCTGGCTCATGGACGAGGCAAACTCTACATAGCGGTTCTGATTGTCGAGCTTGCGCAAATGATCGATACACCTGCTACGCACTATGGTGAATAGATAGGTGCGAAGCGTAGACTCCTCCGCCTCGTCAAGTCTCTTCCATAGATATTCGAAGGCATCATTCACAATGTCCTTGCCCGTCTCCTCGTCCTTGACTATCCTCAAGGCAAAAAGGTAGAGGTCGGCATACCACCGGACGAAAGCCTTGTCAAAATCGCTCCTATCTATCATATATGTATTCTGCCTGCTTTTCTAAATTTGTATGATTCTATCAGTATTGACAATTAGAATATCTAACTCTATCAATCCTTCTTCTTCCAGATGCTCATCACCTTGTTCTTCACTACGAGCACATTGGTGGCTGACACCACTACAAACAGCACAACGCCTACTGCCAATGTGCCCCACATAGAGCCTTCGTCGGTCTCGGGGAAGAGCGTCATGATGACATCCATATAGTAGGAACGGGCTGCTGCGAGCAACGCCAATGCTATGGCGAGCACGGCAAGGTTCAGACCTATAGTGAGCATCTGGTAGGGCATTGCCACACGCTGCGGACTGTAGCCTATGAGCAGCAGGTTCTCGAGCTTGGTGGTGTTCTTCTGCACGAGCAGGTAGATGCTGAGCATGAGGATGTAGATGCTCAGAGCAGAGATGACGAGTCCTACGATGACGACTATTGACACAAGGAGCTTCAGGAAGTAGACTATCTTCTCGGCATCCATATTGTTGTCTGCCATGTCGTAGCCGTGGCTCTCCATAAACTCCGACACACGTGTGTCGGTAGGGTTGTCCACCTCTACTATCAGGCGCGTGGCGCTGTTGTCAACGTCGCTGGAGTATTCCTTGTTGCTCCAGTCCATGAATGTCTGTGGCACAAGTATGGAGTTGAGCCTTGACGAGAATCCTATCACCCTGCCCTTGAAGCGTGCGTCCTTGCCGTTGCCGTGAACGAGGAGCGTGAACTCCACCATTCCGACGAGTCCCTCGCTTATCTTGGGCAGCGAATGGCTTTGGGCAAAACCGAAATTGTACATAGTGATGTACGAACGGGGCAGGATGATGGGCACGGTGGTGTCGCCAGGGGTGTACTTCCACTTGCTGAGCGAGACGTCGACGAAACGATCGGGCACGCTCTCAAGAAAGAGTTCGGAATTAAGGATGTTGACTCCCTGCACACCCATCGAAGCCTCAACCTTATAGTTGGCTGAAACGAACTGCCCTACCCCACGCACAAACTTCTGCGACTGGATTTCGGAGATGTCCGAATTGCTGAACGTATTGGTGCGTCCGGTCAACGTGCTTGCCGTGCCGATGGTCTTGTTGATGATAATGTAGTTGTTCTTCATGAAGCTGTCGTCTCCTGTGAACACGGGCAGCACGTCGTTGTAGAACTGGAAGCCGAACAGAATGATGAGCACGCCAAGCAGGTTGGCAAGCGAGAAGCCTGCAAACTGGCCTATGCTGATGTGCTGGCGCAGCAATTTCCATACAAGATTCATAGTCTATATGTTTTTTCGTAATCCAAATCAATGTGTTTTCCAATACTTGTCATCACTACTCCGGCTCCCTGCTTGCGGGCTTCCTCCATGACGATCTGTCCCATCACTCGGGCGTTGTCGTCGTCAAGATGACTTATGGGTTCGTCAAGCACTATGAAGTCGTAGGGCTGCACCAGGGCACGCATCAGAGCCACACGCTGCTGCTGGCCGAACGACATCTCGCCTATGAGCGACTGCTTCTTGTCGGCTATGCCGAGGCGCTCAAACCATGTGTCGATGGTGTGGCTGTCGGCAAATGACGTGAGACGGTTCTTTATCTCTACATTCTCCCAAGCCGTAAGTTCGGGGAAGAGGCGCAGTTCCTGAAACAACAGGCTGACGTGGCGCATGCGCACATCGACCCAGTCGGCTGTCTTATATCCGCGCACATCGTCGTCGCCAAAGAGTATGGTGCCCGTATAGTCGTGACGATAGCCCAACACGTAGCTGCAGAACGTGCTCTTGCCCATTCCGCTTGCTGCCTCTACAAGATACAGACGGCCTTTCTCAAAAACGGCTTCGCTCTTCCATATGTCGGAGCCTATGTCGGCTCTGTCGGCGAAGACATGGGGCAGTACGTCCCTGAATACAATTCTTTCCATTATTATTGATTGTTTTCTTTACTTCATATTCGTTGTTACCCTACTTTATATCCGTTGTCAGCCTACTTCATCACGCAAACCACGGCCTTCACATTGTCTATTATTGGCTTCAGCATGTCAAGCATTCCGCCTGCTGCCGCACTATTGGCTGCGAGCGGCTTGAGATTGAGCACCATTGCCATACGGCTTCCTGCTATCATACGGCTTACTTCGCCGTATATGGGCTGTGAGGGCTTGAGCAGCTGCTGGATGGACGCTGGCGCCTGTCCCGATATGGCGTAGAACACGTCGCCCTGCAAGCCGAACGAGAAGCTGGCGTCTCCTCCACGGTAGACCCAGCTGCCGTTGGAACCCGTGATGCTGCATCCCGGCTGGCATGACTGCTTCCAATAGTCTACGTCGGCTGTCCACACGGGATTCGCCACACGGGCAAGCATTGTCATGGCTATGTTGTCCTGCGACATTCCCGAGAACATGAATGCGAGGTCGCCATCGACGCTACGCATTATGTTGTCGAAGTCGACGGCTGTATTGAGTCCCATGAGTACTGCCTGAAGGGAACGGTCGGACTGAAGGAGCGGCAGAAACTCCTTGCCCTTGACATTGGCAAAGAGTGAAAAGAGCTGGTTGTGCGACATGCTCTGACTGAAGACGCCCTTGACGGGACGGAAGGCGGCACGCGACTTCTTCAGCTCGCGGTCGATGCTCTTGTCGAACGAGAAGCTCTGGCAATCGATGCGCACTATACCGTCCTTGATGTCAACACCTGCCGCTACAGCCACCTGCGAGGCATCGGCTCCCTTGGGGGCACCAAGCATGAAGGGGGCTGCAAACTTCTCGGGCAGGGCCTGCACCTGAGCCACGAATGCCACACGGCTGTCGATACTGTCGAGTTTGGAGTACATGGGGCGCGCCATTATGCTTGCATCGTCGTCCTGCTTGAGCATGCGTACTATGCTGCGCTGGGCGTCGGGCAAGGCTGCTGCACTAACGGGGCCGAGCACTACAAGCGACTTGTCGTTGAAGCCTACCGCCCACGAATTGTTGATGTCGGTAAGGCGGCAGTCGCCCTGCTTGCGCACATCAGACGTTGTGACTGTCTTGAGGGCTTCGAGCAAGGCATCAGAATCCTTCACCCTGGCACACATTCCAAGATTGCCGTCTACCGTCTCGAAGGCGTAAACCTCACGGCTGAGGTCAATCACGTCGGCAGTCTTGTCGCCAAAGGGCAGCAACGAGAGCATCTTGTGCGAACCCGCCACGACGGCTCCGTCTATCTTCATCACAGCCGTGGCAGACGCGGGTATAGAGCGTACATAATCGTTGTCGCGACATGAAGCCAGACAAAGGGCACATACCATAATAAGCCACACGGCTTTCAGGTCAATTAATCTTGTTTTCATAAGTATCGTTATTATAATCTCTACGTCAGCTGTCGTCCTCTACGTCAGCTGACGTCGTTTTTACAGCTTGCGTTTTGTAAGGTTTGCCATCATAATGGCACTCAGTCCGGCAGTCTCCGTACGCAGACGGCTCTTGCCAAGACTTATAGGCTCGTAGCCATGGGTCATGGCAAGTCGCACCTCGTCGATGGAGAAGTCGCCTTCGGGACCTACGAGTACAGTCACGGGCTCTTCAGAGGCGATGGTCTGGAGGGTGGCGAAGAGGTCCTTGCGCTCTATCTCGGCATAGCAATGGGCTATGAACTTGCGTCCCTCGCGTGGACGTGTCACGTAATCGCCAAACGGCTCCATCTCGCCCACCATGGGCTTGTGGGCCTTGTGGCTCTGCTTCATAGCCGACACGACGATGCGCTCCACACGATCAGTACGCAACGTCTTGCGCTCGGAGAACTTGCAGTCGAGGAAGTCAAGTTCGTCAAACCCTATCTCGGTAGCCTTCTCAGCCATCCACTCTATGCGGTCCATCATCTTGGTAGGGGCAATGGCAAGCGTGATGCGTCCGTTCCACTCGCGCTCACACGGCAGCTGCTCAAGGATGTTGTACATGCAATGCTTGCCCGAAGCCATGCTCACCTCGGCATCGAAGAGTCCGCCCTCGCCGTCGGCAAGAATCATGCGGTCGCCACTCTGCAGGCGAAGCACACGCACGGCATGCTTGGCTTCCTCCTCGGGCAGTTCGCCTGCACTTGCAGCATTGGGAACGTAAAAATATCTTACTTCTTTCATAGTCTTCTACATTATTTTCATAGTTTTACAAAGGCCATGCCGTCAACCTGGCACAGCAAAACCGTGCAAAGTTACTATCTTTTTCAGAAATACAATAATATTGAATAAAAAACTTGTTTAAGTCAGAATAAAAGCGTACCTTTGCAAGGTTTTTGGGCACATTTGCTCAAAACGCGCAACTTTTATAAAAGCCGTAGAAAGTTTAAGGTATACAAGATGAGACAACTTAAGATTCAAAAAAGTATTACAAACCGTTCGAGTGAAGCACTGGATAAATATCTCGTTGAGATTGGACGTGCACCGCTAATTTCCATTGACGAGGAAATCGAGCTGGCACAGAAGATCAAGAAGGGCGGTCCGGAAGGCGAGCGTGCCAAAGACAAACTGGTAACAGCCAACTTGCGATTTGTAGTATCCGTAGCAAAACAGTATCAGCATCAGGGTTTGACACTGACCGACCTCATTGACGAAGGCAACATCGGCCTCATTAAGGCAGCACAGAAGTTTGATGAGACACGCGGATTCAAGTTCATCTCGTATGCTGTATGGTGGATTCGCCAGAGCATCTTGCAGGCCATTGCCGAGCAGAGCCGTATCGTTCGTCTGCCCCTCAACCAGGTGGGTTCGCTCAACAAAATCAATCACGAGATTAACAAGTTTGAGCAGGAAAACCAGCGTCATCCTTCGGTTTCGGAGCTGTCTGACGCTACAAAGATTGACGAGGAGAAGATTGGACAGAGCCTTATGGCCGACGGACACCACCTCAGTATCGACGCTCCTTTCCAGGACGGTGAGGACAACTGTATGCTCGACGTAATGCCGAGTGGCGACGACAGCCGTACCGACCGCCAGGTAGACCACGAGTCAATGGCTCTCGAACTGAACTCCGTGCTCAACAAGGTGCTCAAGGACCGCGAAATCACCATCATCCGCGAGTGCTTCGGCATTGGTTGCCACGAGAAGGGTCTTGAGGAGATTGGCGACCAGCTCGGACTGACACGCGAACGTGTGCGCCAGATACGCGAGAAGAGTATTGCCAAGCTGCGCGACAGCGGCAACGCCAAGATTCTCATGAAATATTTAGGCTAAATTTTAATTGTTCAAGTAAGCGGCGGACAGTTAGCTTCCGAACTGGTTGTCACTTACGATAAAAGCACCATTGGAAAAGAAAACCATGTTTTCAATTCTGATGGTGCTTACTTTTTATTCCAGCATTATCACTTTCTCGAAATCCCCTACCCCATACCTATCAAGCAAATCCTTGTCGGCGGCAAAGGCAGAGGCAAGACAGCCGCTATTACCGTTGGATTCCATAGCTGCCTTGTAGCGCCCGAACAACTGGCGGGCTTCACCATTCCTGTGGAGCAGCCATTTGGCATAGCCACAGTTGAGCAAGTCGTCGGCAACATCCGAGCCGTCAGCCACAAGAGCATCATAGATGCGTAGGGCCTCGTCGGGCTTATGGTTCATCAGGTATCCCCAGGCTATGGCACGCTTTACGTTGCGGTCGGAGCCGTCTTCGTAATCAAGGCGATAGAGACGGTTCATTCCTTCACGCACATCGCCACTATTAATCAACGCTAGACTCATATATATTGTCAGTCGCTTGGCTATGCTTCCTGCGGCCTCCAGGCGGTTGCAGATGCCTACGACGTCGTCGTATCTACGCAACATGAACGAAGCCTCTGCCAAGCCTGCCATGGCCTGCTCGCGCCTCTCGTTCTTTGCAACTACGCGTGAAAGCAATTCGTACGACGCGTCGTAGCTGCCTGTCTTCAAATAGGCATTGCCAAGAAGCAGAGAAAGGTCGGCACTTTCGGCTCCCGACTTGACGACAGACTCGGCAAGCGCCACTACAGCATCATACTGACGCCACTTGAACAGCAAGCGCCCTACCTCAACCGCCTCGTGCGACATATGCCGGGCAAGCGGCTGATTCATAATGAAAAGATAGCCTAATGACGCTCCATCTGCAGTCTTGCCGAACGGATTGCGAAAATCCTTGCTGTTGGGGAACAGCCTGAAGAAGCGATACAAATCCTGTAAATACATCCTGCGCACATAGGCAGGCGAACCTATTTCGGCTGCCACACTATCGGGAAACGAAGCGCTTCCACCCTTCAGCATCTCCTGAGCATCGGCTGGCAGACGATCGAAGATGGAAGCTATTGCAAACACAAACGAATACTTGTCGGAATCGCAGAATGGTCCGCGCGACACCATATTCTTTATAGCCGCAGCATTGTCGCCCTTCAAGGCGTTGGCCACATCGGGATGCTCGGCATAGAAAGGCGTAAACCAGTTGCTTATCTCGCTGAAGAAGGTAAACCGCTTCATGTGTGAGAAGCCTCCGAAATAGATGTCGCTGCCCTTGCGTTGCATCTCCATCATACGGTTCATCTTATCTTCAATCTCAGCCATATTGCTGTCGGCATCTTCATTGCCCAATATCTCGTCGAGCGACGAGTCTTCGCAACTGTCCGACTCCATGCGCCAGTTCTTCAATCGGCTGTTCTTGACGAATGTGGGGATAATGTTGGTCTGAATCTCTCGGCTGTCGGTCTCAGTACGCTCACAATACAGCAGCTGCACCTGAACCTCCATGAGTTCACGACGCACCTGCTCCGTTGAACTCAGACGATGCAAAGCCTCTCCAACATTAGGAAACAGACAGACCACTCCCTCGTCGGGCATCGTTAGCGCCAAACCCACAATGGCACGCTGGCGCAACGCAACGTCGTCGCTTTGCTCGTAGACAGCCACAAGCGTAAGCCACTTCTCTACATCAAACACTACAAGCAGGGCCATGGTCAAGGCACTCACAATAAGCTGCGCGTCAGTATGGTCGACAATGGGCGAAAGCAGCAAAGACCTGTACGAACCGGCTGTCTCCTCGGTCCATTGTCCCGAAACGAGCAGACTGTTGAAGAGACCTTCCATATAGCGCTGGTGAGTGGCATACAGCCGGTCAAGCGTCTGGTTCTGTCCGCCATCCATCTGAAGCGAAGTCATCGCCACGTCCTGAACAAACGATTCCAGTTCGGCAAGCACCGACTCCTTTCTTATACGACGGTTTGCGGCTATGTTCTGGGCTTGCACCAGCGTGCGACGCTTGCGCATAACAGAAGCAAGACGCACGGTATTGTACAGTCTGTAGGTGCGCTTCAGCATTCCGGCATAGATGTCGGCAGCCTTAGGGTCGCACATGTCCCTCAGGAAGCAGTCGGCCATAAGACGGTATTCCGACTCCAGGCGTTCGAGTTCTTCCTCGCCTTCGGCAATAGTCAAATCGGCCATACGCTGGCGCAACATGCGCAAGGCACAAGGCACATTACGCTCTACAAGAATTGTGTCGTTGATAGTTGAAGCCATAAAATCATCGTTTGTCGGCAGCCACAGCCTCTATATCCTTTTGGCGCGGCTTGCTGATGTGTTCAAATCGGGTCTTGGGCAAAGCCTTGACATAACGCTCGTCGAGCTTATAATACTTATGCAGCAATTCGTAATAATGCGGAATTCCGTATTTGTTCAACGAATCGCAGGCAGCATTATACGCCTTCTCGAAAAGACCTATCTGCACCTTGCGACGCTTGTCCTTCATGGCGTCGTCGCGGAAAGCAATCACCCCAAGCTTCACGCCCTTCTTCTGTCCGTCGTAAATCGACTCATGTCCGTTAAGACGTGCCACAGTAGCCTGAGGTTCGGCAAGCCACATGGCATCCATCTCGTTGTTGAGCAACATAGCCTGGCGCACAAACACATCGTTCACCTGTATTCTGAATACAACCGATGAGGTCTTCACGCCTTGGAGCGCAACGTCAGTAAGATAGTCGGTAGCCGAATATCTGGTCATGGCCACCATCTTATCGCCAAGCTGGTCGAGCTTCTTTATTCGCGCCTTGCGGTTGGTGAACAGACGCCAATTGGCATTTGTAGCCGAAACATACTGCAAAGGCGTTCCCTCGCGCTTCAAGCGTTCGGTACGCACGAGGTCGCTAACCAGTCCCTCAACGCTACGTCCGGCAACAGCCGTGTCGCAATCCATCTGTGCCGTGAAATAACGCAAGCGCAAGTCAAGCCGTGCCGTATCGTACAGCACACGCTCCTTAGCTACAAACAATGGCAGGCAGTCGAGCGTAGGCACAACGGCTATTTTCAGAGCGAGCGAATCCTCCCTATGCAGTCTTGCACGTTCGGCTCGCGACAAGCGTCGTTGCTCGTCGTAAGATTTTCCACACGATATGGCCAGGGCCGTAAATATAATGCAAATAAAAAAGCTTTTCATATTCATAAAGCAAAAGTAATAATAAATTTTGTAACGACGAAAAATATTAGTACTTTTGTATTATTGCGACAAAAAGTCAAAAAACAGA
Source organism: uncultured Prevotella sp. (assembly GCA_900546575.1). Classification (GTDB taxonomy): domain Bacteria; phylum Bacteroidota; class Bacteroidia; order Bacteroidales; family Bacteroidaceae; genus Prevotella. Next base: position 10,268 of record URDM01000026.1, read on the forward strand.
CATCAGCACATGGCAAAAACAAAAACAGTATACGTCTGCAGCAACTGCGGACAGGAGTCGACAAAATGGATTGGCAAATGTCCAAGCTGCGGACAATGGAACACATTCAAGGAAATGCACATCGGAACGTCGTCGCAAGACAACGCTTCGGGCAGCCTGTTCAGCCACAGCCATTCTGCCACGAGCAAAAGCCGACCCGTAAAGCTGAGCGACATCCCCTCGCACGACGACCCTCGCATCGACATGCACGACAACGAACTGAACAGAGTGCTCGGCGGCGGACTTGTTGCAGGCAGCATCGTGCTGCTTGGCGGCGAACCGGGCATTGGCAAGAGTACGCTCACATTGCAGACCGTGCTCAACATTCCTGACAAGACCATATTATATGTCAGCGGTGAGGAGAGCGCCCACCAGCTTAAGATGCGAGCCGAACGACTTATGGCCAGCAGCACGTCGGCAGCAAGCGATGCCAACAACATCAATATCCTGTGTGAGACTTCACTACAAAGAATTTTCGAATATGCCGAGGAAATCAAGCCGCAGATTGTAGTAATCGACTCCATACAGACCATTGCTACAGAAGACGTCGACAGCAGTCCGGGCAGCATCACCCAGGTGCGCGAGTGTGCTGCATCGCTATTGCGCTTTGCCAAGACTACGGGCACTCCAGTAGTACTGATAGGCCATATAAATAAGGAAGGTACGCTTGCCGGACCGAAGATTCTGGAACATATCGTCGACACGGTAATACAGTTTGAGGGCGACCAGCATTACATGTACCGTATACTGCGCTCTATAAAGAACCGATTCGGAAGTACGTCCGAACTCGGCATCTACGAGATGCGACAGAGCGGACTGCGACAGGTGAGCAACCCCTCCGAACTGCTGCTCTCGCAAGACCATGAGGGACTGTCGGGCGTGGCAATCAGTTCTGCAATTGAGGGCGTACGACCCTTCCTTGTAGAGACCCAGGCTCTCGTTTCTTCGGCAGCCTATGGCACTCCGCAACGCTCGGCTACAGGCTTTGACGGACGACGACTCAACATGCTTCTCGCTGTGCTTGAGAAACGTGTCGGATTCAAGCTTACACAGAAAGACGTGTTCGTAAACATAGCTGGAGGTCTGCGCGTCACCGACCTTGCTATGGACCTGAGCGTAATAGCAGCCGTATTGTCGAGCAATGTCGACACTGCCATCGAACCCGGATGGTGCATGGCAGGCGAGGTGGGACTAAGTGGCGAGGTGCGCCCGATCAACCGCATTGAGCAACGCATAAGCGAAGCTGAGAAATTGGGATTTACCGACATAATACTCCCAAAGCACAACATCTCGGGACTCGACATAAGCAAATATCACATCAAGATACATGCAGTACGCAAGGTGGAGGAAGCCCTGCGCGAACTGTTCGGATAATAAATTCAAACGATAAAACAACAATATAAAAATGAAGAACTCGGTAATAATAGTAAGCGGAGGAATGGACAGCATCACCCTGCTCTACGACCACAAAGACGAAATCGCCCTCGGCATCTCATTCGACTACGGCAGCAACCACAACGCCCGTGAGATTCCGTTCGCAAAGATGCATTGCGAACGACTCGGCATAAAGCACATTACAATCAATCTCGACTTCATGCACCAGTATTTCAAGTCGAGCCTGCTTGACGGAGCCGACGCAATACCCGAAGGACACTATGCCGACAAAAACATGAAGTCGACCGTAGTACCTTTCCGCAACGGCATTATGCTCTCTATTGCCATAGGCATTGCCGAGAGCAACGGTCTCGACCAAGTGTTCATAGCCAATCACGGTGGCGACCACACCATCTATCCCGACTGCCGTCCGGAGTTCATAAACGCCATCGACTCGGCTGCCAATGCCGGCACATTCAACAACGTACATGTTGTGGCTCCTTACACAAAAATCACCAAGAGCGACATTGCAAGACGTGGCAAGGAACTTGGATTGGACTATGCTGAGACATGGAGCTGCTACAAGGGAGGCGAAAAGCATTGCGGCAAGTGCGGCACATGTGTCGAACGCAAGGAAGCCCTAAGAGATGCGGGCATTGACGACAATACCGAATACGAAGAATAAGGCACATATAAAATTGTCGCCTTTTTCTTCGCTTTATATTCAAAAAATTAGTAAATTTGCGCTCAAGTATTGCACATATATATAATATGAAGCAATCAGAAGGACAGATTATTTCTAACTTTTAAATAAACACATAACAGAAATGAAAATCGAAGATTTCAACTTTGCCGGTAAAAAGGCAATCGTACGCGTTGACTTCAACGTACCATTGGACGAGAACGGAAATGTAACTGACGATACCCGTATCCGCGGTGCCCTTCCTACATTGAAGAAGGTGCTTGCCGACGGTGGCGCTCTCATCATGATGAGCCATATGGGCAAGCCGAAGGGCAAGGTTAACATGAAGCTCTCTCTGAGCCAGATCGTTCCTAACGTTTCTGCCGCTCTCGGCGTTGAGGTTAAGTTCGCTAAGGACTGTGGCAACGCTTCTGAGGAGGCTGCTGCTCTGAAGCCGGGTGAGGCTCTGCTTCTTGAGAACCTCCGCTTCTATCCTGAAGAGGAAGGCAAGCCAGTAGGCGTAGAGAAGGGCACACCTGAGTATGACGTTGCCAAGAAGGAGATGAAGGGTCGTCAGCAGGAGTTCGCAAAGAAGCTCGCTTCTTATGCAGACTGCTACGTAATGGATGCCTTCGGTACTGCTCACCGCAAGCACGCTTCTACAGCCGTTATCGATGAGTACTTCGACAAGGATCACAAGATGCTCGGCTACCTCATGGAGAAAGAGGTTAAGGCTGTTGACGCTGTTCTCGGCAACATCAAGCGTCCGTTCACAGCCATCATGGGTGGTTCTAAGGTTTCTACAAAGATCGGTATCATCGAGAACCTCCTCACAAAGGTTGACAACCTCATCCTTTGCGGTGGTATGACTTACACATTCTCTAAGGCTCTCGGCGGCAAGATCGGTATGTCTATCTGCGAGGACGACAAGCTCGACGTAGCTCTCGACGTTATCAAGAAGGCTAAGGAGAACGGCGTGAACCTCGTACTCGGCACAGACTCTATCTGTGGCGACGACTTCAAGAACGACTGCAACACACAGGTTTGCCCGTCTAACAACATTCCTGATGGTTGGGAAGGTATGGACGCAGGTCCTGAGACACGCAAGGCTTTCGCTGCCGCCATCAAGGGTGCCAAGACTATCCTCTGGAACGGTCCTGCAGGCGTATTCGAGTTCGACAACTTCGCTGGCGGTTCTAAGGCTATTGCCGACGCTATCGCTGAGGCAACCAAGGAGGGCGCATTCTCACTCATCGGTGGTGGCGACTCTGTAGCTTGCATCAACAAGTTTGGCTTGGCTGACCAGGTTTCTTACATCTCTACTGGTGGTGGTGCTCTGCTCGAGGCTATCGAGGGCAAGGTTCTTCCGGGTGTAGCAGCTATTGAGGCTTAATATTTTTATATAAGGTGTGTCAACTCTGGCACACCTTAATAAAAAGACTAAGGGCACAGAAAGAAAATTCCTTCTGTGCCCTTTTTATGTGCGTTAAGTTTTTTATTACATGCCCAGATTGATTGTGCGCGAAAGCACGTCAAGCTGCTGCTCACGTGTAAGCTTAACGAAGTTTACAGCATATCCACTGACACGGATTGTAAGCTGCGGATACTTCTCAGGATGATCCATTGCATCGAGCAGGAGGTTGCGGTCGAACACGTTCACGTTGATGTGCTGTCCGCCAGTCGGTGTGAAGTAACCGTCGAGCAACGACACGAGGTTCTGAGCGCGCATATCCTCAGTCTTGCCCAAAGCCGAAGGAGCAATAGCGAATGTATAAGAGATACCGTCGCGTGAGTGCTGGAACGGAAGTTTAGCCACCGAAGCCAAGGCAGCTACAGCGCCCTTAACGTCACGAGCATTCATCGGATTGGCACCCGGAGCGAATGGTACGCCCTTCTCACGACCGTCAGGTGTAGCACCTGTGTTACGACCATAAACCACGTTAGAAGTGATGGTGAGCAAGCTCTGTGTCGGAACAGCATCACGATAAGTACGATGCTGACGCAGATACTCCATAAACTTCTCTGTGAGCGAGATAGCTATCTCGTCAGTCTCATCATTATTGTTGCCGAACGGAACATACTCGCCCTCCTCTATCTTATAGTCAACGGCAAGACCAGTCTCGTCGCGTACGATACGGATGCGGCAGTTCTTCATAGCAGCGATAGAATCGGCTACAATCGACAGTCCGGCAATACCGGTAGCACGTGTGCGCTCAACGTCACCGTCGTGCAAAGCCATCTCGAATGCCTCATAGTCGTACTTGTCGTGCATGTAGTGAATGATCTTCAGAGCATTGACATAAGTCTTGGCAAGCCATCTCATCATCTGCTCAAACTTAGGCATAAACTCCTCGTAAGTGAGGTAGTCGCCAGTGATAGGAGCAAAGCGAGGAGCGATCTGCTCGCCCGACATCTCGTCACGTCCACCGTTGATAGCATAAAGCATACACTTGGCAAGGTTGGCACGAGCGCCGAAGAACTGCATCTGCTTACCAATCTTCATAGGTGACACACAGCAAGCAATACCGTAGTCGTCGCCAAGGTCGGCACGCATCAGGTCATCGTTCTCATACTGGATGGCACTTGTGTCAATGCTCACCTTAGCACAATACTTCTTCCATGACTCTGGCAGACGCTCACTCCAAAGCACAGTAAGGTTAGGCTCGGGCGACGGTCCCATATTATATAAGGTGTGGAGGAAACGATAGTCGGTCTTTGTAACCATCGAACGTCCGTCAATACCCATACCACCGATAGAAGCAGTAGCCCAAATCGGGTCGCCAGAGAAGAGGTCGTTGTATTCAGGAGTACGGAGGAAACGAACGATGCGCAGCTTCATGATCATCTGGTCGATAAGTTCCTGTGCCTCTTCCTCAGCAATCACGCCGTTCTTCAAGTCGCGCTGGAAGTAGATGTCGAGGAATGCACAAACACGTCCCAATGACATGGCAGCACCGTCCTGGTCCTTTACAGCGCCAAGATAGCCGAAGTAAGTCCACTGCACAGCCTCGCGTGCGTTCTGAGCAGGACGAGTCACGTCAAATCCGTAGGCAGCACACATACGCTCAAACTGCTTGAGAGCCTGGATCTGCTCCGAAACCTCCTCACGATGACGTACAATCTCCTCGGTGAACTCCTGTATGTCGATACGCTTGAAGTAGCGCTTCTTCTCCTCGATAAGGTTGGCAGTACCGTAGAGAGCAATACGACGATAGTCGCCGATAATACGGCCACGACCGTAAGCGTCAGGCAAACCGGTAATGATGTGAGCATGGCGAGCAGCCTTGATGTCGTCGTTGTATGCTGAGAATACGCCCTCGTTGTGAGTCTTGCGATATTTGGTGAAAATAGTCTTTGTAGCAGGGTCAAGATCATAACCATACGACTTAAGAGCCTTCTCAACCATACGAATACCACCCTTCGGGAATATACCGCGCTTCAAAGGCACATCAGTCTGGAGACCTACAACAACCTCACTCTCACGGTCAATATAACCGGCACCGTAAGTGTCAATGCTCTGTGGCAAAGTGGTTTCAGCGTCATAAACGCCCTTCTCACGCTCTATCTCAAACATCTTAGAGAGGAGATTCCACAGGTGAGTGGTACGCTCAGTCGGACCAGCGAGGAAAGACTCGTCGCCGTCGTATGCCTCATAATTAGATTGAATAAAGTCACGTACATCAATTTCGCGCTTCCAATTGGAACCTTTGAAATCGTTTTGCAAATTTTGAAAAATCATAATTTGTAGTTTAAATTGTGTATTGAATTATATCCAATTGCAAAATTAAGACATTTTCCCCATTCCCACAAGAAACAAACCCAATAAGGTGACAAAATCATAATTTATCGGTACTTATCCAAGGCTTTAGAGCAACATTCACAAAATTACACGCCGAATTCACCCCATTTTCAAAACTTTTTGTAACTTTGCCATCCAATAGAATAGAAACGTAGAAATATATAACAAATGGAATATATGTCACAAGAGTGCTACGACAAACTCGTAGCCGAACTTCGCCATATGGAACAGGTAGAGCTGCCACAGGTGCGCGATGCCATAGCCGAAGCTCGCGATAAGGGCGACTTGAGCGAGAACTTCGAATATCATGCAGCCAAGCGCGAGCAGGGTCGTCTGCTGGGACGCATCAGCTACAAGCAGAAGGTACTTGAGAATGCACGCGTCATCGACAAGACACGCCTTAAGGCCGACGTGGTAGGTATATTAAGTAAGGTAAAGATAACCAACCTCAACAACAACCGCAGCATGTCGTACACAATAGTGAGCGCATCAGAGGCCAACCTTACCGAAGGAAAGATTTCCGTAAAATCGCCTATCGCACAGGCTCTGCTCAACAAAAAGCCAGAGGATATAGTAGAGGTACGTGTGCCGGCAGGCATGTTGCGCTTGCGAATTGACAGCGTCGAGCTATAAATTCACATAAAAGATGTTAAACATTCGGCTAAACCACGAAGCAATGTTTGTCATCTAATTAAAAATGAGTACCTTTGCACCCGTAATTTTGCAAAAAGTAATTATATTTTAATTTTTAACAACAATGAATCGATACGAAACCGTTTTCATTTTGACTCCCGTTTTGTCTGATGAACAGATGAAGGAAGCGGTCGCAAAGTTCAAGAAGCTCCTCACCGATAACGGTGCTGAGATTGTGAACGAGGAGACCTGGGGACTCAAGAAGATGGCTTATGCTATTCAGAAGAAGTCAACAGGATTCTATTGCCTGCTCGAGTTCAAGGCTGAGCCAACAATTATCAAGACTCTCGAAACTGGCTATCGCCGCGACGAGAAAGTTATTCGTCACATGACAGTTAAGCTCGACAAGTATGCTGCACAGTATGCTGAGAAGAGACGTAACAAATTTGCAAACAAGGAGGCTTAAATTATGGCAGCAGTAGAATCAGAAATTCGCTATTTGACTCCACCTTCAGTGGACACACGCAAGAAGAAGTATTGCCGTTTCAAGAAGAGCGGTATCAAGTACATCGACTATAAGGATCCTGAGTTCCTCAAGAAGTTCTTGAACGAGCAGGGCAAGATCCTTCCCCGTCGTATCACAGGTACATCTTTGAAGTATCAGCGTCGCGTAGCACAGGCTGTTAAGCGTGCTCGCCAGATTGCTTTGCTTCCTTACGTAACCGATTTGATGAAATAATTATTAAGGAGGACAACAAGCAATGGAAATCATACTTAAAGAAGATATTATCGGACTGGGTTACAAGAACGACATCGTTAATGTAAAGAGTGGTTACGGTCGTAACTACCTCATTCCCCAGGGCAAGGGTGTAATCGCATCTGAATCAGCAAAGAAGGTTCTCGCTGAGAACTTGAAGCAGCAGGCTCACAAGCTCGCAGCTATCAAGGCTGAAGCTGAGAAGAAGGCTGAGAAGCTCAATGGCGTAGAGCTCGTTATCACCGCTAAGGTAAGCGCTACTGGTGCTACTTACGGTTCAGTTAACGCTGCTATCGTAGCTGAGGAGCTGAAGAACAAGGGCATCGAGGTTGATCGCAAGATCATCACAATGCGCGACATCAAGCACGTTGGCGACTTCGAGGCTACAATCCACTTCCACAAGGAGGTTGAGGTTAAGGTTCCTGTTAAGGTTGTAGCTGAGAACGCTGCTGTAGAGGCTCCCGTTGAGGAGGCTCCTAAGGCAGAAGAGGCTGCACAGACTGAGGAGACAGCTGAGTAATTTTTACAGCAACCAATAAAAAAGGAGGAAAGCAGCAATGCCTTCCTCCTTCTTTTTTATTGTTACATCTCGATTATTCACTGGAACATCGCTTGTACAATCCCATGATTTCTTATAGCAACCAATAAAAAAAAGGAGGAAAGCAGCAATACTCTCCTCCTTCTTTTTTTATTGTTATTTCTTGATTATTTACCGAAATAACGCTTGTACAATCCCATGAAGCCAGCGCAATGACGAGCCTCGTCCTTTGCCATCTCATGAACTGTGTCGTGTGTTGCATCCATACCAGCAGCCTTAGCGTTCTTTGCGATACGGAACTTGTCCTCGCATGCACCACGCTCAGCAGCAATACGTGCCTCAAGATTGCTCTTTGTATCCTTCAATACATCGCCCAGCAGTTCAGCAAACTTGCTTGCATGCTCAGCCTCCTCAAAAGCATAACGCTTGAAGGCCTCAGCAATTTCAGGATATCCCTCACGGTCGGCCTGACGGCTCATAGCCAGATACATACCTACCTCACCACACTCACCATTGAAGTGGGTCTCAAGGTCCTTAATCATCTCAGCAGTTGCATCTTCCTTGCGTGCAGCACCAAGAGTGTGAACAGTTGCGAAAGCTGGGCCGTCTGTCGGGTCTTCCAATTCCTTGAACTTGCTTGCCGGAGCCTTGCATACCGGACACTTCTCAGGAGCTTCTGTACCTTCATAGATATAACCACATACTGTGCAAATAAATTTCTTCTTCATAATGTTATTGTTTTAAAAGTTTTATAATTCAGTTTTCATTCTTTTCCTTCATACATTCGCTACATACGCCCTTGTAATAAAGCTGTACGTCGTCAACCGAATGCCCGCCCACCGTCTTGCATGACAGCAAGGGCGAAACCTCATCGAATATATCGTACACCTTCCTACATTGCTTGCAATAGAAATGAGCATGCGCATTGACATTTCCGTCATAGCATACTCTATGCTCATCTATCGTAATCATCTGAGCCGCATTGTTCTCAGACAGCAGACGTAGAGTGTTGTAAACTGTAGTGCGACTAAGAGTAGGCATCTTGCCACACAAGCCACGATAGACATCGTCAACCGTGGGATGGGTATAGTGCGTTAGCAAATAATGCATTATCGCTATACGCTGTACAGAGGGCTTTACACCACACTCTGTCAAACGGGCTATTGCTTCTTTTGAATTCATATTCTTGTTTTCTACATTTGCAAAGATACAACATTATCTGGAACAAGCAAAGAAAAGTTGTAATTTTTACAACTTTTAATCCGTTATAATACTACATTAACCTTTATATGCACCATCTCAATTCTGCAATGACAAAACACACACAAAAAAGCAATAACATTAAAGCTATTGCGTTACATCTATTATATAGAGAGAATGTGGAACAATTATTATAATGTGTATAAGCAATGCAGAACTTTGCAGCAATAGATTTCGAAACAGCCAACAATGAGCGGTCATCAGTCTGCTCTGTCGGTGTAGTTATAGTGCGCAACGGAGAGATAGTAGACAGGTTCTACTCACTCATCAAGCCCGAACCTGAATATTACAACTATTGGTGTAGTCAGGTGCATGGTTTGTGTGCCGCCGATACTGACAACGCCCCTATCTTTCCTGACGTATGGAAGCAGATAGAGCCCAAGATATCCGGTCTTCCTCTTGTAGCACACAACAAGGCTTTCGATGAGAGTTGTCTGAAAGCCGTGTTCCGCGTCTATCAGATGGACTATCCCGACTATCCCTTCTACTGCACCTGCGTGTCGTCGCGCAGAGTCTGGCCTCAAGGCAAGCACACTCTTGATATTATAGCTGCCCGTTGTGGCTATAATTTGTCACATCACCATCACGCCCTGGCCGACGCAGAAGCCTGCGCAGCCATAGCATTGGAGATATTGTAGAACAAGAATCAAGTTATGGGCAAGACATAACATAATAATACTTGGCAAAGTAATATATATTAAACGGTCAAGTAATATATATTAAATGGCAAAGTAATATATATTGCTCAAATTCCCAACTTTTTGTTGTAACTTTGCAGTATAAGAAACATTTAAGAACAATGGCAAAGATAAAGATCGAAACACAGAATGGCGACATCATTGTGCGCCTTTATGACGACACCCCCAAACATCGTGACAACATGCTTAAGCTGGCTGGCGAGGGCTTCTATGACGGAACTCTGTTTCATCGTGTTATTAAAGACTTCATGATTCAAGGCGGCGACCCTGACTCGAAAGGTGCACCTGCCGGCAAGCATCTCGGAGCTGGCGGTCCCGACTATACTATTGAGGCTGAGATAAAGCCCAATCTCTTCCACAAGCGTGGCGCCTTGTGTGCTGCACGTCTTGGCGATGAGGTGAATCCCAACAAGGAGTCGAGCGGCAGCCAGTTCTATATTGTTTGGGGCGACATCTACAAGACTGCGCAACTGAAGCAGATGGAGAAGCAGATGAAGCAGAACCAGGAGATTACTACATTCAACGACCTCGTGACTTATCACAAGGACCAGATTATGGAGATGCGACGCAATCGCGACCGTGCCGGGCTACAGGAGTTGCAGGACAGTCTGCAGAAGGAGGCTAAGGAAATATGCAAGCAGCAGCCTGTAGGCTTCACTGAGGAACAGATAAATGCCTACACAACAATAGGTGGCACTCCGTTCCTCGACAGAGAATATACAGTATTCGGCGAGGTAGAAAGCGGTATGGACATCGTTGAACAAATAATAAACGTGGATACAGATTCTGCCGACCGTCCCAAAGAAGACATCATTATCAATAAGGTTTCGGTCATGGAATAAGCCATAGTCACGAATTATCACGAATTAAGGAAATGAATAATTCATGACTAAAAGAAATAATTCATGGATAATTCGTGACTAAACAAATAAACGATAAAGATATGATTACAAAAGACTGTATCGAATCGGCATATTGCTTCTTTCATCAAAAATGGCGCGTGTACAAGTACAGCAACAACCTTCGGCAGAAGGACGATATAGAGTACTCCATAGCCTCTTATGTTGAGTCGATGAACCGTCAGCTATACGAAACTATAGCTGACGGCAAATCAGACTTCCTGACCGACCACACTTCTTTTGCTACAGACATGCAAGCAGCCATAAACCGACTTGACACAATGGCTGCCAATACTGAACAACAATAACGGCCTAAAACCAACAGCTTATGAATACCGCACATAAAGCACTCACAGTATATAAAGCCAGCGCAGGTAGTGGCAAGACATTCACACTTTCCGTAGAATACATCAAACTGCTTATCAACGACCCTACGAGTTTTCGCTCCACACTTGCCGTGACATTCACCAACAAGGCAACCGAGGAAATGAAGGTTCGTATACTGAGCCAGTTGTATGGCATATGGAAACGACTGCCTGACTCGAAAAGCTACATTGAGAAGATAAAGACTGACATGGACGTTACGGAGGTGTTCATGGCTGAACGTGCGGGTATGGCACTTCACAATATAGTGAACAACTATAGCTACTTCCGTATTGAAACTATCGACTCCTTCTTCCAGAGTGTTCTGCGCAATCTGGCACGCGAACTCGACCTTACTGCCAACCTGCGCGTCGAACTCAACGACTATCAGATAGAACGTAATGCCGTTGACGACCTGATAGACAATCTCTCGGAAGACGACCAAGTCTTGGCGTGGATAATGGACTATATACACGAGAATCTGCAAGACGACAAGAACTGGAACGTGATAGGACAGATAAAGAAGTTCGGCGAGAACATCTTCCGCGAATTCTATAAGACCAACAGCAAGCTGCTTAACGAGAAATTGCTCGAGGAGGGATTCTTCAAGCAATACACGTCTAAATTGCGCAGTTTGCGTAATGAGGCTGAGGCGGAGATAGTTAATGAGGCAGAACTCTTCTTCGACATTCTTAATAACAACGGCATCGACATTCAAGACCTTAGTTATGGCAAGAGCGGACCTGCCGGATATTTTGTCAAGATACGATCGGGCGTGTACGACGAGAGTCTGATAACCAGCAGGGTTAAGACTGCCATGGACAATGGCAATGGTGACGGTTGGGTGAAGAAGACTGCTGATGCCGAACTGAAAGCAATTGCCTCATCCAAGCTGGCTCCTGCCCTGATTAATGCCGAGAAGACAAGATGCCGCAACTGGCCCATATACCAATCGGCTGTACTCACCCTTCGACACCTTAACCAGTTGCGACTGCTCAACAGCATTGAAAACAAGGTGAGAGACATGAACCAGGAAGCCAACCGCTTCCTGCTCAGCGACACCCATACCCTACTCCACTCTCTCATAAAGGACAGCGACTCGCCATTCATATTCGAGAAGATAGGTACGCGACTCAACAACATAATGATTGACGAATTCCAGGACACGAGTACCGTACAATGGCAGAACTTCAAGGTGCTGCTTGAGGAATGCATGAGCCACAGTAGTGAGCAAGGCAACCTTATAGTGGGCGACGTGAAGCAGAGCATATACAGATGGCGGTCGGGCGACTGGCGTATGCTTAACAACATTGAACGTGAATTCCCTACAATGGGAAACATGCTCAATGTGAAGAGTCTTGACACCAACTACCGTTCGTCGAGACGTGTCATCAACTTCAACAACGCCTTCTTTACACAGGCTGCCGAAATAGAATACAGAGACCTTACTAATGGCGACGAACTTCAAGACGAGAATACCGACAACTCTGCCAAACAGCTTAAGAAGGCCTACTCGGATGTAGAGCAGAACGTGCCTGACTTCAGAAAGCAAACCGGATACGTAAGTGTTGAGCTGCTGCCACAGGATGACTATCTCGAACAGACACTACAGAAGACTGCCGATGCTGTAAGAGAACTGCTTGAAGCTGGAGCCGAGAGTTCTGACATAGCTATAATAGTACGTTCGAACAGTACCATACAGCAATTGGCAGAATACTTTGCCGAAGCGATGCCCGACGTGAGAATAGTGTCTGACGAAGCTTTCAGACTGGATAGTGCCGACTCTGTAAACATCATAGTCAATGCCATGCATTGCCTCACCCACAACGACGACAAAATTTCCAGGACATACATAGCCAAGGCTTATCAGATAAGGGTATTGGGCAAGGACAACGAATTGGTTGACCGATTGCTGGCTACCGAAGATGGCGTCAATGAGTCCTTGCCAAAGCAGTTTGCCGACAATACTCCCGACCTGCTTGCTATGCCGCTATACGAACTGGCAGAGAAGCTGTACGACATATTCGGCCTTAAGAACATAGAGGGCGAAGACGCATACATATATGCATTCTACGACTGCCTGACCGACTATCTTAAGAACAATACCGCCGACATTGACAAGTTTGTAGAGGAATGGGACGACAGCATCTGCTCGAAGACCATTCAGGTGAACACCACACAAGGCATCCGACTCATAACCATACACAAGAGTAAGGGACTGGAGTTTGAAAACGTTATAATACCCTTCTGCGACTGGAGCATCGAGAAGACCAACACTATATGGTGCTCGCCTAAGGTGGCACCCTTCAACGAACTGCCACTCGTGCCTGTCGACTTCAACGCCAAACAGATGAAGGGTACAATATTTGAGGACGACTACAACGACGAGCATCTGCAGAACTGTGTAGACAATCTCAACCTTCTGTACGTAGCCTTCACACGTGCTTCACAAAGTCTGTACGTGTTAGCCCGAAGGGGAAATGCCAACCAACGCTCATACACCATAGAAGAAGCCATAGGCAATATGGAACTTGAAGATGGCATACTGGAGGGTGATCCAAGCGACAAGAAGTGCATTATAAAATATACATACGGCACTCTTGAGACTGCCGACAAGAAGAAGGCTACGCAATCGGACAACATATTCATGCCTCAGGTAAGCAACAAGAACGTGAAAATGGTGACTTACGACAGCCATACCGACTTCAGACAGAGCAATAAGAGCCGTGAGTTTGTGTGCGATGAGGACGACAGCAACAGCGAGGAGAAGCAACGACTGGCGTACATAAAGACGGGAAGAGTGCTTCACCACCTCTTTGCTACCATAAATACTACTGATGACATTGAGCCAAGTCTGAAGAAACTGGAGATTGAAGGACTTATTGAAGACAGCAACCTAACATGCGAAAGCCTGCGTAAGATGCTGCACAAGCGACTTGAGAACAAGCAGGTTGCCGACTGGTTCTCCGGACGTTGGCAACTGTTCAACGAGTGTACCATACTCGACTACGACGAGGCTACAGATACGGTAAAGGAACACCGACCCGACCGTGTCATGAAGGATGGCGACAAGGTAGTGATAGTCGACTTCAAGTTCGGAGCCTACCGTCCCGAATATACCGACCAAGTAAGACGCTACATATCCCTTACCAAGGGTATGGGATACGAGGAAGTAAAGGGCTACCTGTGGTTTGTGTACACTAATAACATTGAAGAAGTGAAAGAATAAACATCATGAATACGACAAGAACTTTTTTGGAATATGTGGCAGAGGATATGTTGGACAAATGGGGTACCGATATGTCACGCATAGTGGTGGTGTTTCCTAACAAGCGTGCCGCATTGTTCATGAACGAATATCTGGCACGTATGGCAGGCAAACCCATGTGGAGTCCGGCATATACCACCATCAGCGAACTGTTTGGCAAACACTCGGATTATGCCGTAGGCGACTCAATAAAACTGGTGTGCGACCTACACAAGTCATTTGTCAAATGTACTGGCATTGACGAGACACTCGACCACTTCTACGGTTGGGGACAGCTGTTGCTCACCGACTTTGACGATATTGACAAGAATATGGCTGATGCTGACAAGATATTCTGCAATCTTAAGGACATACACGAACTTGACGATCTGTCGTATCTTACTGAGGAGCAACGCGACCTTCTGAAACGTTTCTTCGCCAACTTCAGTCACGACCAGGAGACCGAACTCAAGAAGCGTTTCTTGAGTCTGTGGAGCCACTTCGGCGACATCTATCACGACTACAACGAACGCCTCAGAAGCCAAGGCATAGGCTATGAGGGTGCCATATATAGAGATGTGGCCACAAGTAAAGACATAGAATTCGAGTACGACACATACATATTCGTAGGTTTCAACCTACTTCAGAAGGTGGAACAAAAGCTGTTTGCCAACTTGAAGAAAGCTGGCAAGGCCCACTTCTACTGGGACTTTGACACCTACTATATGCCTCACAGCAATAGTGCCCACTCTAACGAGGCAGGCAAATACATAGCCATGTATCTTGAGGACTTCCCCAACGAACTCGACATTCGCTCGACAGATATCTATCAGAATATGCGCCGACCTAAGAACATTTCGTTCGTGATGGCATCTACCGAGAACATACAGGCCAGATATGCCTCACAATGGTTGCGCAAGGACGGCAGATGCCAGGCTGGTAGAGAGACAGCCGTAGTGATGTGCGACGAGGCCATACTGCCACCTATAATACAAAGTCTGCCACCTGAGGCCGACAAGGTGAACATAACAAGTGGTTTTCCGCTTGGCATGACTCCTATAGCCTCGTTCGTGTCGCTACTGTTCGACACCTACACTTCGGGCATTACGGGCAAGGGAACAAGCTATAGGGCACAATATGCAAGTAAGCTTCTTACCCACGCCTACACACGCTACATTTCAGAAAAGGCGAATGACGTGTATGCCACTATAAAGGAACAGCATCTGGTATATCCCAATCAGGCTATACTCACCATGAACGGCGAAGACCAGGGACTGGCGTTACTGTTCAAAACCATAGACCCCGGCAACATACAGTTGCTACATCACGTAGCAACAATTATCAAGCTGATTGGCGTGAACGCCAAGGACACGGAAGACGCATTCCTGCAGGAGTCGGTATTCAGAATGTATACCATCATAAACCGATTGGAACAGCTTGCTGCCAATGGCGACTTGAATGTAGACATTAATACATTGCGCCGACTCATAAAGCAACTGATATCGTCTGCCACAATTCCTTTTCATGGTGAACCTGTAGTAGGTATTCAGATAATGGGTGTGCTCGAAACACGTAATCTTGACTTCAAGCACCTACTGTTGCTTTCGTGCAACGAGGGCAATATGCCTAAGGGTGTCAACGACTCGTCGTTCATTCCCTACGCCATACGTAAGGCTCATGGACTCACTACCATCGACAACAAGGTGGCTATATACTCCTACTATTTCCACCGACTGCTGCAACGTGCCGAAGACATAACCATAGTGTACAACAACACTACCGACAACGGACATACGGGAGAGATGAGCCGCTTTATGCTGCAAATGCTGGTAGACGGACAGCAACAGATCAAGCACTACAATCTGCTTGCCGACAACTCACCCATTGCACACAAGCCAAAGAGCATAAACAAGGAAGGCAGCATCAAGGAGAAGCTCGACAGCATGAAGAGCCTGTCGCCTTCGGCTATAAACAGATACATAAAGTGTCAGCTGCTGTTCTTCTATCAGCATGTGGCTAACATAAAGGAACCTGACTGCGAAGACGACGTGGTTGACAACCGTATGTTCGGAAACATATTCCACAAGGCGGCACAACTGATATACAACGACATCATTAGCCACAACAACGGCAGGATAGAGAAAGCCTCGATACAGAAGTATCTGGGCACTAAGGGACTGTTGGAGAATGTCGTAGACCGTGCTTTCAATGAGGAGCTCTTCAAGGTGAAGGACACTATGCGTAGTCCTTACTACAATGGTCTGCATCTGATAAACCGCAAGGTGCTGATAGAGTATCTGAGGCAGTTGCTGCATGGCGACCAGCGTATCGCTCCCTTCGACATTCTTGCATTGGAGGATGCTGTCTACACACAGATAGCTTTTGAGACGGCTGACAACAATGTGCGTAAGATACGTATAGGCGGTATTATCGACCGACTTGACCGTGTTACCGACCCACATACTGGTATGCCTACCATACGTGTCGTTGACTACAAGACGGGAGTGCAAGCCACACGTAAGATAAAGGAGACAGAAGAGATATTCTCGGATGCCAACATCAGCCAAAAACATTCCGACTATTATCTGCAGGCATTACTGTATTCGCTCATCGTCGACAACTCTACAAAATACAACAGACAGAAGAGTTGTGTCAGTCCGGCATTGCTGTTCATCAAGCAGGCCTCAAAGGAGGATTACAACCCCGTGCTTGAGATTGACTCTAAAAAGATCGATAACGTTAGGGAATACAAGGAGGAGTTTGAGAAGTGTCTTAAGGAAGTGCTTCAAGAAATATTCAACACCACCCTACCCTTCACACCAACATCTGACAATACACGATGCGAGAAATGCACGTATAGGAGAATCTGCAGGGTTAATTCAGTTGAGAATTGAGAGTTGAGAATTGAGAGTTGAGAATTGAGAGTTATGATATGCTTTGTTTGGTAAATATAATTATAATATGGTAATCATAACTCTCAATTCTCAACTATCAACTAAACATTAAAACGGTGCTGGCGAAGACGGTTCACCGAATGGTGCATCATCTGGCATTCCTTCCAGATCGGGAGGCAATGGCATGCCTTGTCCGCCATTCATCTTACTGCCTATAATCTCCGAACCGAAAGGAGCATCGCCTATAGGAGCCGACTGCTTCTCAGGGTCTTGGAATCGTGTGAACTCACCACGGAATGTAAGCAGCACGTCGCCCGTAGCACCCTTACGGTGCTTGGCAATGATAATCTGAGCCATACCACGAAGGTCATTACCCTTCTCGTCATGCAGAATATGATAATATTCAGGACGATGCACAAACAATACCATATCGGCATCCTGCTCGATGGCACCCGACTCACGAAGGTCGCTCAACTGAGGACGCTTACCCTCAAGACCTTCACGGTTCTCTACAGTACGGTTCAACTGCGACAAGGCGAGAATAGGAATATCAAGCTCCTTGGCAAGTCCCTTAAGCGACTGCGAAATCTTCGACACCTCCTCCTGACGGCTACCGAAACGCATGCCATTGGCATTCATAAGCTGAAGGTAGTCAATCATTATAATCTTCACACCCTTCTCGCGCACCAGACGACGTGCCTTAGTACGCAACTCGAATATGGAGAGTCCCGGAGTATCGTCAATATACAAGGGCGAGCCCTGCAGCAGACGAATGTTCTTGTCCAATCGCTCCCACTCGTCAGGAGCCAGCTGTCCGTTAAGCATCTTGTTGCCCGGAATCTCACACACATTCGATATAAGACGGTTGACAAGTTGCACATTGTTCATCTCAAGCGAGAAGAAAGCAATGGGAGTGTTATAGTCGACTGCAATGTTCTTGGCAAGCGACAGAGCAAACGAAGTCTTACCCATCGCCGGACGTCCGGCAATGATTACAAGGTCCGAACTCTGCCATCCACTCGTCTTCTTGTCCAGCTCCTCATATCCCGTAGGCACACCTGTCAGACCACCCGCATTGGCCTGCGCCTTCTGCAGAATGTCAATGGCCTTTGTTATGACTGGATCCACCTGAGTATAGTCCTTCTTCATGTTGCGCTGCGACAACTCGAAGAGCGAACCCTCAGCCTCCTGCATCAGTTCGTCTACATCCTGAGTCTCGTCGAAGGCCTTAGTCTCGACAATGCTTGCATAAGAGATGAGCTGACGTGCCAGGTATTTCTGGGCAAGGATTCTGGCATGATATTCAATATGAGCCGACGAAGCCACATGCGAACTAAGCTCAACAATGTATGGTGCACCTCCCACATCATCAATAGTACCCTCACGCTTCAGCTCGTCGACAACAGTCATGATATCCACCGGATTCTCGTTCATCGACAATGTCTGAATGGCATTGTATATCTTCTGATGTCGAGGCTCGTAGAAGGTCTCAGGGCGCAGCGTCTCCGATACCATAGAGAAGGCATCCTTATCAATCATCAGCGCTCCCAGCACCACCTTCTCTATATCCACGGCCTGTGGCTGCAGATGTCCGTAGTTCTTGTCAAACGCCTTGCCCTGCGACTGCTTGCCCTGCTTTCTTTCTGTATTTGTATTTGGCATAAAAAGAGATTAGACGATTGCGTTTCTACTTTACAACCTTGTTGTTTTCGGGGAACACCACCGTAGGACGGAACTTCTTGGCCTCCTCGAAATCCATCAAGGCATAAGAAATAATTATAACGGTGTCGCCTATAGCCACCTTGCGT
Organism: uncultured Prevotella sp.; assembly: GCA_900546575.1. Taxonomy (GTDB): domain Bacteria; phylum Bacteroidota; class Bacteroidia; order Bacteroidales; family Bacteroidaceae; genus Prevotella. The sequence goes on from URDM01000026.1 coordinate 29,259, forward strand.
GCAGCAGCGCCATTGAGGCATATACATCCGCTGCCACGCTCACCCTTAATAATATATGTCTCGAAACGCTCGCCATTATTGTTATTCACGATCTGCACCTTCTCGCCCTCTATCATATTGGCGGCATCCATAAGGTCCTGGTCAATAGTGATGCTACCCATATAGTTGAGATTTGCCTGTGTCACCTGTACACAATGCAGCTTCGATTTCAATACTTCTATCATCATAACGGTAAAATATACTTTCTGAATGTGTTTGTTGTTGCTGACTATTCCTTGAATGTGATATGGTCGATAAGACGTATCGGGGTCTTGCCGCAATATACGGTTATGCAACCTGCTATATACTGGCTGTCATCCCACGATTCCACCTCCTGCAATGTGTTGCCGTCGACAATAGAGAAATACTCCACCTCAAGTCCGTCTACGGCATTGATATCGGCTACCACCTTGTCGTGAGTCTCCTTGAGCGTATGTGTAGCACCATATTCCTTGCCTGCCTTAAGTGCGCTGTATATCTTGGGAGCAATAGCACGCTCATCAGGAGCAAGCAGAGTGTTGCGCGAACTCTTTGCCAAGCCGTCAGCCTCGCGTATGGTGTCGCACTCTACAATCTGTAGCTTCAGTCCGAGATAGCGCACCAAAGCCTTCACAACAGCAATCTGCTGCCAATCCTTCTCGCCGAAATAAGCTCTGTCGGGACGTACGATATAGAAAAGACGCGACACTACCTGGCACACGCCATTGAAGTGACCGGGACGATGTGCACCCTCCATAACCGTAGTGACGGGAGGGAACTCAAAATGTCTGTTATCCTTTGTGGGGTACATTTCTTCTACAGAAGGTGCAAATACATAATCGGCACCACATTGCTCCAGCAAAGCGCAATCGGCATCAAGCGTGCGAGGATAGCGTTCCAAATCGCCCTGGTCGTTGAACTGGGTCGGATTGAGGAAGACTGACACTACCGTGACGTCATTCTCTGCCACGCTACGATTGACCAATGACGCATGACCCTCATGAAGAGCGCCCATTGTGGGGACCAATCCTACTGACTTACCTTCTTTCCGAACTTCGAACAACTCATTCTGAAGTTCAACAATACTTCTGAACAGTTTCATCATTTTTTAGTTTTTAACGCCATAAGCCATCCACCAATTTTTATAACACAAAAATCCTGACAACAGCTTAAAGCTTGTATCCTTTTGAAATTTCGGTGCAAAATAACAACTTTTTTCTTAAATGCGAAAGAATAAATCTAAAAATATGACAAATACCGACATCAAATAACGTTATTAACAGAAAACGACGATTTTCTGAACTTTTTTTTATACCTTTGCACATGTTTTACGCGCACACAAACAAATCAAAGTAATATGGCGCGACAATAAAAGAATCAAGCATGGCAAAGAAAATCTTATTCATCAATCAGGAGATATCCCCGTACGTTCCAGAAACCACACTTTCTGTAATGGGTAGAGACCTTCCAAGCAAAATGCAGGAAGACGGTTTTGAAATACGTACATTCATGCCGAAGTGGGGCAATATCAACGAGCGTAGAGGACAGCTGCATGAGGTTATACGCCTTTCGGGCATGAACCTTGTAATCGACGACACCGACCACCCGCTCATCATTAAGGTAGCCTCCATTCCACAGACACGCCTTCAGGTGTACTTCATCGACAACGACGACTACTTCATGAAGCGCAAGATGGCAGTCGACGACAATGGTGAGGAATACGACGACAATGGCGAGCGTGCCATATTCTTCGCAAGAGGCGTTCTTGAGACTGTCAAGAAGCTACGCTGGTCGCCCGAGGTAATCCACTGCCAGGGATGGATGGGATATATCGTTCCGCTCTTTATCAAGACTGCTTACAAGGACGAGCCTACTTTCGCAGGCACCAAGGTGGTTACATCCATATTCAGTCAGGGACTCACCAAGAAGATTGGCGACAACTTCAAGCGATGCCTCGAATTTAAGGACGTAACCGTAGAGAGCCTGTCCGACTACAAGGACGACTTCGACTTCACAGAGATGTGCAAGCTTGCCATCGACCATAGCGATGCTGTGGTGCAGGCAGAAGCCGACGCCTACCCCGAACTTATAGAGTATGCTAAAAGCAAGGGCATAGAGGTGCTCCCCTATCAGGGCGAAGATGCCAACGATGCCTACAAGGCTTTCTATGAGAGCCTCTAATACAGAGGCCCTTTATCTAACATTAGATTTTTGTAAGATGAAAATGAAACTTATGGCAGGCATAGCGCTTGCCTCTATAGCATTGGCATCGTGCGACGACAACACAAGCGAGCTTGGCTCGTCGCTCATCGACAATGCAGACAAGTTGGAAATCACAACCGACACTTTCGGGATAATATCCAATTCGGCTGCCATGGGAGCCGTACTCTCCAACAGCTCTACAGGATACCTCGGCAAGGTACGTGACCCTGAGACTGGGGCTTACCTCACAAGCAGCTTCATGACGCAGTTCTATACACCCGAGGACTTCACGTTCCCCGAGAAGGACAGCATCAAGAGTCTTGACAGTAACAAGAACATCATAGCTGACTCTTGCGACATACGCCTCTACTACACCAACTACTTCGGCGACTCGCTTGCCACTATGAAGGTGTCGGCAATGGAATTGGCTAAGCCCGTTCCCGAAAACGGCAAGTACTACACCGATTTCAATCCTGAGGGCGAATACGTCACATCGCAGTCGATGAAGGTAAGCAAGATGTACACTCTCACCGACCTCAATGTCGACGAGAGCACACGCAACAACAGCGACTATATGCCAGGCATACGCATACCGCTCAAAGCAGAATACGGAACAAAAATCATGAACGCATACTATAAGCATCCCGAATACTTCAAGAATGCTTATGCCTTCATACACAATCTCGTTCATGGATTCTACTTCAAGACCACAAGCGGCATCGGCTCAATGGCATACATCCGACTGAGCCAGCTCAATGTCTACTTCCGTCACAAGACCACTTATACAAACACCGACGGAACCAAGAAGGACACCATCTATGCTGCCATGGCTTCGTTCCCTGGAACTGAGGAGGTACTGCAGACTACAAGGATACAGAACGACCAGAACGTTATCAGCCAGCTCGTAGCCGACCCTTCTTGCACTTACATCAAGTCGCCCGCAGGTGTCTACACCGAACTGACCCTGCCCGTAACGCAGATTGTAGAGAAGAAATATACCGTAGGCGGAAAAGAGTACAGCCATAAGAACGACACTATCAATTCGGCAAAGGTAGTATTGCGACGCATCAACAACACGCAGGACAGCAAGTACACCCTCGGTGCTCCAAAGACTCTGCTCATGCTGCCCAAGAGCGATGCCAAGGCGTTCTTCGAGAACAACCGCACAGCCGACTACAAGACATCGTTCCTCGCATCGTACAACAGATCTACCAATACATACACATTCAACAACATCGGAAGCCTCATCAAGAACCTCTACGATAAGGCCGACCGCAGCAACAGCGAATGGAACAAGGTGGTGCTGATACCCGTCAGCGTAAGCTACGACACATCGTCTGGGGTTACTGAGCTGATAAGCGTAAGTAACGACATGTCGATGACAAGCACTCGTCTGGTACGTGGCGACGACGACACCAAGAACAGCAAGATAACCATAAGCGTTATCTACAGCAAGTTCAAGTAAAACCAGGCAGCAATTTTATATATCAAGGCTATGGCAGACAACTTTCTTGAGCGTCAGCGACGCGACTACGAAGAGCGTAAGCAACAATGGCAGCGTAGTAATACAAAGAAAACCGTCAGCGTGGCTGAAATACTTAGAAAGTCTCGCCAACGGTTTAATAACGACTAAAACAATCGAGTAGGAGGAAAACGAAGTAGTTTTCTTCCTACTTTCGTTTTCCGACCTCTCACACCACCGTACATGCGGTT
>URDM01000027.1 GCA_900546575.1 uncultured Prevotella sp.
CTTTGACTATGCAATTCCCGCTATTAGGGCTTGCTCGGGACTTCCACCCGTTAGACAATGCTCATGCCGAGCGTACACAAAAGGCGTACAACTTAAATCTTAATGATTTTGGTTGTACGCCTTTTTGGTGTTTAAGTGATTTGATGTTCTGTCAGACTATTCTCTATATATCCTTCCTGGTCGTAGCAGCGGTGATATTTGTGGAGCATATCTATCAGTTGCTGTAGTGGCGGGATATTGGAGGTGAGGTGGCAGAATTTTGGGTATTGGTCGTTGTATCTCTCTGCCGAACCATGCTTTATGCGCTGTTCTATGTCTTGCGGAATGAGGAAAGAGGCGCGTGTGCCGAGATGTTTTTGAAATTCTGTAAGGAAGATATGGATGCCGGCGAGGTCGAAATCGCCGAAGTGGACGTACTGGTTTGGGATGGTCTGCAACCATGTCCGTAGGTCGGACGACTGCGGATAGCGCGACACGAACAGCAGTCGTTTGCCTGCCAATGCAGAGGCAAACAAGGATTGCTGACGACGTATAAGGCGGAAGTTCTCCATGTTCTCGATGTTTACGACGGTCACATCGGCAGGTATGGCAAATGAATGCCAATCGGCAATGAATAGGAATATGCCTTCCTGTGGATTGACCACCAGTTCCTTACCGTTCAGACAGCATATGATTGGTTCGTATGAATTGACCGGAAAACCTGGGCATGAGCGTGCTGTCACAAGTTTGGAATTACCCGTTTCTGCCGCCTGTTCTGACCTTGTGACCTCCGCGTCAAGAGTCTCTTTCATTTTGTCGAGATGGCCTAACCGTTCGTTGATATGCATCAGACTTTGTTCCAATGTATCTGGAGAAGCCGCAATTATGCAGCTTCTGCTTCCGTGTGAACGGCTGATAAGCACACCGTCGCTTAGGAGTTCTTCCACCCATTCACCACGTAGGGCACTGGACGGAAGCGACTCACCTGAGCGAAGTCTGATAAGCTTGTCTATAAGAGATGAAGTAATCTTCATATATGAATATAGTCAGCTGTTTCTGATGGGTTTTATTGTTGTGATATTAAAGGATGAACCACGGTCTGTGACTTGCTGTCCTTGCTAAGCAGATAGGTGTAGCGATAGTCAGAAACGTTGTATGTGGTGGGCGAAGAGTTGATAAGCAGTATGTTTCGGGCATTTGCAAAGTCGAGTATGCCTTTCACATTCTGCGGGTGCAGCTTGCCGATTTCGTCCATCATGCAATGTATGCGGAAGTCGCCGAACTTACGGCTTACCTTTCCTTTGAATACATTTATCAGCATGATGTTTATCATTGCCTTAACCAATGTGTCCGTTCCCTCGCTTCCCACATGCGACAGCTTGTCCACCCATCCCGTGTCGTTGTCGTTCTCCACGATGCGGAACTGCAGCTGGAATAGATCAGAGAGTGTAAGGTATCGTCGTTGCGGATTGTCAACAAGCGACTTCATCAAGTCGAGCAGGTGTCCTACAGCCTTCTGGTTCACGTCGTCGCGATTGGCTGAGGAGAATAGGTTTAGCTCGCCCATGGTGTATTGGTTGTCGTCGTGAAAATCATTTATACGCTTCATCAGCAGCACCATCTTGTCTGTTGAAGGTAATTTCGCCAAGACTGTAGAGTTCATTGCTAAAAACGGTTTGTGGGAAAAGTATGACAAGCGACTGCAGCAGTGTGTCAAGTGGGCGAGCGTATACGTATTCATCGGCTTACGCATACGTTATCGTTGGCACATGAATACGTTATCATTGGCACATGAATACGTTATCGTTGAGCGATGAATACGTTATCATTAGGATATGTAAAATATCAAGCTTTGCACCTGCGCCGGAAATAAAGCAAGTAACCAGTAATAGGCAGTGATGCTCCTATGAGGCTTACGACAAAAGTTATAATTTTTGTCAACATACCTCCCCACGAACCTATATGCAGTTCATGAAAGAGTCTCATCAACTCAGTACCCTTAGGTACAAGCTTCAAGCCGAACCCCAAGCCAGTAACAGAAAGAAGCAACAACCAAAGAAGTGCCCACCAGCCAAGACTGACGTGAAGGTCGAAGAGGCGGCGTCTGCTTCCTTTGCTCCATTCTACCTTAAAGCGCTGGCATAACTGCTTTCTGTCTTTCGGCAGAAGAACAAATATACCACTTATCAAGATGAAGATAAAGAGCAATGTGGTATAGGTGATTATAAGTTTGCCAACAGGTCCCATCATGAGACTGGTGTGAAACTTGGTGACATAGGAGAAAAAATCTCTTTTTGTCGTTGTACCATAAGGAGCATCCTTGGAAGAAAACTTGCCAATAGTCTTGCCAACCCTTTCTTCATCACCCGCTTTTACGCTATAGGCTACTTTTACGCTCTTTGCGTGTGGCGCAATGACTTTTGGCATTTCAAGAGCATTTCTTATCTCATTTTTGAATACGAGTGTAGCTCCAGACAGGCAAATGAGCATGATGATAACTCCCAAAGGCAAGGAAAGCCACAGATGAAGTTTCAAAAGAACTTTCTTAGTCATTATTCATTATATAATCAATGCAAGGAGAGCGGAAAACCAACCTTCTGGTGCTTCCGCTTTCCTTGATATTCCATTAAAAAGTTTTATTTTGCAAAATTCACTTTTAGTCCTACCACAAGCATTCTGCCTGGCGAGTAAAGTGCCACTTTCTGTGAAGGAGTGTCTATGCGATGATCTGTCTTGTCGAAGACATTGTCAATGCCGATGCTAGGAACAAGTTTAAACATTTTGCCTATGGTAAAGGTGTGAGTAGTATTCAAGTTTATTACGCCATAGCCAGGAGCATTCTCATAGCCAGGATAATAAGTTGCCGACTGGAAGCGGCCGTTGAGGTTCACACCGAGGGTATAGTTGCGCCAAGTGTGGTTGTAGTTGGCTGCTGCCGTTAAGCTGTTCTTGAAGGTTCGCTCAAGCGCGGTCCATGTGCCAGCGTTCTTCGATCGGCCGTTGGTGTAGGCATAGTTTACAATAAGAGAGATGTCGTTAGTAACACTCACAGTTGCGTTAGCCTGTAGTCCTCTTACCACACCTTTATTACTATTAATGTAGTGGCCGTATTTCTTCAGCTTCGCAAGCTGATCGGCTGTTGCCTCAGGAAACTGTTGTGCGAGTTCTGCACGAACAGCATCGTCTATCGTGATGTTCTCCTTGACAATCATATTGTCAACAAAGTTCATATATCCCATAACAGATAGTGTAAGAAACTTGTTGCTGTATTCTGCGCTCAATGAGACGTAGTTGCTGCTTTCTGCCTTGAGGTTTGTGTTTCCGAATGTTATGACAGGACGCTTGCCCATCATCTTGAAGTAGTGATAGTAGAGCTCGTCGAGACCTGGTGCACGGAAACCGCGTGAGTAGGCAGCACGGAAGCGGAATCTGCCAGGAGCATACATCAATGCCACCTTAGGTGTGAAGTTGTTTCCGAAGGTGCCATGCTTGGTATAGCGCATGCCAAGGGTTGCACTTACATTTTTCACAATCTCCATATCGTGCTGCACATATCCAGCAAGTGTGTATACATTGTTGTTTACGTTGCCGCTTGTAGCCGTGAGAAAGTCGTTACGCCAGTCAGCACCAATGATTGTCGTTGCATTGTCATAGAAATGGAATACGCCTTTCAGCTCAGCCTCATAGTATTTTTGCGACTTGTTACGCACGAAGTGTCCAACTTCATAAGTATTCGTTGCAACCTGATAGAGGTTTCCATAGTGGTAGTTGTCGTTTATGAAGTCGAAGAGCACAGAGTGTTTGCCCATCTTATATTTTGCGCCCGCTTCCCAACGCCATCCTTCGCTACGCATGTCATAATCGGAACCTCCAGTAATGTCTTTACGAGAGTTGGGACGGTCGGTAAGTTTATAGCTGTATGATCCACCTGCATACATTGAGAGATTCTTTGCAGGCTTTATGTCGAAGCGCTGATTTATTACGTTTGAGTTGAAACCGATGAACAGCGGTGCTATCGTCTCATACTCTTTTCCGTCAGCATCTACAGCCATGTTGTTGTTCTGATAGCTGTCAGCCTCTTGATGAAAATACGAGGTGTGAGAGTCAAGATATTTTGATGTAACGTCTAAGTTCACACCTTCAGAAAATTGTCCTTTGCCCGATAGTCGTGTGTCTGAAGAAGCAACTACTTTGTCCATTGTCTTCTCATCAGTAATGATGTTTATCACTCCGCCAATGGCATCTGAACCATAAAGGGCAGAGGCAGCACCATCAAGCACCTCAATACGTTTTACCTTCGACATATTGATGCGGCTTAGGTCTACATTGCCTGCAATATCGCCTATCATCTTTTTGCCGTTGACAAGAACAAGCACATATTTGTTTCCCAAGCCGTTAACACGGATGTATGATCCCATGGCGTTAGGCGAGAACGACACCTGTGGCATGAGCTTTGTCAGCACATCTTGAAAGTCGGTCGTTCCAGTTTCCTTTATTGCTTGCTGTGAAAGCACATGCACTGGTGTCGTGGTAGACTTAAGCAACTGGTGGTGTCCGTTTCCTGTAACTACTACCGGGTTGAGATTTATTGTCTTGCTAATGTCCTTATCGTCATTAGTTCCGTCATAAACATTACCTGCCACGGCATTTACGCAGCCAAGCGAAGCAGCTACGACAAAAAGTAGAGTTCTGTTGTTCATATAATTATGTTTGTTGATTTCTTTTTGTATTAGTTTGTCTGTGTGTAAGGGCATCTCCCTTTTTCTTTATTATGACTTATCGCATTGTTTTTTTCTGTAGACAACAACAATTTACTTAGCCTTTTCAGAGTTTACTGTCTTTATTTGAGCATCAATTTTACCAATGATCATATTCTGAATTTCGGTCATTTCTCCGATTCCTTTCCCAAACACGTCCACATGGTAGCCTTTAGTCTGAAGCTGCGTTTTCCACACTCCATCAATATCTTCCTTCTGATGGTTACCGGCGATATAGAGCAGAGGTACAAGGATTACGTTTTTGTTTTTGCTGTTCTTCAACTGTTGTTCCACGTTTTCTATCTTAGGAAAACCTTCTATCGTGCCTACATGCCATGAAGACTTTCCTTCAGCTTTCAACAAATAGTCGATCTGACTGTACATGGCATTTGCCGGACTGTCGCTACCGTGACCTACAAGCACCACTTGTGATTTTTTTGTTGCTACCGATTTGTCTGCAAGAAGACTCTTGGTTAGCATCTCTATCATTGTCCGGCAGTCGTCTACCGAGTAAAGCAATGGACGAACAACAGATACTTCTCTGAAGTCGTTCTTTACCTTGCCAACTTCTGTTCTCAGCATCTCTGTCATCACTCCATCAAGAAGCATCGTGCTCTGCACAACGAGTTTGTTGCAGCCAAGCGCTTTCAGCGAATCAAGAGCTTGCGAGATGTAAAGTTTCTTGATGCCACGCTTTGCAAGCGTCTTTATCACCGACGGAGCCGAATAAGCCTCAACAACTGCACAGTCTGGAAAAGTTTCTGCTACACGAGAGTTGAGTTTGTCTATTGTCTGTGCACGGCTTTTATCGTTTGACGTGCCGTAATGTACAAGAAGTATTCCTGTTTTTTCGTTATCCACATTCTGTGCCATGATTGTTGCAACGCAGAACAGAGTAAAGACTATCGTAAGTATGTTTCTTTGCTTCATTTTTTATAACTAATTTATCTTCTGTTTATAATTCTTTGTCCTTTCAAGCAAGGGTTTCTGAATAACGATCTGCCTGATTTCTGAATTCGGATGCAAAATTATAGATAAAAGAAAAATCGGCAATACCTAAAAAAAATGATATTGTAAGCACTACACCGACCGGATTATTTTTCATGACTATTATGTGGTTATACAAATACGCCAAAAGGCGTACAACCTCAATCTTTACGATTTTGGTTGTACGCCTTTTTGTGTTTCATCGAACCACCACTTTCTTTCCGTTGACAATGTAGATGCCTTTGGAGGTTGGAGTGGTTATGCGGCGACCTTGCAGGTCGTACCATACGGGGGTGGAAGCGTCGTTGCGTTTGATGCTTTCAATGCCCGTCGGGTCAACATAGTTGTGCTTGCTGTAGTAATAGTGGCACACGTTGTGATAGCCGTCGGCTGCTGTCTCAACACTCTCAAGCAGATAGTCGGTGCCGGGGAGATACTCGTAGGTGATGTTGCCACCCTTGCTGTAGATTTCCTCAATCAGTCTGCCGTCGTCGTCAAGACGGTATGTTATTGTACTTACTATGGTCTGATTGCCGTTGTAGGTGTCGGCAACGATATTGCCATCCTTGTTATACACCCTTTTGGCTTCTGTCGGCCCCCAGTCAAGTTCCCAATCGCCCTTGTCCGTGTTCCAATAATAATACCACATAGCTTCAGTGGTAACAGGATAAGCTTCTTCATCTTCTCTTTCGAGAGGCATCAACGGGTCGGTATAGTTATATTGCGGATTAGCAGGAACGGATGCGGTGCTTACGAGAGTCTGTTGATAACCACCGCCTGTCACGACGCCATCGGTCACATTGTAGTTTCCATAAGTATTCCATACGCCATCATTGTTTTCTATATAATGAGAACCGTCGGTCAAGTCATCGATAAACTTCGGTGTTGTAGCAGCACGCGTTGCGAGACGCTTTCTGGCTCTTGCATTGCCCCTATCGCCTTCCTTGGTCCACGGACCATCCCAACCGTCGCCCGAATATTCAGCCTCGCCAGTCCATATACCTTCCTTGTCATACAAGTATTCAATCTTGGTGAAGTTGTTTTCGGTGATGCTATGGTCTATCTTCCATGCCAAATGTCCATCGGCGTTATATCCTACTCGTACCTCGCCGTAGTCGGTCCGAGTTGTCGGATTGTCGGTATCGGGTTCGGACGTTATACAAGTCTCCGACCATTTACCTCCAGTGAGTTGTCCGTCGGCGTTCCACTCGTATGTACTCTCACCCTTATCTCCATCCTCGGCATAATAGTAAGAAGAGGTTGCTATACGTCCAAACTGCATAAACTCGTCCTCCGGATATATCTGAATGCCACCGTCTAATGCGTCAATAGCTTCACGCAGCGACAGCTTCTTTGCATAGTCGTCGGCGTAAGTGTATTCATTCTTATATGATATTTCCGATGATGATCCGCGGTATTCGATGTTGGATAACAGGCGACCGAGATTGTCCCATGTGTAAGTATGGGAAATGTTCTCGCCCGTTACTTCGCCAGTTTCGTCATAGCTACGCACTGTCTCCTTTATAGGTCGTGTGCCGTCAGCGTTGAGTGTGAATTCGCTTTCAGACGATTTCCACATATTTTTCTCTATACTTCCTACCTGAATATCCATACCGCGATCGAGTCCGTATTCCCGTCTGTACAGTTTGTCGTTTTCGGTTTGCCATACTATCTTACGGAACTCCTCAACAAACAGCTCGTTGGTATTCATCGTTATCTGGTCATCAAATCCTCTTGCCTTAAGATAATACAAAAGTCGACCATTCTTGAAGCTTTCGTAATTTGAATTGTCAGTGTATTTGTCTACCGGTCCGGAGTATTCTCTCTTCTTATAGCTGCGTATGAACTCCTTACGATTGTAGCCGTCATATCCATACAGGATTTCCTCCACGCAGTTGCCCCACTTGTCGTAGGCGAATGCCTCACTTATATGAGTGGTGCTGTCAGGGTATTCCTTATAGTAGCGCTCCCATGTCGTGTCGCCTATCACTTCCACATTGGCTTTGTTCTTCTCAGTGGTCTTGTTGCCAGCCTTGTCCACATTGAAGCTTGTTCGGGCTGTACACTGTCCGGCGGCATTGAACACGTACTCCTGGCGATACGAGTTGTCGGTGTCGAGCACCCACTGTTCCGCCTCCTTGTTGTATTCCATGACCGACGTGATATATCCATACTCGTTGTATTGATATATCTTCCGGTGCGTGTCGCTTTCCACTCTGTCTAGCAGCGTAAGCTCGGTCGTTGGTCTTACAGCCTTGATTTTTCTGATTGGCACATTGTTTTGTGCCACCGCAGGAGCTGCCTGCAAAAGCATTGCCGAAGCAATAGTAAGTAATAAGGTAGAATTTTTCATATTACATCGTATATTAAGTTTTGATAAATACAATTCCTTCTGTCCGGCAACCGGACTACAACACTCACAGTATTCCCATACGATAAACGGTTCCGATGAGCTGTGCGATGTTTCGTGATTTCGTCTTCTTGAGCAGTTGCCGGCGATGATACTCCACGGTATGTGGAGATATGAACAACTTTTCCGAAATCTCTTTGCTGCTAAATCCTATGGCGAGCAGACTTAATATCTCCTTTTCGCGTTCGGTGATACTGTCCTTTATATCGGTATTCATGTAGCTGGTATTTGATAATGAGTACACTGTTTTGATACAAAGGTATAGAAAAATAATAGTAAATATAGTCCTTTAAACACAGTAACCCCCTACCAAGAACTAAAAACTATTGTTTTTGGTAGGGGGTAAGCTATGGTTTTCCGTAGTCAGTCGAACCGCTGTCCGACCGACATAAAACGCTTTATAAAAACCCGGCATCAGATGTTTGCCTTAAAGCCCAATTCCGTTGCCCGGCTAATCATTTCGGCAGCGTTGGCCACATTGAGTTTCTGCATGATACGACGGCGATGAAACTCCACGGTATTGGCACTTATGCCAAGCCTTGAAGCCATGTCAGCGGCAGACAGTCCCATTGCCGTGAGACTGACTACCTGCTTCTCGCGGTCGGACAGACGGTCGGGGTGGCGCTTCAATGAATTGAGCAGCCGGAAGAAGGTTGGACTATAGTAGCCCTTGCCGGCACAAAGACTCCTGACTGCCATGAGCAGTTCCGCAGCGTTGTCGCTCTTCATCACCACCGCCTCGGTGTCCAAATCGGCTATTTCGCCTACCGACCACGGCTCCTCGTGCATGGTATATATAGCCACCTGTGTGGCAGGCTGAACGTTGCGGACGTGCTCTATGAGCATGGAGCCGCTTTCGCCGTTGAGGTCGAGATCGGTTATAATGATGTCAACCTTGTGTCGGTTGAGCATCTGTTCAGCCTCCCCCACCCCTGCAGCATCAATGATATGGGCTTCGGCAAACGACGAAGCCAGCAGGGCGTGTATGCCCTTGAGCACTATGGGGTGGTCGTCGACGATGAGTATTGTCATTGTTTTCAATTGGTTAAGGTGTGACTATGTGGTGGTGAGTCGGCAAATGAGCGTCAGCCTATGGCGCATGTCAGCCTCATCGGCAGTAAGCCTTGCGCCGATGCGGTCGGCACGTTTCTGCAGCGTCTGCTGTCCTATGCCATGACTGGAGGTGTGCCTGCCGTCAGCCGGACGGGTGCCTATGCCGTTGGCAACGCATACGCTCAGGTTGCCGTCGGCGACAGTCAGCGATATGTCTATGCCGGTATGGTCGCCGTATTTCATTGCATTGGCTGTCGACTCCTGTATGATGCGATAAATCTCGTAAGCCACCTGTTGCGGCAGACTGCCCCAATCGAATGCAGTGTCGATATTGAGCGAAATGTCGCGACTGCCGTTACGGCTGATGGCGTCTACATACGAGCGCACCACTGCGTCGAGTGCGAGCGTCGAGAAACATGGAGGCATAAGCTCGTGCGACAGCTGGCGCACATTGCGCCAAACGTCGTCGAGATACTGCTCGGCATGAACGCTGTCGGTGGCGAGCAGCAGTTTGGTGGCGAGAATGTCGTTGCACACGCCGTCGTGCAAATCCTTGGCTATGCGCTCACGCTCGCTCTCGAGTCCTTCGATGTAGCTCTGCTTCTCGTGCAGCAACGCCCGCTGAGCGGCTATGCGCCTGCGATAGAGCATAATGCCAACCACTCCAAGCAGCAGCACTACCGCCACCACAAGCCACAGCACCTGGTTTGCCTTCTCGGCAGTCTCGCGTCTGGATTCAGCCAGAGCCATCTCCGTCTCCAGTGTCTTGTATTTCACCGTAAATTCGCTCATGCTTTTCTCTATGTCGCTTTGCTTTACTGAGTCGAGCACGGCAAAGGCACGGTTCATGAACGAGAGCGCCTCGGCGTTGCGATGCATGTTTTCGAGACACTGGGCTTTCGTGCGCAGCATCTTGTCAAGCGGCATTGCCTGGTTATGTGCGCCGCTGGCGATGATGCTGTCTACAAGTGCCAGCTGCTCGGCGTATCTATGTTGCTTGCCAAGAAGATCGGCCTTGACCTCAAGAATGCCCAAAACTCCGTTGCTGCCGGCAGCCATTCCGTCCATCACACGGTCGGCATATTGCATGTATTGTGCCACGGATTGATAGTCGCCCAATGCGCTGTACGACTTCAGAATGATAGAGAGGAACTTCATCGTGAGCACGTTATAGCCCACACTCTTCACCTCCTGCCAGCACGGCAGCATAGCATTGAGCGCCGCCCTGTACTGGTTTTGCTTCATATATATGCCTCCGATGTTGGCACGTGCCGACAATCGCTGTATGGTGTCGTTGGCTGCGAGGGCTGCCTTTTCGGTCTTTGCGGCATAGTGAAGAGCCTCAGCAAAGCGGTTGCTTTCGGAGTAAAGCACCGTGACACAATTGTTCAGATATATCTCATATTCGGCATTATGCTCGGCAAGCGCCATCTGTATGCCCTCCTTATACTGCACCAGAGCCGAATCGGTCTTGCCCAGCCTGCGGTAGGCTATGCCCATAGTGCCACGCAGATTGAGCATTGCGTCAACGTCATGCAGCTTCTCTGCCAGACGGTAAGCGCCCTGAGCCACGCCTACGGCATCCGCCATGCGCCCCATGTCGACAAGCGTCACTGCCTTTTCGCTCAAAAGCCAGCATCGGGTAGTGTCCGCCGGGTGCATCAGCAGGGCACTGTCAGCAAGCGCCAACGCGCCCGGTTTGTCACCTCCGGCGTTGAGTTCGGCTACACGTTCGAGCATGGAGTAAGCGGGGTCGAACGCTGAATTGCGTTCGGTTCTGTTGCATGCAAGCATCAGAAGCGCAAGCAGTAGTGGCAGTAATTTTCTCATTAGCGTGGTTTTTTATTAAATCTTAGTGCTGCTTAAAACTCAAATAAAGAATATCTGATATGTGGCAAAGTTAAACAAAATCATAGAAAATCACTCCTTTTATGATGAAATTCTTATGCAAGACGGGCATTTTTGTATGTTTAGAAGTATGTGTCGGCATTACGATATTTGCATTTTCAAGCGCTCAAAACTGCGAGTTGAGCGCACGACGAAGTGTTTTGCCCGAAATTCTCGAGTTTTGAGCGAGCAGCGGTTATGATGCTTATACACAGCGGTTTACATCCAATAGCAGCAGAAGTGTGCAATCTTCGCAATTGCAAAAAGGCTCCTTTTGATGGCAAAAGGACAACTTTAGCCTTGCCGAACGACTCCTTTTGCTCGGCAATAGTTATCGTTTTGCATGGCAAAAGGAGTCGTTTTAGACGGATAATGTATTCGTTTTGCAGTTGAAAAGCAGTAATATTGGGGTGAAAGAGGGGTTCGGGTGGTGTAAAAAGAATAAAAAACGACTCTGAAAATCTCCAGAATCGTTTTTTGTTTTGTAACAGTTTTTTACTGCCTGTATTATATTTGCATTTAAGTTTCGCTAGCGAAAGTAGTTAAGAAGTTAAGGAGTTTTTCGCGCCCTACGGTCGCTAAGGAGTTAAGCCATTAGTTTTTTTGCTTGATTTATAGCTTTAAAAGCATCTGGCTTAACTTCTTAACTCCTATAACTACTGAATTCTCAGAACTTGCTAAAGTTCAGTTTGCATTACTTTCTGAACCGCTTCGATACTGCCGAATAGCCACAGCGCTGGCACAAAGGTTCTACGGCTATGTGGTTGGTGAAGCCCTGATATATGGCGTTGGCACGTGTGGACGAGAGGATATGTGCGAGGCTGTGCTCGTAGAGGTTGCCCAGCGGCATGTCGCCGTTGTGGTCGAGACAGCACGGCACAACCGTTCCGTCTACGAGAACGCCAATCTGATTGCGCAGGGCGTAGCAGAACACTTCCTCCTCGGCAGTGGGGGCGCATTGCAGGTCGGGCCATTCAAACATATTGTCGTTCTCGATGTAGAGATTTTCGGCAATGCGCCAGCCGTCGTGGCGTTCAGTCCACGGGCGTGGCTGATGGCTGGCTATCATGTCAAGAATGGTCTGGTTAAGGCTGTTGTGGCCGCCTTCGTTCCACAGACGCAGCACGATGATGCACCCACGGCGGGCGGCTTCCATGGCAAACGCCATCACTTCGTCGATGTATTGCTTTAGGTCTGCCCTGCCGTTGCCCTCGTGCGAGTGGAGCGAAATCTGAATTTTGTGGGGCAAGTCATCAAGAATGTCGGTGCGTTGCGAAAGCAAAGTGCCGTTGGTAGTGAGTATCGGGACGAAGCCTTTGAGCCTTGCCATACCGATGAACTGCGCCAGATGGGGATGCAGAAAAGGCTCGCCCATGAGGTGGAAATACAAGAACTTCACCTCGCCTGCAAGTCGGTCGGTGAGCGTGTCGAATTCGTCCAAAGTCATTGTGTGCTTCGTGCGCGTCGTCTTGGGGCAGAACACACAGTTGAGATTGCATACGTTGGTTATCTCAAGATAGCATCTGGTAATCATCTTGTTGTTGTTATCAAATGTAGGATGAGCCGTCGTAAGGCTCTTGCGAAAGGGGGTTACTGGTCGGGATTTTCTACAAATCCCTGGTATTCCTTTGTCAGTCCAGACATAACGGCGTCGTAGCTCTTGCTCTCAAGATGCTTGATGTTGTCGGGACCTTTGCCTATCGGCATGATAGGCTTGTGTATGGTGAGGCGCAGCGGATGCCATGTCACCCAGCGCATATCGCGCATTCGGGGCATCACATTGAACGAGCCGTTGATGGTGATGGGCACTACGGGCAGCTCGATGTCGTCTGCCAGCATGAAAGCTCCACGCTTGAACACGCCCATATGACCCGTAAACGTACGTGCTCCTTCGGGAAATACCACGAGCGACATGCCACCCTGCAGCGTCTTGTGGGCACGGTCGTAGGTCTCGCGTATCTTGCTGGGGCCTCGCTTGTCGACGAATATGTGGTGGGCAGACTCGCATGCCTTGCCCACGAGGGGGATCTGGCGCAGCTGGCGCTTCATCATCCACTTGAAGTTGCGGCACAGGAAACCGTAAATCAGGAATATATCGAAGGCTCCCTGATGGTTGGCTACGAACACATACGACTGCCCTTTCTGCAGGTTTTCGCGTCCCTCTACCTTCACGGGCAGCAGAAGCACACGCACTATGAACTGCGCCCACCACTTGCCGGGATAATATCCCCAGAAGTGACCGTTGCCCAATGCGCAGCCGATGATTACTATCAGACTTGTTATTACGGTGTATATGGCTATCAGCGGAAGAGCTATGAAGAGCTGATAAATACGATATATTAATTTTACCATTGCTTTTTAATATTTAATGATTAATGAATTATATTTAATGAGTAATGATTCACGCCATACCCTATAGCTTACTCAGACTACGGCGAGGACGCCATAGCCTCCTACAGATAGCAGTACATATCACTCCCCTCCCTACGGGGGAGGGGTCAGGGGGTGGGGCTTCTTAACGTTATCTCCACCACTTCTGGATCCATATTGAATCGGAACGGCACGAAACCGCCCAATCCTGTGGATACGAACAGAGCGCGGCCTGCCTCCTGGTAGAGTCCGTCGTCCTCGCGACCCAATAGACTTGTGGGGCGCAATCCGAACAGACTCATCTGTCCGCCGTGCGTGTGTCCGCTCAAGGTGAGCTGCACATTGCTGCCGGGCAGTATCGAACGGCGCCATGCCGAGGGGTCGTGCTGAAGCATGACTACGAACGAACGGGGGCTGACTCCACGCAATGTGCGCTTGAGGTCGGCTTTGCTGGGGAATGGCGGAAGCCCGTCGTTCTCCTCGCCCGCAATCACTATGGAGTCGTTGCCACGTCGTATGATGCGGTGGTCGTTGAGCAAGAGCTGCCAACCTACGTTGGCGTGAAACTCGCGTGTGAGCTGTTCGTTGTGCCGGCGTTGCCGCATGGGCAACTTCGGGACGTACTCCGAGTAGTCGTGATTGCCCAATACGGAGTAGACTCCGTCCTTGGCATACAGCCGACGCAGCGTTGACGTGTGGCGCGTGAGTTCGTCGGGGCGCATATTCTGAATGTCGCCGGTGAACGCTATCATGTCGGGACGCAAGCGGTTCATCTGTTCTACGGCGCGCTCAAGCAGTTCGCTGCGCATCGAACCGAGGTGGATGTCGCTGAACTGCACTATGCGATAGCCGTCGAACGACTTGGGCAGATTGGGCACACTTATCGTCACACGGCGCACACGCAGACGGTCGGTGCCTGTCATCGAACCCATGAACAGCACGTAAAGCTGTCCCAGCACAAGCAGCAACCCGAAGTAGTTGCCCCAATTGCGCGTGCCTCCCGTCATACGGCGCACTCCACGACCGGCTATCGACGACAATACGAACAGCAGCTTGGGCACCACTATCAGTCCGAGCATGAACAGATAGATGTTGAACAACGTGAGATTGGCTGGCGCAAAGTCGTCAATCATGGCGTAGACAAGCGTCACCGCCACCATCGCAGCACCCGGAACCCACCACAACAGACGCATCACGAGCGAGAGGTCGAAGCGGTGGCGTATGTAGCGACGATAAATGTAGAGGTCGGGCAACAGCGTTGCCAGTATTATGAATATGAATATACGGGCTATCATTTATACTTGATTTATATTCTGAACGTACAGCATCAGTCTACGAGTCGGGAAGCAAGAAACCTCCGCATCAGCTCCACCGGAACATGACGGCGCCGTGCATAGTCGCGCAACTGGATGTCGTCGATGCGTCCGATGTCAAAATAATGAGCCTTGGGATGCGCAAACATCAGACCTGACACAGAAGCGTGGGGCTTCATGGCACCGCTGTCGGTGAGACGAATGCCTATGCGCTTCATGTCGATGAGGCGGTCGATGATGAAGTTAAGGCTCGTATCGGGCATTGACGGATAACCTACGGCTGGCCGTATGCCCTGAAAGTCCTCGCGCAGAAGCTGCGGTATGTCGAGATTTTCGTCGGGTGCATATCCCCAAATGGTTCGGCGCACCTGCAAGTGGACAAGTTCGGCAGTGGCTTCAGCCAATCGGTCGGCAAGAGTCTGGGCTAACATGCGCTGGAAGTCGTCCTGCTGGAAGTCGTGTTCTATCGCCTCGTCAATGCTGGCAGCAAACACTCCCACCCTATCCTTAATGCCCGACGAGAGCGGACGCACAAAGTCGGCAAGACAGAGGTAAGGCGCTCCCGGCGCAGAGGGACGCTGCTGGCGCAGCATCGGCATGCGTTCTGTGCCTACTACGATGTCGTCGCCGTCGGCATTGGCATCAAACAGCCCCACAAGGGCATGCGTCTGATAGCGCTGTTGCAGCTGGTCGAGCATGACGTTTGCCTCGTTGAGCAGCTTGTCCTTCTCGGATTGGGGTTTGCCGGCGAGTCCCCACGCATGGTAGAAGTACAACCAGTTGATGTAAGGACGCAGTTGGGCGATGTTGAAATCTATCTGTGTTACATTATTCATATATATCAGATTCTGAACTCCAATGCCTCACCACGGCTCGTATTGTCGAATGCTCCATTGTTGTATATTATGCTGCCGTTGCACATTGTTGTGCGCACCTGCCATGCGAATGTGTGTCCCTCCATCGGACTCCATCCGCATTTGCTCTGTATGCAGTCCTTGTCGACGGTCCAGGGCGAGTCGGGACGCACAATTACAATGTCGGCCTTGTAGCCCTGACGCAGGTAGCCACGACGCGACACGCCGAACAGTTCGGCAGGATTGTGGCTCATCAGCTGCACCAGACGCTCAATGGTGAGCACGCCCTCGTCGACGAGTTGCAGCATGGCAACGAGCGAGAACTGAACCATAGGCATTCCCGAAGCGGCACGGGCACATCCGCCCTGCTTGTCGGCAAGAAGATGCGGAGCATGGTCGGTACCAATGGTTGCAATGCGTCCGTCGCTGAGTGCGGCACGTAGGGCGTCGCGGTCGGCAGTTGTCTTGATTGCGGGATTGCACTTGATGCGTGTTCCGAGTGTGGCATAGTCGGCATCCGAGAAGAACAGATGGGCTATTACAGCCTCGGCGGTGATGCGCGGATTGCTGCCGAAGAGCTGCAACTCGCGTGCTGTGGTGAGGTGTGCCACGTGCAGACGTGCTCCGGTCTGCTCTGCAAGTTCTACAGCCAGACGCGTAGACTGCCAACATGCTTCCTCCGAACGAATCTCGGGATGATGCTCTACAGCCGGATCGTCGCCATACTTGGCCTTAGCCTCAGCCATGTTGCGATTGATTATGTCGGTATCCTCGCAATGCGCCATGATGGGCAGAGCCGATTTGGCAAACAACTGTTGCAGCACTTCCTTACGGTCGACAAGCATATTGCCCGTACTTGAACCCATAAACAGCTTTATACCGGGCACACGGTGCGGGTCTATCGACGTGACTACATCGATGTTGTCGTTGGTTGCACCGATGAAGAAGCCGTAGTTGACGTGCGACTTGTGCGCAGCGTCGGCATATTTGTCATCAAGTGCCTCAAGCGTTGTGGTCTGCGGATTGGTGTTGGGCATGTCGAAATACGACGTGACACCGCCAAATGCAGCTGCACGGCTTTCCGTTTCGATGTCGGCCTTCTGTGTCAATCCGGGGTCGCGGAAGTGCACATGGTCGTCAATCACACCTGGTAAAACAAAACACCCCGTAGCATCCACGACGCTGTCGTAGTTGCCACGGGGAGAGTCTGTACCTTCAACTATCTCTGTTATAACTTCATTGTCAACAATCACGGAAGCCTTTCGGGCTACACCTTCATTGACAACGGTTCCTCCAAATATAAGTGTTTTCATTTTTTCTTCAAAAAAATGGTTGTTATGTTGTGGTGGTGAGATGGTGTAGTTTGTTGTGGTGGTGAGATGGTGTGATTTTCGAGAGGGCAATAATTCACAACAAATGAAATCACAACATCTCAACATCTCAACTCAACACCCCGACTCCTACTGCGCAGGCGCAGCCAGCTCATTGGGAGTTGGACCCGGTGCTGGAGCCGGAGCAGGCATTGCCTGTTCAGGAGTCTTCATTCCATTCATTATGGCTTGATTCTCCTGTGCCTTCTTATAGTAGTCCTTTACGTAAGGATCGTTCTTGAACTTATCAGTAGCCTTGCTCATAATGTCCTCTATCCACGGTGTGAGTTCGGGATAGCGATAGCCTATTGTCACCATGAAGAAGACACCCGGACCGAGCACATTGTCGAAGTTGTCGGTCACAAACGATGTAACGAGCTTGTCCTCCTGCTCTGTCAGGCGCTGAGCCTCGGCACTGATGCGACGGTTAACGGCATTCATGTCCGAGCCGTCCATGATTGCGCGGTCGTGCATATGGATGAGTTCGGCCTCCTGATTCTTCAGTTGGTTGTATCGATTGAAGAATTTGAACAGCTCATCATTGAGCGGTGTGCCGCTGACTGTTTGCTGAGTGTTGTCTATCTTGATAGTGATGTCACCCTTTTCGAGCACAAGTGGCAATACGCTTTCATCATCCATGAAGATGTTGGCCATACATATAGAGTCGAAAGAACCACTGAAATGGAACTGACCGTGTACGACATCGCACGAATCTATTGTCTTGAAGTCGTTGTCATGCAGTACTTTCAGATAGAGCATGCGTCCATCGAGCGTTGAAACATTTGACGATCCCTGGATGTTATAAGAATTTCCGCATGACGCTAACGCCATGATTGTGATAAAAGCGTAAAGTATTTTACTCATAAAATATGGTTGCTTGTAAATTTCTATTTAGACAAAGGTAATATGTATTATTTGAATAACAGACGTTTTTGGCGAGTTTTAAGTTATGATTATTCTTATTTAGTTTTTTTGCGACACGCCTTCAGCCGCCCGTTACTGAGCTTCGGTTGTATTTGCTTCCTTCTTCAGGCAGCTGCTGATGCGATGCATAGTGTACATTTCGAGAATTGCAGCCACGAGCAAGAGCAGCACCCACTTGTTGTAAACCACCTCAATATAAGTGGTATAATCGGTAAATGTATCGCGAAGGAACTGGAATGCGGTGTCAATCATAAGCAGTCCGGAGAACACGAACAATATGTCGGCAAGCGTCATTATACGCTTCAGACGCTTGATGGTGGGATTGTTGCCCTCGTAGGTTTCGCTCACCTGCATCCAGGCGAACAACAATGCACCCACAAGATAAATCCAGCAAACCACCTCGCGTGCAAACATGAACGCGAAACATCCTGCTCCTATAACCATAAGTATGCCACCTACAAGGAACAGCATACTCTGTACTCTACTCATTTGTTTCATTATTGTCGGATTCTGTTTTTTTATCGTCACTCAAGACATAAATGTCCTCGTCATCGGTCTGCATAAAATAGCGTTCGCGTGCAATCCTCTGGTAGGCACCCGGCTCATGATTAAGCTCTTTAAGCTTTCGCATGTCGTCCTCGTTCTGGGCGTTGTACTTGTCTATTTGCTGACGAAGGTCGCTTATCTGCATTTCCAACTGGACGCGATGCATGAAGCTGTTCTCATCGACAAAGCCTACAAGTATTATTCCGGCGATGATGACAATAGCATATTTGTAGTGGCCCACAAGAGCCATTATAAGTTTAAGACGACCCATTGTTATTTAATTTGTATGCAAACTTACTCATAATTTTCCGTATTCATACACGAAAATAGAATTTTTTATAGTAAGTTTGCAGTTGATTATCATCATTGCACATTATATAATATGGAAGAATATATAGTTTCAGCACGCAAATACCGCCCGATGTCCTTCGACTCTGTGGTGGGGCAAAAGGCTCTTACTACAACTCTGAAGAACGCCGTGAAGAGCGGAAAGCTGGCCCATGCCTATCTGTTCTGCGGCCCGCGCGGCGTCGGCAAGACCACTTGCGCACGCATTTTTGCCAAGGCAATCAACTGTATGAACCCCACTCAGGACGGTGAGGCATGCGGCGAGTGCGAGAGCTGCAAGGCTTTTGCCGAACAACGCTCGTACAACATCTTCGAACTTGATGCCGCCAGCAACAACTCGGTGGAGCATATCAAGTCGCTCATGGAGCAGACCCGCATACCGCCGCAGGTGGGCAAGTATAAGGTTTTCATCATCGACGAGGTGCACATGCTGTCGTCTGCCGCCTTCAACGCTTTCCTCAAGACGCTTGAGGAGCCGCCGGCACACGTCATCTTCATCCTCGCCACTACCGAGAAGCACAAGATTCTGCCTACTATCCTGTCGCGTTGCCAGATATACGACTTCGAACGAATGACCGTAGAGAATACTATCTCACACCTGAAGAACGTGGCGCAGAAGGAAGGCATCACCTATGAAGAAGAGGCTTTGGCAATAATTGCCGAAAAAGCCGACGGCGGTATGCGCGACGCTCTGTCAATATTCGACCAGGCAGCGAGCTTCTGCCAGGGCAACATCACATACGCCAAGGTGATTGAAGACCTCAACGAGCTGGACACCGACAACTATTTCCGCATCGTAGACTTGGCTCTTGAGAACAAGGTGAGCGACATAATGGTGCTGCTCAACAGCATTATTGAAAAGGGATTTGACGGGGGCAACCTCATCAACGGACTGGCGTCGCACGTGCGCAACGTGCTCATGGCTAAGGACGAGAGCACTCTGAAACTGCTTGACGCAAGCCAGCAGCAAGTGCAGAAGTATGCCGACCAGGCCCAGCGCTGCCCAACCAAGTTCCTGTATCAGACACTGAAGCTGACCAACCAGTGCGACCTCTCGTACAGACAGAGCAGCAACAAGCGACTGCTCGTTGAACTTACGCTCATACAAGTGGCTCAGCTGACTCAGCCTGAGGACGCTTCTGATGGCGCGGGGCGTAGCCCCAAACGTCTGAAATCCCTGTTCAAGCACTTAACAATGACCCGGAACACAGCGGCTCGGCAGGTGGTCGCTCCGGGAAATGACAACAGCATCCCCTCACACCGACATCAGCCGACGGCAACGGCAACTGTTCCAGCAGGCGAGGACGCCGCTCTGGCAGCCGCAATGGGCGCTGCCACGGCACACATCACGCAATCGGGAACTGCCACGGCAGCCGCTACGGCTACGTCTACGGCAACTACAGCAGCGCCTAAACGCCCTGCCATGAAGCTCTCAAGCCTCGGAATAACATTTCAAAGTCTTCAGCAGAAGCAGCAACAGGAGCAGAAGCAGGAGGCAGAAATAACCAATAAGGAGGAGAACGAGGAGTTCACTCAGGACTTCCTCGAACTGCAATGGCTGTCGATGTGCAACCGAATGCCGCAGAAAATGATCAGTCTCGCCTCACGAATGAAGAACATGAGGCCACGAATAGCAGAATTTCCTGCCATCGAAATAATCGTAGACAACCAGATGTTGCTCGACCAAGTGGAGACAATCAAGGGACGAATACGCGCCACTATGGCAAAGGCCCTGCACAACGGAAGCATAACACTGACGCTGCGATTGGCAAAAGCCGAGGAGATAAGCAAGAAACTCACAAAGAAGGAGGTGTTCGACGAACTGATGAAGCAGAAGGAAGTGCGCACATTCGTTGAAGCCATGGGATTGGAACTGACGTAAGCCGACAATCGTAGCTGACGTAACAACAAACCATTAGTAACAAAACAAAACATCATATAAATGAAGACACTGAAAAGATTTCTGCCAGATATTCTGGTAGTATTATTGTTTGCAGTCATCGCATTTGCCTATTTCTTCCCGGCAGATACCGAAGGCCGCATACTCTACCGCCACGATTCGTCGGCCGGACGAGGCTCAGGTCAGGAGCTGACCGAGTATTATCAGCGCACTGGCGAGCGCACCCGTTGGACCAACTCGCTCTTTAGCGGAATGCCTACTTATCAGATGGCACCGTCGTACGACAGCCAGCAGGTTCTGAACGAGGTAGGCAAGTTCTATCATCTTTGGTTGCCCGAGAATGTCTGGTATGTGTTTGCATACCTTCTGGGCTTCTACATCCTATTACGCGCATTCGACTTCCGTCGTGAGCTGGCTGTGCTCGGCTCTATAATATGGGCGTTCAGCAGTTATTTCTTTATCATCATCGCCGCCGGACACATCTGGAAGGTGATAGCTCTGGCTTATCTGCCGCCTATGATAGCAGGTATTGTGCTGGCTTATCGTGGCAAATACGTGTGGGGATTTGTCGTCACGGCACTGTTCACGGCGCTCGAGATACAAGCCAACCACGTGCAGATGACCTACTACTATCTGTTCATCATCGCCTTTATGGTGCTGGCTTATCTGTGGGATGCCGTTCGCAATCATCGTCTGGCACAGTTTGGCAAGGCAACGGGCGTGTGCTTTGTGGCTGCCGCACTGGGCGTTGTCATCAACCTTTCCAACCTCTACCACACCTGGCAGTACACCCAGGAGTCGATGCGAGGAAAGAGTGAGCTGGTGAAGAAGAACTCTGCCAACCAGACAAGCAGCGGTCTCGACCGCGACTACATCACTCAGTGGAGCTATGGCATAGACGAGACATGGACCCTGCTCGTGCCTAACACCAAGGGCGGAGCGTCAATGCCGCTTGCCATGAACGAAAAGGCTATGCAGAAAGCCGACCCGCAGTTCTATCAGATATACCAGCAACTGGGACAGTACTGGGGCAACCAGCCCGGCACAAGCGGACCGGTATATGTTGGAGCCTTTGTGCTGATGCTGTTCGTACTGGGTCTGTTCATCGTCAAAGGACCGATGAAGTGGGCGCTGTTCCTTGCTACCTGTCTGTCGATACTGCTGTCGTGGGGCCACAACTTCATGTGGTTTACCGACCTTTTCCTCGACTATGTGCCCATGTATGCCAAGTTCCGAACGGTGGCTTCAATACTCGTAATTGCCGAATTCACCATTCCGTTGCTGGCAATGTTGGCGCTTAAGAAGATATTTGACACTCCCGACTTCTTCACACAGAAGATACGCATATACCTCGGAACATCGAAACATCCTATCATTGCGCACAACACCACCAATATGTTTTGGTTGTGGGCGAGCTTTATAGCTACGGGTGGCATGGCGTTGCTGTTTGCCATCATGCCGTCGATATTCTTCCCCGACTATGTCTCAGCTTCAGAGCTGGAGGCAATGAAGCAGATTCCGTCGGAATATCTGGGTCCGTTGCTCAGCAATCTGCAGGAGATACGCATCTCGATATTCACCGCCGACTGCTGGCGCACACTCTTCGTCATCGTGCTCGGAACCGCTGTGCTGTTGCTGCTGCGCATGAAGAAGATACAGCCCAAGTATGCCGTGGGTGCAATCATCGTGCTCTGCCTCGTGGATATGTGGCAGGTCAACAAGCGTTATCTCAACGACGACATGTTCGTAGAGCGTAGCGTGCGCGAGACTCCGCAACAGGAGACAGCCACCGACCGCCAGATCATGCAGGACAAAGCACCCGATTATCGTGTGCTCAACCTCGCTTCGAACACGTTCAACGAGAACGAGACTTCCTACTATCACAAGTCTATAGGCGGATACCACGCTGCCAAGCTGCGCCGCTACCAGGAGATGATCGACCAATATATAGGTAAGGAGATGCGCAACATGCAGGGTGCCATCGTCAACGCACAAGGCGACATGACCCGTGTGGCTGGCGACTCTATCTATCCGGTGCTCAACATGCTCAACACCAAGTACGTAATCCTGCCGCTGCAGGGCGGACAGACAGCTCCGTTGCTCAATCCGTACGCCTTCGGCAACGCATGGTTTGTCGACCGTATAAGCTATGTTGACAATGCCAACGCCGAGATAGACGCAGTAGGAAAGATTGACCTGCGCCACGAAGCGGTAGCCGACAGCAAGTTTAAGGATGCGCTGGGCGAGCCTGTGGCACACCAGTCAACTGCCGTAGTGACTCTGAAGAAGTACGAGCCCAACGAGCTGACCTACACCGTCGATTCGCAGAAGGGTGGCATCGTAGTGTTCTCGGAGATATACTATCCCGGATGGACAGCCACAGTTGACGGTGCTGACACTCCAGTGGGCCGTGTCAACTACATACTCAGAGCCATCAACGTGAAGCCTGGCAAGCACACTGTAGTGCTGACATTCAAGCCCACATCGGTGAAGAACACCGAGACGGCTGCCTATGTGGCTTATCTGCTGCTCGTGCTGGCTATCGCCGCAGGCGTATTCTTCGAAATGAAGAGACGCAAGAATGAAACAAACGAACTGAAGAAATAAAAATATGGAGTTTCGTACACCAGTAAACATTACGCTCGCGCCGTTCGCTATCGAACCGCGCGAGCGTATGCTTTTTGTAGGCTCTTGCTTTGCCGACAACATAGGACGTCGATTTGTGGAGGACAAGTTTCGTGCAACGGTCAATCCATACGGCGTTATGTACAACCCGGCAAGCATCATGCACACCGTGAAACGATGGACCGGGGAGCTTGTAGCTGCCCAATCGGAAGCGTCAGATTCCGGTTCTGACGTTCGTCAGGCAACCGATGAAGCCCCTCAGACGGCTGTGTTCACGCTCGGCACCAATCATGTCTACGTCCTCAACGAGACGGGCGAGATAGTGGACAATTGCCGGAAGCGTCCGCAACGGCTGTTCACCGAGCACGAACTGAGCGTCGACGAGTGTGCCGACTATCTGCGTGAGGCGGTCACGATGCTTCGGCAGATTAATCCCTCGGTTCGTATCATCATCACCGTAAGCCCCATACGCTACGCCAAGTACGGCTTTCACGGCAGTCAGCTGTCGAAAGCTACGCTGCTTTTGGCTGCCGACAAGCTGACAAAGGAGATAGACAACGTGGTGTATTTCCCCGCCTACGAGATTGTCAACGACGAACTGCGCGACTACCGTTTCTATCGCGAAGACATGCTCCACCCTACCGACCAGGCTGTGGAATATATCTGGCAGCGCTTCGGCGAAACTTTCTTCTCCAAACAGACGGTGAAGTTTCTTGAAGAGTGGCGCCCGATAAAGGCTGCCCTCGCCCACCGACCATTCAATCCGGAAGCCGAAGAATACAAGAAGTTCTTGGAAAAGGCGAAGGAAGGAGAAAGGGAGTTGATGGAGAGGTACAAGTAAAAAGCCCAAAAGCCCTACCCCCGACCCCTCCCCCGTAGGGAGGGGAGTGATATGTAATGTTTGCTAAAACACTCAAAATTCCGGATAAGCAAAAAAAATGTAGTCCTTTTACCTTGTAAATGTACCCCTTTTGAAGTGCAAAAGGACTACATTTACAGGGTAAAAGGACTACATTTGAACAGCAAAAGGACTACATTTGAACAGCAAAAGGACTCCTTTTGAAAAGCCTATATATAACCCACTGATTTTCAATGCATTCAAAATCGAAATTCAATGTATTTTTATCAATATTTCAACACATTGCATTCGATTTTCAACGCACTAACACCCAATTTCCAATGCATTCTTATTAGATTCAAAATGCATCTCACTCATTTTTTCAATGCAATTATATTAGATTCTAAATGCATCTCACCCATTTTTTCAATGCATTATTTTTAGATTCTTAAAGCATACCACTCCCCTCCCTACGGGGGAGGGGCTGGGGGTGGGGCTTTTCTGGGCTTTGTGGGGCTTTTATTTCTTACAACCCTATCCTAACACTACCGCCTGCCATAATCCACAATCCCGGCTGGCGTACACCGCCCAGATCGTAGTATCTGTGGCATGTAATGTTGTCGGCCTTGACGTAAAGGCTGTACGACGGAGCGGTCCACATCAGCTTTACGTCGACCTTAGTATAAGGCGAATAGTTGTTCATGCGTTGCTGCCAACGTACTGCCCACGATGCCGACAGACGACTCCAGATACGGTGGTCGAGCTGGAAGGTGGCCTTATGGCGCAAATATTCCAGGGCGTAGAGCGAACCAAATATCTCGCGGTCGGTCTCGTGCTTCTGATGGATGAAGGCATAGCCAGCCTTGACACGTGTGATGAACGAACCCGGAACGAGCTCATCCATATTGAGCGTAACGTCAGCCGAATAGCCCATATTGTCGAGTTTGCCTATGTTCATAGCCTGATACTTACGACTCTCGGCTGTAGGATAAACCCAGTCGATGATGTTCTTGCCCTCTGAGTAGAATCCGCTCAACACAGCCTCAACGCCACGTGTGCGGTAGCGAGTACCAATCTTGAAGGTAGAATTGCGCTCAGGACTGAGGTTGGGATCGCCCTGCTGTGCCGAGTTTGAAGTATAAAGGTCGGTGAATGTGGGCACACGCAGCGCCTTGTTCCACGATGCATAGAACTTCCAGTTGTCGCTCGGACGATAAGAAATGTCTACACCAGGATAGAAACGGAAGCGGTTGTCGAGACCAGTATTGCGGTTGGCAAGTACACCAGCCGACAAGGTGAATCCACCGAGTATCACGTTATGCTCAAGGAAGACGCTCGTGTTGGTGCGGTCGCCACGATGGTCGTAATGGCGGTCGGAACCGTGTATGGCAGTCCACTCGCTCTCGTCGAGCAGCGTTCCGTATGCCGTACTGAGTATATGTTCCTTGCGCAGGTCGACACCAACGGCTGTCTTGCCCAGAAGCCATGTAGTATGGGCATTGAGCGAGGCTCCATATACATCCATACGGTGATAGTTCTCGCCGTTCTTGGCACCTTCCTTGCCTCGCGTAAGCTGATAATGGTCGACGTCGCGGTGCCAATATACCGAGGGCGAGAACACCAGACGCTCGTCGGCAAACGGACGAATGTCGGCAAGAGCCGATGCCATGAAGCGACGTGTAGCCTCCCACTGGTTGTTGAAGCGGGCGCTGTAGAATGTCGAAGCGCCATAATCCTGCGACGACAGACCTCCCTGCCACGACAGATTAACGTAACGCGAATCCCAAGAACCCATGTAATACATGCGACGGCGCTTGAAATCGCTGTTGGCTGTGCCACCGTCGCTCTGCGTATAGCCTCCGCTGAGCTGCTGACTGACGTTGCCAGTGCGCAGACTCAAACCAGCATCGCCACCGAATGTGCCGAACGAACCTCCTTCGGCCGACACACGCACACTGCTCTCCTTGTCGGTGCGCGTCACGATATTGATGGCGCCATTGAACGCCGACGATCCGAACACACGTGCCGAAGCACCCTCGAGAACCTCGATGCGCTCAATGTCTGAAAGAGAAACGGGAAAATCGGCTGCATTATGGCCGGTCTGCGGGCTTGACATGTTCACTCCATTCAATAGAATGGTAATCTGGTCGAACGTGCCGCCATTGATGCTGATGTCCGTCTGTACACCAAAGCCACCGCGCTGACGGACATCGACGCCCGTGGCTAACTTTAGAATGTCGTTG
This sequence comes from uncultured Prevotella sp., assembly GCA_900546575.1. Taxonomy (GTDB): domain Bacteria; phylum Bacteroidota; class Bacteroidia; order Bacteroidales; family Bacteroidaceae; genus Prevotella. The sequence continues at coordinate 26,405 of URDM01000027.1, forward strand.
ATACTTGCCGCCTCCGCACGCTGAATGTCGTCGCGCGAGATGACAGTCACAATCTTTGCCGACTGCAACGCAGTGAGCGGAGCACGCGAACCGGTGACAAGCACCTCATCGAGCTTCACCTCCTGACGGCCAAGTGAGTCGGCAGCCATTGCTGTAGCAGCAGGCTTGGTGCTAATTCCGTCTGCCTTAGCGTAGGTCAAAGTAGCCACGCTAAGGGTACAGATGAGCACCTCACGTCCGATACAGCTGAACAGAGCATAGCTACGGCGCGAGAAATGCTTGAAGCGCATAGCCTGTCTGTCGTTAAATCTGTGTCTGTACATAGATTTGTTGAATTAATTAATAAAATGAATAAAATAATACAGGGGCGTATATTTTAAAAACTCGCACTACCAATCGCTGGCAGTACGAGTTGTCGTTGCAGCGCTGTGCAACTTATTTATAAAAAACATTGTAAATTCATTATTTTTCTGCGTCAATGGCCTTTATCTTCTGGCGAACCAGTTCGAGGTCATCGCGGAGCTTCTGAACCTTACGGTTCATCTCGTCGATAAGGCTGTTGCCCTTCTTAGAGCTTGCATTGAGGAAACCGAGATTGTTCTCGTAGGTCTGTATTTCCTGCTTGAGCTGGTCGAAACGACGCATCAGGCGTGAGCGCTCTGAGCCCAAAGCTTCCTCGCCACGCTTTGCCATGTTCTTGATGTTCGACTTGAAGTCGTCAAGACGGCGGCGCTTTGAGCTGATGTTAAGCTGACGATATATTACGTCGAGAGCCTCATGATACTCGGCATAGAGGGTGTCCTTCTCCTTGAAAGGCACGTGTCCCACCTTATTATATTCATCGACTATAGCCTGAACCTGATCCTTTGTGGCGTCAGCACCAAGACCCTTGAGCTGAGCTATGAGCTCGCGCTTCTTGTCAAGGTTGGCACGTTCCTCGCCACGTGTGCCTGCGTTGGCAGCCTTGCGTGCTTCGAAGAACTTGTTGCAAGCTCCGAGGAACTCGTTCCAGAGCTGGTCGCCGAGCTTCTTTGGAACCTGACCTACGGTCTTCCATTCCTTCTGAAGGGCGATGAGCTTGTCGCTTGTCGACTTCCACTCGGTGCTTTCTGCCAGCGACTTTGCCTTCTCGACGAGAGCCTTCTTGCGCTCTATATTATCGGCATAAGCTGCCTTGAGCTGCTTGAAGAACTCAGTCTTGCGGCCGAAGAAGTCGTCGCACGCTGCACGGAAGCGCTCGAAAATCTTGACATTCATCTTCTGCGGTGCAAAACCGATGGTCTTCCACTCGTTCTGTATTTCGATTATCTCCTTAGAGTGCTTCTCCCAGTCGGCAGCGCCCTTGTTTTCGAGCTTGCCAATCTCCTCTACCTTCTCGCAGAGAGCGGTCTTGCGTGCGAGGTTTTCCTCTTCACCGGCACGAAGATCCTCAAAGTGCTGCTGATGACGCTTGTTGATGACGGTCGACGCAGCCTTGAAGCGTGTCCAAATCTGTTCGCGCAGCTCCTTGGCAACGGGACCTGTCTCGCGGTATTGCTGGTGAAGTTCCTGCAACTGGTGGAATGCGCTGATTACATCTTCTTCGTCTGCGAGCTTCTCAGCGGCCTCACACAGTTTGGTCTTTATCTCAAGATTCTTCTTGAAATCGTACTCGCGAGCCTCAGAGTTGAGCTTCAGCAGGTCGTAATACTGCTCAACGTAGAGCTGGTAGTTGCGCCACAGCTCGCTGGCTTTCTCTGCCGGCACAGCCTTGATGTCCTTCCACTCCTGCTGCAGTTCCTTAAACTCATTGTACGACTTGTTGGCCTCATCGGGCGATGTAGCCATTGCCTTGATACGTTCGATGATGGCGAGCTTCTTCTCAAGGTTTGCCTGCTTCTCAGCTTCCTGCTCCAGGAACACCTTTGCACGTTTTTCGCGCACCACAGCCATTTGCTCCTTGAATGTTTCTTCGTCTTCGTCGGGCACAATCTGGTATGTTGTGGGATCGCCACCGCCCTCGATGTATTCCTTCAGACGTGCTTCGCGCTCGGCGACGTGCAACTTGTAGAATACAGTCTTAAGTAGGTCAATCTCATCTTTGTCAGGATTGTCGTCGCTCTGTGCTATCTGCTTCAGGCGTTCTACAACCTCCTGCTTTGTCTTGTATACCTTGGTGTTAGCCACCGGCTGTTCGGCGGGAGTGTCTACGTTCTGAACTTCAGCTACGTTCTCCACATTCGCCACTTCTTGTGTACCTTGATTCAAGGCTTTCTCTTGAGAGTCCATCATTTCACTGTTTTAAGTTTATGATAAGGGTAATTCAAATTCTCACCATGCCAAGGCTTTGCCAAGACATGATTTTCATGTTCATATACATTTATATAGGCTGCAAACTTAAATAAAAAAAACCGAAAAGCCACAAAAAAGTACGTTTTTTTTGTATTTAAAGCAAAAAAAGGAGGCTACAGCGCAATGCCATAACCTCCAGTATCTATTAATTATGTAATTCAAAGGCTTACTTCAGTACCTCAATTGCACGCTGCAAACGCTTGATGGTCTCTTCCTTTCCGAGGAATGCCGATATGTCGAACATGCCCGGACCCTTGCCTATACCTACAAGAGCAAGGCGGAATGCGTTCATAACGTCGCCCAGTTTGTAGCCCTTATCCTCTACCCACTTCATCACGACGGGCTCCTGTCCCTCAATAGAGAAGTCGTCGATGCCGTTGAGAACTTCTGCCAACTCGCCCATAACCTTGGCTGAGTCTTCCTTCCAGCGCTTCTTCACGGTCTTCTGGTCGTACTCTGTAGGGGCGATGAAGAAGAACGAGCACAGAGGCCAAAGCTCCTTGACGAAGCTCACACGGTCCTTCATCATAGCCACAACCTGTGTTATACGCTCCATCGACTCGTCCACTCCGTTGTTGGCAACGATAGGTGCAAAGAGGTCGGCAATCTCCTCGTTCGATTTGCGCAGAATGTACTCGTGGTTGAACCAGATGCCCTTCTGATAGTCGAACTTGGCACCCGACTTGGAGCACTTGTGTATATCAAACTGCTCAACAAGTTCGTCAAGCGAGAACATCTCCTGCTCGGTGCCGGGATTCCAGCCCAACAAGGCAAGGAAGTTGACAACGGCCTCGGGGAAGTAGCCGCTCTCGCGATAGCCTGAAGAAACGTCACCTGTCTTGGGATCGTGCCACTCAAGCGGGAATACGGGGAAACCGAGACGGTCACCGTCGCGCTTCGAGAGTTTGCCCTTACCCTCCGGCTTGAGCAGAAGCGGCAGGTGGGCGAATGTAGGCATAGTGTCCTCCCATCCGAAAGCACGATAAAGCAGAACGTGAAGCGGTGCGCTGGGCAACCACTCTTCGCCACGTATCACGTGAGTAATCTCCATAAGGTGGTCGTCAACGATATTTGCCAAGTGATAAGTAGGCAGTTCGTCGGCACTCTTGTAGAGCACTTTGTCATCGAGAATGTCGCTCTTGATCTTCACATCGCCACGAATCATGTCGTCTACATGCACTTCGATGCCCGGTTCAACCATGAAACGCACTACATACTGCTCGCCGTCGTTGATGCGACGCTCCACTTCCTCCTTCGAGAGAGTGAGCGAGTTGGTCATCTGCATACGTGTCTTGGCATCGTACTGGAAGTTCTGAATCTCCGCACGCTTTGCTTCAAGCTGCTCGGGAGTATCGAAAGCTATGTAAGCCTTGCCGTCGGCAAGAAGTTGGTCGACATATTTCTTATATATGGCGCGACGCTCGCTCTGACGATACGGGCCGTGGTTGCCACCGAACGACACTCCCTCGTCAAACTTGATACCGAGCCAACGGAACGACTCGATGATGTAATCTTCGGCTCCAGGCACAAAGCGATGAGAGTCGGTATCCTCGATACGGAACACCAGGTCGCCGCCGTGCTGACGCGCGAATAGATAGTTATACAATGCTGTACGCACACCACCGATGTGCAAAGGTCCTGTTGGACTTGGCGCGAAGCGCACCCTTACTTTTCTATCTGACATATTATAGTATGTTTTTATTTTTGTGTACAAAGGTAGTAAGTTTTTCTCAATTTAGACATTTTTTTTGTAATATTGCAGTCCAAACCTATAATAAGACAATATATGTACAGAATTGAGAAGAGCAGAAAACATTTCTGGCGCAATATGTTCACCCGTATAGCGCTGGTATTGGTGACTGTGACGGTGATAGTGTGGTCGCTGCCACGCAACGAGGGTCAGCGATTCAGATACGACATAGGCAAGCCCTGGATGTACGGTTCGTTCATAGCCAAGTTCGACTTCCCTATCTACAAGACCGACGAAACCATAAAAGCCCAGGAAGACTCGCTGCTGCAAACCTACCAACCTTACTACAACTACGACAAGACTGTGGAGAAGAAGCAGGTGAGCAAGTTCCTCTCCGACTTCCACGACGGCATTCCCGGACTGCCACACCAGTACATCGACATAATAGCCAAGCAGCTGCACCGGTTGTATCAGACTGGTATCATGGACACGCCCGAATACAACGAGATAAACCACGACTCCACTTCGCTGGTGCGCGTGGTCATTGGCAACAACGCACAGACTATGCAGCTCGACGACATATACTCTACGCTCTCGGCATACGAGCAGATATTCCTTGACGACGTGGTAGCGCAGCAACGCCCGTTGTTGCAGCGCTGCAATCTGAACAACTACATCGAGCCTAACCTTATATATGATAAGGAACGCTCGCTGACCGAACGCAACGACCTGCTGTCGTCCATACCGCCTGCCAGCGGAATGGTGATGAGCGGACAAAAGGTGATTGACCGTGGCGACATTGTCGACGAATACACCTACCGCGTGCTCAACTCGTTCGAACGTGAGATAAAGCGTCGGTCGGCAACGCAGAATGAGATAACAAGCACCATTATCGGACAGATAATACTTGTGACCCTTATGGTGACACTATTCACCATATATCTCGCCCTGTTCCGACGCGACTACTTCAACAAGCCGCGCTCCATCGCCATGCTCTACTCGCTCATTACGCTATTCCCTGTGATAGTGGCTATAATGATGCGCCACAACTTCCTGAGCGTCTACATAGTGCCCTTCGCCATGGTTCCGATGTTCGTGCGTGTGTTTATGGACTCGCGCACGGCATTCATATCGCACGTTACGATGCTGCTTATATGTACCATCGCCGTGAGATACCAGTACGAATTCATCATCATTCAGATTGTAGCGGGCCTGATAGCCATCTATTCGCTGCGCGAACTGACACGCCGCGCCCAGGTGTTCAAGACCGGAATACTCGTGGCTATGGGCAGCGCACTGGTTTATCTGGCGCTGCAGATGATACAAGACAACGACTTCACCATTATGGATCATGACATGTACTACCACTTTGTGGTCAATGGAGTGCTGCTGTTGCTCGCCTATCCGCTGATGTACATCGTCGAAAAGATGTTCGGATTCGTGTCGAGCGTGACGCTGTTTGAGCTGTCCAACACCAATCGCGGACTGTTGCGCAACCTCTCGGAGATAGCGCCCGGCACCTTCCAGCACTCTATCACGGTGGGCAATCTGGCTGCCGAGATAGCCAATAAGATTGGTGCCAACTCGCTGCTCGTGCGTACCGGTGCGCTGTATCACGACATCGGCAAAATGGCCGACCCCGTATTCTTCACCGAAAATCAAGCAGGTGTCAACCCGCACGACCACCTCGACTATAAGGAGAGCGCACGCATAATCATCAATCACGTAACCGAGGGCGTGAAAATGGCTGAGCGCGAGAATCTGCCCACCATCATACGCGACTTCATCGTGACCCATCACGGTACGGGCATGACCAAGTTCTTCTACATTAAATATCAGAACGAGCATCCAGACGAAGAGATTGACCCGAAGCCGTTTGAATATCCCGGTCCCAACCCGTTCACACGCGAGCAGGCAATCCTCATGATTGCCGACGGTGTAGAGGCTGCTTCGCGCTCAATAGCAGAATATACCGAGGAGAACATCGCTACACTTGTGAACAAAATCATCGACGGCGACGTGGCAGAGGGCTACTTCAAGGATTGTCCCATCACATTCCGCGACATCGCTCTCGCCAAAATCGTACTCATCGAACGCCTCAAAGCAATATACCACACACGTATATCGTATCCTGAGGCGAAGAAGTAAAGACTATAAGTAACAGTTCAAAATTATCTTTACATATATAGGAGGAGAGTGCGTCAAAACTCATACAATGCGGGCTGAAAGCCCAAAGTCTTCCATAGCCCAGGGCAACGCCCTTGGTATAAGGTATTTACCGACAATGCGCCCTGTAAGGGCAACTTTAATATTCCATTATTTTTTACAGTTGCCCTTACAGGGCGCGTTGATTGTTTGTATCCGTTTAGAGGGTGTGTCAAAACTCCCAATATAAATAACAAAAAACTCGTTGTACGTTCTTGTGTGGATGTACAACGAGTTTTTGTTTTT
>URDM01000028.1 GCA_900546575.1 uncultured Prevotella sp.
AAAAATATCGCTCAAGAATAAAAACTTGAGCGATATTTTTTTTGATGTATATATACTAGCATCGCGGATACGTTTACGTGCCGGTCTGTTCCCAACGGAGGTTAGGGTTGGGCAGTCCTGATATGGTCGACACGTATTCGCCGTAGAATGAGTCCATTGTGCCTTGGGCAAGCTGGAGGTTGGGCGAAGAGTTAGGGATGTTACCCGTCTTACCGTACGAAGCCTTGATGTTCCACTGGTTGATGAGTCGTGAGTTCTCGCCGAAGAATGTCTTCATCACATTCCATCGGCCCGAAACCGACCATACGGGCAGGAACTTCTCGTTGCTGCGCGAGCCGAACTGGTTGCTGGCATCGAAACGTGCGCTGGCTCCGAGAGTGAAGTATGAGTCGTAGTCGTAGCGCATATCGGCATATCCGCTCAGCGAGTTTGACTTGCCGTTGCCTATCGACATCTTGTTTGAAGCAAGCCATTTCTTGTAGTAGGGATACAGGTCGAGGTCGTCGCCGGTCATTGTTGCGTACTTCATACCGCGGTCTTTGTAGAATCCGCGTGTATTCTGGGCGTTCGACTTGGTGCGTGATGTGTTCACCTCATAGCCCAATGTCACCTGCAGGTTGTGCTTGCGCTCGCTGTCGAGATACTGGTTGTAGTTGGCCTGGAAACGTGATGTGAAGCTCTCGCCGTATGTGTTGCTTGTGTTGTACACGCCACCGTAGGGCAGTTCGCAGTAGCCCGACTCGCCCGAGATAGGCTTGTCGCCAGCCTCGCCGTTCTTCAGGATAGCCACGTAGTTGGTGTTCTCGCCATACCATGTAGCCTGGAGTGTAGAGCTGCGCTGATAAGAAGCCGATGCCGAGAGGGTGAGAATGTCTTTCAGACGCCACGTCAAGTCGCCCATAGCCATAATGGTGTTGCCGTTGTACTCGCTCGACGAGTTCTCCATCTCGTTCAGAATGTTATAGTTGTACAGATTGTTCACCTTCTGGCCGTTGCCCACGCTGTAGCCGTGGTTCTTGTAGTAGTAGAGCGAACCGTCGGAGTTGTATGCCGGCAGGGCACGTGTTGTCTCGTAGGCGTATGTCAGCGGGTCGACATTGCTGGGCAAGTGGTTCTTCTTCTGTATGTTGCCGTTGAGGGCGATGCGTGCCTTGAGGTTCTTGGTCAGGTCGGACGTGATGTTCATGTTGGCTGTGTAGCGGTCGACATACTGTGTCTTCACCGTACCGTTCTCGCGTGTGTAGCCTACAGAGGCATAGTAGCGGGTGTTCTCCGAACCTCCCGACACGTTCACGGTGTGCGACATTGTCACGGCGTCGCGTGTCAGCAGCTTGAACCAGTCGGTGTTCATCGTCTCGTATCCCTGCACCTCGTCGAGGAATTCGTCGTACGAGGTCTGTGCCGTCTGATAGCGGTAGAAGGCTCCCTCGTATCCTACGAGCGGCATGCTTTCAGAGAATTTGTAGTGCATATCGCACAGGTCCTTGCCGAACTGCACACGCTGCTGCGAGTTCATGAGTCGGATGTTGCTGTCGGTATAGCGCGGACGGCGTGTCAGTTTGGTCTGGTTGGAGTAGCGTATGGTAGGCGGACCGGCCTTACCGCGTTTTGTAGTTACTACGATAACGCCGTTAGATGCGCGTGTACCATAGAGTGCTGTGGCGGCAGCATCCTTCAGAACGTCGATACGCTCGATGTCCTGCGGGTTGATGCCCTGGATGGCATTGCCTATATAATTAATGTAGTCGGGGTCGTTGAGCTGGTCGGCTGACACGTCGACAGGGTCGCTCAGCACGAATCCGTCGAGCACCCACAGCGGCTCGCGGTTGCCCACGAGCGTTGATGTACCGCGCACACGCAGACGTGCTGTGGCACCTACCTCGCCCGAGTTGAGGTTGAATTCAAGGTCAGGGATACGTCCTTCGAGAGCCTGGTCTACGGTTGTCATGCCCGGCATGAGTACATCTTCCATCTTGACGGTAGTGGCAGCTACGGTACTCTTGCGCTTGTCGATGTTGCCGTAGCCGGTAATGATGACGTCGTTGATGCTGTTGGCATCGTCTTCTAGCACGATGCTGAGGCGTTTGGTGCCCACTTTGCGGCGCACGGTCTTCTTTCCAATATACGAAATGTCAAGTTGGTCGCCAGGATGGCATCCCACGAAGGTGAAGTTGCCGTTGACATCGGTCAGTACAGTACGTTTATTACCAACGAGTTTTACGGTTACGCCAATGAGGGGCTCGCCGTCGGTGTCAGCGACGTGGCCGCTAATACTGTGATTCTGTCTCTGCTGTTCTGTCTGTTGTCGGTTTCCGCCAGCCTTACCGGCGGCTTGCGCCTTTGCCGGAGTGGCATGCTGGAAGGCGAGTAGGCAGCACATCAGCGACACGCTCAGTAACTCTTTTTTCATACGCCTTAATGTTTATGGTTTTATGTATAGATTGTTTGTCTCTCTAAATGTTTGTACTTTAATGATAAACGATGGTTTATTGTCGGGGCGCAACAATGTGTGTTTCATGTGATTGTTATCGGTCGCAAAAATATAAAAATAATTTCAAAAAGAAACATTTTGTTACCTTTTTTTTCTTTTGTTTTGCCTCGGTTTTTCAAAAGGACCCCTTTTGCATTCCAAAAGGGTTCGTTTTGCATCCCAAAAGGACTCCTTTTGCCGGGTAAAAGGACTCGTTTTGCATGGTAAAAGGACTCCTTTTGAAAATCCGATGGATTTCAAGTGAAAAGTGAAAAGGGAAAAGTGAAAAATCCGTTGGATTTTGCTTTGTCCGTTATTTCGGTTGACAATATACTAAGTTCGAGTTTCAGAGTGGATACGCCATGCAAGCTGTAGGAGGCTATGGCGTCCTCGCCATAGCCTGAGCGGTTAATCGATACATTATTATATGTAATAATTTACATTGCTACTTGCTCAGGGAGGTGTACCAGAAGTCGAACGAAGCCCCTTCGGGGCGTGCTGCTTTGACTTTTGACACGCCCTCCTCCTATTGTCAGTTCTGCATTAATTGTTGTATCATTCCATTCTGTCGTATGTCCCCTAAAATCTACGCCAAATCCTATTTATTATAGAAAAATGAAAAAAAACAGCCGAAAATCTTTCGTGTTTGCAAAAAACTTCTTACCTTTGCATCCGCAATCAAGCAGACAAGATTGCTCAAACATAATGCTTCAATAGCTCAGTTGGTTAGAGCACCTGACTGTTAATCAGGGGGTCGTTGGTTCAAGTCCATCTTGAAGCGCTGAAAAATAGTAAAGCCTCGCAAGTCGAAAGATTTGCGAGGCTTTTGTTGTTTTATATCACTCCTGCCTGATGCAGGAATACTGCGATGATGCATATCGGGCACACGAAGCGCACGGCGAACAGATACAAGTGCCATACGTGGCGCGACACTGTGCCGTTGTTGGTGAACTCGCGGTGTACCAGGCGGCGCGGCACAATCCATCCTAATAGTACGCTGGTGAGGAAAGCGCCCAGAGGCATGAGTATTTGCGCCGTGAAGAAGTCACAGCAGTCGAGCAGCGACTTGCCGTTGAACACGAACGCATCGGACGCTCCGCACGACAGCGCACACATTATACCTATCACACAACATATTGCGGTCTCGATAGTGGCACCCGTTCGGCGCGACACGTGCAGCTCTTCGTACAGAAAGGCGGTGCCTATCTCGTGCATGGAGATGGTCGACGTGAGTGCAGCCAGTGCCAGAAGCATATAGAACAGCACGCTTATCACGTAGCCTATGACGGGCATTGAGCCGAACGCTTCGTGGAAAACGTTGGGCAAGGTGATGAATATCAGCGACGGACCCGAGTCGGGATTGATGCCCACGGAGAAGGCTGCGGGGAATATCATGAGTCCGGCAAGTATCGCCACAAGCATGTCTATCAGTGCTATCTGGCAAGCCGTCTTCGGGAGGTTGGCGCTGCGCTTGAAGTACGAAGCGTATGTACATAGGCACGCCGTGCCCAGCGACAACGAGAAGAATGCCTGACCCAGGGCATCGAGGAATACGTCGCGGTTCATCTTTGAGAAGTCGGGGTTGAGCAGAAAGTCAACGCCGCGCCACGCTCCGGGCAACATGCACGAGGCAATGACGATGATGATGAGCAGTATGAACAGCGTCGGCATGAGCAGATTGGAAACTTTCTCTATGCCGCTGCGCACGCCCTTCACCACAACGAGGTGGGTCAGCACGATGAATGCAACCGTCCATACGGCTGGCATAAGCGGGTCGGTGGTGAATTCCTTGAAGTATTCAGCCACGTAGGCAGCGTCGCCGTTGATGCCACCCATAAGCGACGCATACAGATATTGCAGACACCATCCGGCTATGACGGCGTAAAATCCGAGTATTATCATCGACGTGATGGCGCCCATCACGCCCACCAGCATCCACCACTTGCCCGAAGCCAGGCGGCGGTAGGCTCGTGCAGCGTTCGATCCGGCGTGTCTGCCGATGATGAACTCGCTTATCATGCTCGGTATTCCGAGCATGAGTACACATATTATATATACGAGTATGAACGCAGCGCCGCCGTCGTGCCCCGTCATATATGGGAAACGCCACACGTTGCCGAGGCCCACTGCCGAGCCTGCCGTTGCAAGCACCGCCCCGAATTTGGTGGCGAAGCCTGCTCTTGAATTATTGCTCATGGTGTTAGATTATGCCGAGTTGGTTGAGGAATATTGCTACGATGCAAACGGGGCATACGTAGCGTATCAGCAGGATGTATACGCCGAAGAGCGTAGAGCGCAGAGTTCCCCAATTGGTGAACTCGTCCTTGACGGTTTGGCGTGGCACTACCCATCCTAAGAATATACATGTCAGGAATCCTGCAATGGGCAGCATGATCTGTCCGGTGACAAAGTCTAAGAGGTCGAACAGCGATTTTCCGCCTATCACGAGCCAGTCTCTGCCGCCTATCGAGAGCGAACACAGAGCGCCTAACACGCACAGCGACACCGTGACGAGCGTTGCCGCCTTCTTGCGTGTGGTGTGCAGCTCCTCGTAGAAGAATGCTGTCGACACCTCGTGCAGCGAGATGAGCGACGTGAGCGCAGCCAACGACAGCAGCACATAGAACATGATGGCTATCACGGTGCCTATTATCGGCATCGTGGCAAAGGCTTCCTTGAATACGTTGGGGAGTGTGATGAATATCAGCGACGGACCTGAGTCGGGATTGATTCCAACCGAGAATGCGGCTGGGAATATCATCAATCCTGCCATGATGGCTATGAGTGAGTCGATGGCAACGATGTTGACAGCCGACTTCATGAGGTTGGCTTTACGCGAAAAATAGCTTGCGAAGGTGCAGATGCAGCCCATGCCGATGCTGAGCGAATAGAACGACTGGCCCATAGCGGCAAGAAATACGCTTGAGTCCATCTTTGAAAAGTCGGGACGTAGTAAAAATTCCACGCCCTTACCGGCTCCGGGCAGCATGCACGAGCCTATTACAACCACTACGAGCAGCACAAACAGCGTCGGCATCATCATCTTTGACGCACGCTCTATGCCGCTGCGCACACCGTGTATTATCACGAAGTGGGTCAGCGCGAGTATTGCCACCGTCCAGAATACGGGACGGATGGGCGAAGCGGAGAATTCCTGGAAATACTGGGTGATGTACTGCGGATTGCCGTTAAGCTCGCCGAATGCCGAGGCGAAGATGTATTGCAGACACCATCCCGACACTACTGCATAGTAGCTCGTGATGATAAATCCGGTGAGCACGCTCATGCAGCCCACCAACCGCCATGCCTTTGCAGTGCCCATCTCGCCGTAGGCGCGTCCCGTATTGGCTGCTCCGTGGCGGCCTATGATGAATTCGTTCATCATACAGGGTATGCCGAGCACCAGCACGCACGCTATATATATAAGTATAAAGGCGGCTCCGCCGTTCTGACCGGTCATGTATGGAAAGCGCCATACGTTGCCCAGTCCTACCGCCGAACCCGCCGTTGCGAGAATCATTCCCAGTTTGCTTCCGAAGTTTACTCTTTCTTGTGACATGTGTTTCTATAATTTATATCCTATCGAGGGTGCAAAATTATAAAAATTATTCGACATTTAGAAGCAAACCGTAACATTATACGTCTTTTATTGTGCTGTTTTATACTTCATCGGGCCATGGACATGGCTTTCCGTTAGATTTGAACGTTGGGCGCTGGGCATCTACACGGCGCAGGTATTCGCCCAGTTCGCGCGACAGACGCTTCACGATGTCCTTATGCTCGGCAGCCACATTGTGCTGCTCGCTGATGTCGGCAGGAATGTTGAAGAGTTCCTTGCGGCCCGTGTCGTAGTAGTATATCAGCTTCCACTCGTCCTTGCGTATGGCGCAGTTGAGATTGATGCCGGGTCCGTTGTTGCCCCAAATGTTGGGGAAGTTCCACACCAGTGCACGGCCTTTCGACGTGTCGCCCGTCTCGCGCAGCATCGGAACGAACGAGATTCCGTCTACCGGTGCCACGGTCTTGTACTTGTTTACGCCAGCCATTTCGAGAATGGTGGGGTAGAAGTCTTCAATCATAGTGTACTTGTCGCACTTCGATCCGGCGCGTGTCACGCCCGGCCACGACACTATCATAGGCTCGCGTATGCCACCTTCGTACAGCGAACACTTGCCGCTTAATAGCGGATAGTTCTGATGGAAGAGTTCGCCGTCGCGCCAGGTGGGGTTGGTGGCGAGTCCGCCGTTGTCGCTCATGAAGAGTATTATGGTGTTGTCCTTCTCGCCGTTGCGCTCCACCCAGTCCATGAGGTCGCCCAGACTCTTGTCCATTCCCTCAATGAGCGAAGCGTAAGCAGCCTCCTTGTCGCTCAAGCCCTTGCGCACATACTTCGAGAAGAAGCGTTCGTCGCGGTCGATAGGGATGTGTATGGCGTAGTGCGACATGTACAGGAAGAAGGGCTGATTGTATTTCTTTGCCTTGTCAAGCGCTCCTATTGCCTCCTTGGTGAGTGCTTCCGTTACGAAAGTTCCGGTTCCCCAGTACTTCTCCAGACCCGGAATGGACATCAGCGAAGTAGGTTTGCCGTCCTTGGTGTGTCCGTAGTTCAGCTCGCTCAGGTAAGTTGCGAGTCCGCCGGCAGCGTGTCCGGCAATGTTCACTTCAAATCCCCAGTGTGTAGGATTCTCGCCCGGAGTGTCCATTGCGCCGAAATGCGCCTTGCCGCAATGTATGGTGTGATAGCCGCTGTGGCGCAGCAGTTCTACGAACGATGTGCCCACATAGGTGTGTGGAGTGCCTGCCACCTGCGATACGCCGTTGATGTTCCAGTCGGGGCAGTCCACCACATCGCTCGGGAAGTCCACCGACTTGTCGCGTTCGAGCGTCCAGTTCGTCACACGGTGGCGTGCGTTGTTGGCACCTGTGATGAGGCTGCAACGCGAAGGCGAGCTGACGCTGGCGGCATAAGCCTGTGTGAACATCATGCCTTGGCGTGCCAGACGCTCCATGTTGGGCGTCTCGTACACATTATTATATTGTGTACGCTCGGTCCAGAAGGGTAGTGAGGTGTCCTGCCAACCCATGTCGTCGACAAGAAAGAGGATGATGTTGGGGCGACGTGCGTTGCCTGCGTTGTCGTTGGGGGCTGCAGCGGCTGTGGCGGTGACGGCAAGCGATGCTGCTGCGAAAGCTAAAGATTTGTTCATAAGCTGAAGTTTTTAGTATCTCGGGTTATATTGAATTGTTGCTTTTCTATAACTGCAAAGTTACTAAAAGTAGTGTAAAGGGCAAAAAAAAGACAGCTGAAACAATTTGTTTCAGCTGTCTTTAGGGTCGGGATGACAAGATTCGAACTTGCGACCCCTACGTCCCGAACGTAGTGCGCTACCAACTGCGCTACATCCCGATTGCTTCGGTTGTGACATTTATGTCTCAAAAGCGAGTGCAAAGGTACAGGTTTTTTCTGATATACACGCAATTTTTTCATAAAATCTTTCCAATGATATGCATTTTATATTGCATTTGGTGCTTGTAGGGGGTGCGTATAGTGCGTTTTACAATGAATTTTGGTGCAAATGGATAAAAATACGGATAAAAAGTTGTGGGAATGAACAAAAAGCATTACCTTTGCACTCGCAATTAAGAAACACAGTTGGTGCCATAGCTCAGATGGTAGAGCAAAGGACTGAAAATCCTTGTGTCCCCGGTTCGATTCCTGGTGGCACCACAGACAAAAAAGCAGTTAAGAGAAATCTTAACTGCTTTTTTGTGTTGTTATGGTGTTATGTTGTTGTGTTGTGATTACAACACAACAACATAAATTACTTTTTTATTAAACGACAATATTGACAATGCTTGACAATATTTTTAATCGTGTGGGCAACAGATAATATCGCTTGTCCTATTGTCGACCATTGTCAGTATTGTCGTTCAGAAAAACTACGCATTAATTTGTTGTTCAAAAAAAGTAGTGTACGGATAGATGTAAGCTTTTTCTCAACTTTCAATTCTCAACTCACCTTTTATTCTGCCAGCGTGAAGTCGAGCTGCTTCTTTTCGAGATTAGCTTGCGCCACCTTAATCTTTATTGGGTCACCCAGCTGATACTTGTGGTGATGTCGGCGACCAACGAGGCAGTAGTTGCGCTCGTCGAAGTCGTAGTAGTCGTCGTCAAGATCGCGCATGGGGACAAGTCCTTCGCAGTGGTTCTCGTCTATCTCGCAGTATATTCCGTACGACTGGATGCCCGAGATGTGCGCTTCGTAGACATTGCCGATGCGTTCCGACATAAACTCCACAGCCTTATACTTTATCGAGTCGCGCTCGGCATTGGCTGCCACCTGCTCCATTTCCGACGAGTGTTCGCACAGCTCTTCGTAGTGTTCCTTGTTGGCAGAACGTCCGCCTTGCTGATAGCGGGTGATGAGTCGGTGCACCATAGTGTCGGGATAGCGGCGTATGGGCGATGTGAAGTGAGTGTAGTAGTCGAACGCCAGACCGAAGTGTCCGATGTTGTGGATGGAGTACTTAGCCTTCATCATGGCACGCAGAGCCACGGTCTGTATGAGGTTTTGCTCGCGCTTGCCCTCACAAGCCGACATAAGCGTGTTGAGCGACTTCGCCAATGCGCCCTTCGTTCCGTCGGTCTTCATCTTATATCCGAACTTCACCACAAACTCTCTGAGCGTCTCCAGCTTCGTTGGGTCGGGATTGTCGTGTATACGATAGGGCAGAGTCTTGGGCTTTTTGCCCTTCGCCACCTTGCCGACAGATTCAGCCACCGTGCGGTTGGCGAGCAACATAAACTCCTCGATGAGCTTGTTGGCATCCTTCGAGCGCTTGAAGTAGCAGCGTATAGGCTTGCCGTTCTCGTCTACTTCGAAGTGAAGTTCCTCGCGGTCGAACTTCACGGCTCCGTTCTTGAAGCGTGCCGCGCGCAGCTTCTTTGCCAGACGGTCGAGCTGAATGAGTGCGTCGGCATTCTCGCCACGGTATCCTCCCTTTGGGGCAGGAGGTGCGGGATTGCCCGTTCCGTCAACTACGCCGTTGTCTTCAAGCAACTGCTGCACCTCTTCGTAGGCGTAGCGGCGGTTCGACTTTATCACGGTGTGAACTATGCGATACTTCTTCACGTTGGCATCGTCGTCGAGATTGAAGATGACGGAGAATGCCAGCTTCTCCTCGTCGGGACGCAATGAGCAGATGAAGTTGCACAGACGCTCGGGCAACATCGGTATGGTGCGGTCGACGAGATAAATACTTGTGGCACGCTTCACAGCCTCCTTGTCTATCACCGAACCCTCCTTTACGTAGTGGCTCACGTCGGCTATGTGTACGCCTACTTCCCAAAGGCCGTCCTTAAGCTTCTTTATTGACAGCGCGTCGTCGAAGTCCTTGGCGTCTTTAGGGTCGATAGTGCATGTGAAAGTGTCGCGGAAGTCCTCGCGTTTGGCATAGTCTTCGGGTGTTATCTCAGCCGAAATCTTCTCGGCAGCCTCCTCCACGTTCTTCGGATACTTGTACGGCAGGCCGTATTGTGCAAGGATAGTGTTCATCTCAACATCGTTGTTGCCAGCCTTGCCCAGCACGTCCACCACTTCGCCTATCATATTGCGATGGTCCTGGTCGGGCCATTCCACGATGTGAACGACAGCGTTGTCGCCGTCCTTGCCGCCCTTCAGCTTACGCCGCGGAATGATGATGCTGTTGGCAAGGACGTTGGATGGCGAGATGAGGGTGCACAGGTCGTGGTCGAACGACAATCGTCCGACGAACGTATCCTTTGCACGCTTGAGTATTTCGATAACCTGCGCCTCCTTGATATGGTTCTTGCGTCGTGCCATACATGCGAATCGCACGCGGTCGCCGGTCAATGCCCACATCGAGTTGCGCTCAGCCACGAAGATAGGTTTGTCCGAATCGTCGGGCATTATGCTGTTCTTGCCGTTGGTCTTGCGCTGGAACACGCCCTCTTGCACCTGCCCTTTCATGTTGAGCTGGTAGGAGTTGTCGCTCACCTTGGTGATGAAGTCGTCCCAAGCCATTTCTTCCATGATGTCGATGGCGAGCATTTTGAGCGGATGGGTGTCAAGATGCAGAGCACGGAAAATCTCCTTGAACGACATTGTCTTGCCGGGATTGGAGGTGAAGAGTTCCTCAAGTTTCGGGGCAAGCTGTTTCTTCGTCATGCGCTTGCCGCCTTTTTTACCTTTTCCCATAGTATTTTTGTTTTTAGTTGACAATATTATTATGCAAATAAACAAAAAATAATTGAGAAAACGGCAGATTGTGTCGTTAAAAAAATATGAAAAGAAAAAGCCCCACCCTCCAGCTGTATTGGCTGGGGGTGGGGCTTTATGCGTATCTTATTACAGAATTCTTCCTCTGATAGAAAGCTTTATCACGGGATAAACCTTTACGTAGTCGAGTATCTTGGAGATGTCGTCGTCGGGGTCCTGACCTACTACTTTCTGCAGATCGCCAACGCCGTCGGCATATATAACGGGCTTGCCTTGGAACTGGGCGCCCATTTCGAAGCGTACAGCAACGCGCTTCTTAGGAATCATACGGCCGAAGCCCAGACCCAGATACGGGCGGAAGTTCTTCACCTTTACGCCACCGTTCACGTCACCGTTCTCGTCAACGGGAATGTTGTATTCGCCGATTTAGATGCCGGCATCCTTACCTTGAGCCACAAGTGCGGCAAGTTCGTCGCTGTGACCGGTAATCTTTATGAGCTTGTCGCCGCCGAACGACAATCCGGCTGTTACGAAGAACGAGCTTGAATTGGGGAAGGGGTAGCAGTCGAACTTAAGGTTGAACGTAGTGCGGCCGATGCCTCCGGTGATGTCGATTTCCTCGTCCTGGCCCAACTCTTCGATAGTTGCGGTGGCAGTAGTATTGATCTTGATGTCGGGCATGATGTTCACACCGAAGCTGGCGTGTACATAACGGCTCAGCGGAGTGGCTACGTCGATGCCGATACCCTCAGTACCTGCGCCTACACCCAGACCTACGCGGTTGGCAATTCCGAAAATACTCTTCTTCTGGTTCTCTTGTGCGTCGGCTTGCAGCGAGCCTGCCAACATGATGATTGCGATGATAAGCGATTTGAGGATCGTTTTAGTTTTCATTGCTTTTGCTCTTTGTGTTTAATTTATGAAAATGTTAATATATACCAACGATTGTTGAATTGTGCTGCAAAATTAGTACAAATTTCCTGTATAAACAAGAATTTAGGCATAAAATTGTTATCGGACTGCCAACTACTACGGTTTTCATAATTGTTAGGATTGAATTAAAAATGGCGTTTGTTCCGCTCCGAACAGTTCACAATGAGTGTTCGTGGCGGAATAAACGCGATTTCTATTATAGAACATGGAAAAAGGAATAGCCGAATGGTGAAGATTATTCTACGATAGTAGTTAACTTCTAACAGTAGTCAGAATGACACAAAAACTTTTCAACCATATCTGCAAGCAAGTCCTTTGAAAGAATGTAATGCATCACTCTCAAAGTCTTTACCATAGTACATTATAATATTGTGTGACGTATTCTCTGTGCTTTTTTCTCATTCTTGCGCATCAGATATGGCGACTCGGGTAACTCCAGTAGTTTCTGGGTGAGATTGCAGCGCATACATAATTGTTATTTTCGAATATAAAAAATATTTCGTTATGATTTAGTAATTATCAGTCAAATCTTAACGGTCATTAACCACAAAAGAAAGCGTATATCCCTAACCAACAGCATGGTAGGAATATACGCTTTCTTTATGTTACTCTATATATTATATGTATATATTTAGTAGCCAGGATTCTGCTCGTTCTCGAGATTTGGATTAACCTTTACCTCGTATGAAGGGATAGGCCATACCCAGTGGATGTCGTCGGCTGCCATTGCTCGCTTCTCATAGTAGTCGCCCTTCAGACAAGCATTCTTCTCGTCAACAGCCTGTTGAGCATAACGTGCTGTATAACCCTTGCCCCAACGCTTGAGGCAGCTGATACGCAGGCCTTCACCTACTGTCTCGCGGAACCATTCGTTCTCGATATTCTCCTCTGTAGCTTCTGTTACTTCAGCCACACGTGCGCTCTGCAAAGCATTGAGCGCAATCTTAGCCTTTTCGGCATCACCGCCCTTGAAGTAAGCTTCAGCAGCAATAAGATAAGCCTCACCAATCATAAACGGCTTTACATGTTGGCGGGCATTAGGTACAGAACTTGAACTGAGTGCCGGGTTTCCAAGATACTTAGAGAACGCATAGATGTCCTTAAACTTCTTGCCTCCGACTTCTATGAGGTAATAGTTCTTTGTAAACCACTGATTAAGGCGCAAATCTGATTCACTATAGCTATCAACCAACTTTCCTGAAGGCAAATAATAAGGAGCGAGATAGATGCCTTTACCTGGTAATCCGTAAGCTGCAAACTTGTTGTTTTTGCTTGCCCTAGTGTAATAACTATTCGTTCCTGAGCCATTCTCTGTTATACTTGCCGGCAGCTGCATGATGGCCTCGGTTCCGTTGTCGTTGGTGTACTCAGCCTTCATGGCATCAGCATTGGAAGACACAACATACTCAGCTGATGAGTTGATTACCTTCTCAGCATACTCTGCTGCCTTTTCGTTGTTCTTGGTGTCAAGATAGTAACGGGCATAGAGCATGTTCAGAACATCGGAGGTCACCCACACTGAACGCTTTGCGCCCGGCTTGTCAGCAATACCATAACTTGCAGCAAGATCAAGGTCGGCCTTGATCTGCTCATACACCTTAGCTACAGTAGCACGGTGGGGTTTCTCCAACTGGTTGTAAGCAAGCACCAATGGCACACCAAGGTCAGAACTTGCAGTAGCAGTATTGTAAGCCTTGGCAAAGTGACGTACAAGCTCCATATAGCTGTAAGCTCTGAAGCACAGAGCCTCGCCTGCATATAAGTCGGCAGCAGCCTTTGAGTCAGCATTGGCATTGCCATAGTTCTGTGCCGAGTTGATGAAGATGTTGTAGTCCTTGATAGCGCTGTACATCGATTCCCACAAGTCCTTTGTATCATAGTCGGACGAGGTGAATGTCATGTCGGTACGATGGATTCCGCCGTAGTTATTGCCATAACCTATAGCTGCATTAAATCCATCGCACATAACCTCCGACGGCTGACTGTTGACACCATAGAATGTCGAACGGAACGAAGAATATATACCGTTGCGCATAGCATTCAACTCAAGGTCGGTTTTTATGGCATTGTTTGCGTCTGATGCTTCTACATAAGATGTTGGAGCAACATCGAGGTGGCAAGAGGTGAGGGTTGACAACCCCACACCTAATGCTATGATGAAATATTTGTTCATTTTCATTTTCGTAGTCTATAATAAGTTATACACCAATTCTTTTAGAAAGTAAGTTCGATACCGAAGAGGAACTGCTTTGAGTTACCAATAATACCACGTACAAGATTGCCGTCAACCTCAGGGTCAATACCGCCATAGTTGGTCACAGTAAAGAGATTGCGGGCTGTTGCTGTAAACTTAACATCGCTCAATACATTCTGCCATGCGAGAAGCGACTTGGGCAGCTGATAGCCAATCTGCAGATTCTTCAAACGCAGGAATGAAGCATTCTCAAGCATGCTATCATCAAACTGCAATGTGTAACCTTCTTCCCAATTCGGGAACTTAGCATTCTTATTGTCCTCCGACCAATAATCGGCTGTATTCTTTTTCAAGTTTGTCGTATAGCCTCCAACACTCGGGTCATTGTAGAACATTGCATCATTATTGTAAAGATACTTGCCGAGAACATAAGAGAAGTCAGCCTGCAGACTCAATCCCTTCCAACCTGCTGCTATGCTGAAACCACCATTTACAGGAGCATAAAGATTCTTACCCGAATTCTGTGTGAGTGCAGCTTCGTTAAAGTCCTCTGTCGTCTCTTTCTTTGTAGTAACATCAGGGTTGTCACCAGCCTTATACCACATCGGAGCACCATTCTCCTTGTTTACGCCAGCATATAATGGCAGATAGAAAGCAGGAGCCTTTCCTACAACGTAAGCAGTCAGGTAATTGGACATTTCCCAACGCTGACGTCCGTCGAACAATTTTGTCACCTTCATTGCATTGTAGTTGAAGGTTGTTGAGAAGTTCACGAAGTAGTCCTTGCCACGTACGATATCGACTCCGAGTTTGATATCAATACCCTGATTCTGAAGTTCGCCCACATTGTTGTACATTGACGAGAAACCAGTAGTGTAAGGATAAGGAACTTCCATAAGCATGTCGCTGGTTTTGCGCAGATAGTAGCTAAGGTCGAAATCGAAACGATTCCACAAACGTCCGCTGATTCCGATGTTGAGGAGTTTCTGAGTCTCCCATGTCAGTTTCGGGTTGCCAGCCTGAACATAGTTCATTGCAAACTTATCGTTAAACGATGTTGTCTTACCAACAAGACCGAGTGCAGTATAGTCTCCGATAGCGGCATTGCCCTGTGTACCGTAGCTTACCTTGAAGTCGAGTGAATTGATCCATGTGTAAGGCTGCATGAAAGCCTCGCTCTTTACCTTCCACAATGCACCAGCTGCCCAGAATGTAGCGTTACGGTTGTCCTTACCGAAGCGTGAGCAGGCATCGTTACGAAGAGTGAAGTCAAAGAAGTAGCGGTTGTTATAGTTATAATCAACACGGCCGAAGAACGAGAGGAAGCGACTCTCAGAAGCATCCTCCGATACCTTATATGTACTCTGTTCGCCATTCTGCAGATTCATAAGAGCATCGATCACCTGTCCTTTGCTATAGGCAGTAAATGTGTCGTAGCTGTTCTTGATACCCTCTTGACCTGCGAGCACTGTAAACTGATGCACCTTATTGATATTGAAGCCATACTCGATGGTATTTGTTATAGTGTGCGAATAGTCGTAAGCAGAAGTTTTCTCACGTGTACCCTTGCCAGCTGCGGGTGCATACGACGGATTCAGATAGTAGTTGTTGCGGTTGAAATAGAGGTCAGTACCTATACGCGAACGAATCTTAAGATTCTTAATCGGCTCAAGCTCAACATATACATTGCCGTTGAGACCATAGCGTGAAGTAATATCCGATCTGTAACGGTTCTTGTATTGGTCGCTATATGCACCGAATGGGAAGCGGTCAAGTAGCTTGCCATTCTCATCATAAGCAGGATATAGAGGATTAAGCATGTACGACAAACCGCCATTGGTATAGCTTGAAGTACCTTCAGAATTACCCCATGCAGAGTTGCGCTGCTTCTTGTCGTAAGAAAGGTTGATGTTTACGCCAGTGCGCAACCATGTCTTAGGACGTGCATCAAGATTTGTGCGGAATGTGTAGCGGTCGTAGAAGTTGCCGATGGTAGTACCCTTCTGGTGGAACTGCGAAGCACTGATGTTGTAAGACATACGGTCGCTACCGCCCTGAATACTCAAGTCGTTCTGAGTCTGCGGAGTATTAAACTGCTGATAAATCTCATACCACTTTGTATTGCTGCGATAACCTTCATCATCATACAATGACTTCATAGTTTCTTCTCCGAGCAAGCCGGTATAAAAAGCATATAGCTCATCGCCAGTCATCATGTCTTCATAGAAGCCCTTGTTTGCCAAGGTGTTCCATCCATACTGCGAACGCAGTGTTATAGTGGCCTTTGAGTTGTAACCACCATTCTTTGTGGTGATGTAAACAACACCATTGGCAGCACGCGAACCATAGATAGATGTGGCGGATGCATCCTTAAGCACCGTAACCGACTTGATGTCGTTAGGGTTCATAGCCATGATGGCACGGCTTGACGAAGCAATACCGTCAATAACGTACAAAGGAGTAGAACTTGCACCAAGCGAGCCAACACCGTGCAGACGCATGCTTACAGCGTTGTCACCAGCCTCACCTGATGAAGACAATACACTAAGACCCGAAACCTGACCCTGCAGATTGTCGAGAACAGATGCAGAAGGAGCATTCTTCAGCTTCTCTGAGTTGACAGTAGCAATTGAACCAGTAAGCGAACTGATCTTACGACCAGAACCGTAACCCACAACTACCACTTCATCGATGTTCTTCGAGTTGTTTTCAAGCATAATTGTCATGCGTGAAGCAGCCTTGACAGTCTTGGTTGTCATTCCAATGTATGAGACTTCAAGTGTTGCGCCAGCCGGAACGTTAAGTGTAAAGTTACCGTCAACGTCTGTTACGGTACCGGAATTCTTCTGACCTACAACCTTGACTGTAGCACCAATTACGGGCTGACCGTCTTCAGCTGAGGTGACCTTACCGGAAACGCGAGATTGCGCCAGTGCCATTCCTATGCTAAGGAAAAGGCAGGCTACAAAAGTCATGATTCTTTTTTCCATAAAAATCTCTCTCTTTTGGTGAATAATATAATTGTAATTGTTATTATCGAGTCTTAACGTCCGCCATTATCGGCGAGGCTTCTCCGCCTACGGGCGGGAGGTTCTTTAGAGACGTATGTTGCAACGCTTGATGTGTTGTTGTTGCATATATATATAATAGGTGTAGACAGTATATAATTGTCGGCCTATCGTTGTCGAAGTAATTGCTTAATTTCTTTTGTTTTTGTGTAGGCATAAACCCACAATGAATGTTTTAATATTTCTAAATATTTCAATTCATTTGCAAAAATAGTTATTATTTGCCATAGCTCCAAATATTTTGAAACAAAATGTTCAGAAAAATTGCATTTTTATTACATAAGTCAATAAAACGCCTACTATTCCGTAGTTTTTGCAAGGTTCGTGTACGAACACATTTACATATGAATAGGATAATTATGCAGAAATACCGCATAAACATACAGCAAAATGAATTGCTTTTGTGTTTATGTTTACATTCAGACAATTAATATATGTAAAATTCCAAATGACAAAAATAAAAGAAACGCAGCGTTATTTTGCAATATGAAAGCAAAAACACGCTGCGTTTATTGTAAACAAAGAATATTATTGTCTTTTTGTAACTTCCGGTTTTTATGCCGTCTATTTAGTCTCGTCGGTCACGGTGAACAAATTGTCGAGAGTAACCTCATCATCAACAATTGCCGAATGCTTTCCAGGTAAAACTCCGTATGTAGTTACCATTGTCATGCGTGTGCTGCAACGTGTTGCTGTTTCTGCACGGAATATAGCAATACGTTCACGCAATCGCCGTTCATAGTCGACATTTATTATATAAGGTGTACCGGAAAATTTCATCTCACAGATGTTTATATTCCGGTCAGCACGTTCTATTACAAGGTCTATCTGTGTTCCATGACCATCTTGTCGGCTACGCCATGCACTTGAATCGTTGAGGATTCGGTCTATGCCAAGTGCCTGCTTTATCTCGTCCAGATGCATCAGACATAGCAATTCGAAACTGAATCCCTGCCAACTTGCCACTTGCTGGCTCGAAGACAGATGAGTCCAGCGGTGCGGGTCTTTCGTGTCTACACCTTGTATATATTTATAGAAGAACAAAGTGTAGAAGTCTTTTATGCGATATATTGTATTGTTGCGCTTATTGCCGTAGCGTGCATAGGGCAGTACAAAATCGCATTGTTCAAGATCAGAGAGTATCTTCGTTAGCGCAGCGCCACCCAACCCCGTTTGTTCTGAAATCTCCTTGCGCGTATATCCTTCTTTCCGTTGTGTGAGAAGACGTATTACCGTAAGGTAATTGTCTGGCCGTTTGAAGAGTGTAGCATACAGTTCGTTGTGTTCTGTCCGTAACATTGCGTGACTGTCGGCAAAGAACAGTTCGTCAATATTTGACAATAGCGACATGTGCGGATTTAGAAGTGTCAGATAGAAAGGCACACCTCCCAATATCATGTAGCATTGTGCAATCTGATATCGACTCCAATTGAAGTGGTGTTCGTCCATATACTGCTCCACTTCATATAGGCGGAACGGGCGTAGATATATCTTGCGCGTGATACGATTGAAGAGTCCACCCTGATTATGGAGCAGACTGTCAATCATCCACGATGTGGCTGAGCCGCAAGCTACAAACACGATATCATCGCGCATTGCTGCCCATCCGTTCCAAAAGTTCTCCAATGACGACACGAAATCCGACTTTGGAGTGTCCATCCACGGCATTTCGTCGAAGAAAATCACTTTCTTTCTGCTCGTGTCTTTTGCTTCAAGCAGTTTGGCAAGACCGTCAAAAGCCTGTGTCCAATTCTTCAGTTCTGGAGTAAATTCTGATGAAGAGTAACGTTGCAATGTCTTTGCGAAATCGGCAAGTTGCTGTTCGCGTGGCATCTCATGCTTGCCTACAAACGAAAAGTCGTAAGTGTCGTTGAAGAAACGACGCACAAGAAAAGTTTTGCCAATACGGCGACGACCGTATATTACAACAAACTCCGAACGTCCCGATTCAAGACAGTTCTTCAGTATCAACTGTTCTTTATGCCTTCCGATTAACTTGTCCATATGCCATTTCTTATTGATAACTTGCCAAAATTACGAAAAAAATGCGGTTTTGGCAAGTTATCGGTTTGGATAACTTGCCAAAACTTACAAAAAATCATGATTTTGGCAAGTTATCGGATTCGTTGTCGTCACATTACACCCAATGACTGCATCATCTTTCTGTTGGCTTCGGCAAGCGTAGGGTCGAATAATGCGCGTATATATATTAAGGTGGTGGACAGTTTGGTGTGACCCATAGCCTTGGCTATTTGCGAAATGTCGAGTCCGGAGCGGTAGGCAAGGCTTGCCCATGAGTGACGTGCTACGTACGACGATAGCTTCCTGCGGCTGTCGATGAGTAGTGATAGGCGGCGAAGGGCGTAATTGTACGAGCGCAGCCGTTTGAGATAAATGTGGTGAATATTGTCGGCTGTGGTGCCGGCAAGCAACGGAAATACGTATTCGCTGCCCTGTATGGTGTGGCGTTTGATGATTTCAGCCATACAAGGTTCTACGTTTACGCACACCTTATGCCCGGTCTTGTGGCGTGCGTAGTGCATTACGCCGTCGTTTATCTGGTGCCATTTCAGGTGTGCTATGTCTACAAACGGCATCCCCATAGCCATAAAGCTGAACACGAATAGGTCGCGAGCCAAGGCAAGGTGCGACTGGTTGTCGAGCCGAAGCGCAAGCAATTGGCGTATTTCAGAATCGGTGACGCTACGTTTGGCTGTCTGTTCATGTCCTGTGAATACTGCTGAGAACGGACTGTCGACATTGTCTTCCACTGCCCGATTGTACAAGGCTCGCAGCGTACGCATATATACCGACACGGTATTTAGCCTCAGGCCTCGGTTGCAAAGCCACCGCTGATAGCGCTCGAGCATAGCAGTTGTGATGTCGGCAAAGCACCATTTGTCGTTGCCGATGAATTGCGTGAGCGAGCGTACGGCTGTAAGATAGTTGTAGGCGGTCTTGTGGCGTTGCTCTTTGTCTATCCGTTCTGCCTCAGCCTTGGCAAAACTCATTCCGTTCAACCGCCTTGCAATTGTAGCGTTACACTTGTTTTCTTTCGGATCTTTTCCCAATCCCATTTCAATTCTGAAGTATACCATAACATTAAAGTATTAAGAGGTTAGACAATACGACCCCCAATTTACTATAATAATCAATACAAGCAATACTTGCAACGGCAGTTTCTCAGTACCGTTTTCAGTACAACATAACTGGTACTGGAGTTTTACACCGTCATTCACCACCTCCCGCCCGTAGGCGGAGAAGCCTCGCCGATAATGGCGGACGTTAAGACTCGATAATAACAATTACAATTATATTATTCACCAAAAGAGAGAGATTTTTATGGAAAAAAGAATCATGACTTTTGTAGCCTGCCTTTTCCTTAGCATAGGAATGGCACTGGCGCAATCTCGCGTTTCCGGTAAGGTCACCTCAGCTGAAGACGGTCAGCCCGTAATTGGTGCTACAGTCAAGGTTGTAGGTCAGAAGAATTCCGGTACCGTGACAGACGTTGATGGTAATTTTACTCTTAATGTTCCTGCTGGCGCAAAAATTGAAATTTCATACATTGGCATGCTCAGCAAGACTGTGAAAGCCGGAAATAACATGAACATCTTGTTGGAGTCTGACCAGCAGAACCTCGACGAGGTTATGGTTGTGGCTTACGGTACACAGAAGAAGAGCTCATTTACTGGTTCGGCAGCATCGGTTGACAGCAAAAAGCTTGCTAACCGTCCTGTAGCCAATGTAACAAAGGCTCTTGATGGCCAGGTAGCTGGTGTTACCGTTACATCAGGTAGCGGTCAGCCAGGTAGCGGTTCGTCAATGGTAATCCGTGGCTTTGGTTCTATCAACGCTTCTAACTCACCTCTTTATGTAGTAGACGGTATTCCTTACGACGGCAGCATTTCAAGTATCAATCCGTCGGATATTGAGCAGATCACTGTGCTCAAGGACGCTTCGGCAAGTGCTCTTTACGGTGCACGTGGTGCCAATGGTGTAGTTATGATTACCACTAAGCGTGGTGAGGCTGGCAAGGTGAACGTGAAGTTTGAGAACACTGTAGGTTGGTCGTCACGCGCTCTTCCTAAGTATGAGACTGTCAACCAGAAGGAGTATGTACAGCTTTCATATGAGGCTCTGCGCAACAGCTACGAGTTTGGGAACGGTATGGATCACGCTTCAGCAGTAGCACAGGCTCGCGCCGACCTCGGTGGCAAGCTTGGTGGCGAGATGTACAACCCATTCAAGAACTATTCATTTGCCGATATTATTGACCCGACTACAGAGCAGGTACGTTCTGACGCACAGTCGGCATGGAACGATGACTGGATGGATATGCTCCTTAACAATTCAGCACCACGTCATGAGCACAAGCTCTCGGTTAGCGGTGGTACAGACCGTACACAGTTCCTTATTTCTCTTGGCTACCTCAACGAAGAGGGAATCTTGAAGAACACCGAATTCCAGCGCTACACTGGCCGTGCCAATGTAGACACCAAGGTGAACGACTGGTTCAAGACAGGTTTGAACACCTCATTGGCTTATACCAAGAGCAATTACAACCAGTATGTATCTAGCAGTTCTGCTCAATCTAACGTTTTCTATACAGCACAGTTCATCTCGCCTCTGTATCCTATGTATATCAAGGATGCTCAGGGCAAGGACGTGCTCGATGCAGCTGGCAATCGTCAGTTTGACTACGGTGAGGGCGGCCGTCCTTCACTTTCTGACTACAACCCGCTCGCAGGTCTTTATGACGACCGCTCATACACAGACAGCGACAATGCCAGTATTCGTACTTATTTGACATTCGGTGGCGACAAAGAGTCATTCGGTTGGGCAAAGGGATTGAAGTTCACTATGAATTTCGGTGCCGACTATGTTTCAAGCGATGGTACTACGATGATGAACAAGTATCATGGCAACCAGGCTAATGCAGGCGGTTTGCTCAGAAAGAGCCACACGCGTATGATGAGCTACACATTCAACCAACTCCTCACATGGGGACGTTCGTTCGGCTCGCACAGCGTTGACGCACTTCTCGGTCATGAGTTCTACGACCGCCAGTATCGCTCGCTCAATGCAGGCAAGCAGAACATCGTTGACGGCATTGACGAACTCGACCCTGCTGCGACACTCTCTGCTGCAGGTTCTTACTCTACTGAGTATGCTGTAGAGTCATGGTTTGGCCGTGCCAACTACAACTACGACGACAAGTACTACTTCTCGGCTTCGTTCCGTCGCGATGGTTCTTCACGATTCTACAAGGACAACCGTTGGGGTTCATTCTGGTCAATTGGTGGCAACTGGCGTGTAAGCAAGGAGAAGTTCATGCAGGACATCAAGTGGATTGACAACCTCTCATTGAAGGCTTCTTACGGTGAGCAGGGTAACGATGCCCTCGGTAGCTACTATCTCTGGCAGAACCTCTATGCTCTCGGTTACAACAACGGCAACAACATCGGTGCTGTAGTGTCTACACTTGAGAACAAGAATATCTCTTGGGAGAAGAGCGGCAACCTGAACATCGGTATTGAAGGTACTTTGCTAAATCGTCTCATCGACTTCAGCATTGAGTACTACAACCGCAAGACTACCGACATGCTCCTCAACTACCCGATGGCTACATCTACCGGTTTCAACGGCTACGATGCCAACGTGGGTAACATACGCAACTCAGGTTTGGAGATGATGGTAGGTGTTACTCCTATCAAGACCGAGAATGTACAGTGGCGTGTTCAGTGGATGGGTTCTACTATCCGCAACCGCGTGCTCAAGCTCACTCAGGAGTCAAACCAGATTGTGAACGGTCCGTGCATCATCAAGGAGGGCTGGGAACTTAACACATTCTATTTGCCGAAGTCGGCTGGTGTAGACCCGTTGACAGGTGCTCCTCTGTATTACGCTTACGAGGACATGGACGACAAGGGCAATGTGACAGGCGAGTACATAACAACTGATTACTCAAAGGCAACCACATCAAAGTATTTCCAGGGTAGCCGTCTGCCTGACCTCTATGGTAGCATCTCTACAACATTGAACCTCTTCAATTGTATCGACCTCAGCATCATGAGTACATACTCTATCGGTGGCAAGATGCTCGACTATATGTATCAAGGCTCAATGGAGAATATGTACTACAACAACACTTGGCACAAGAATGCTTTGCGTCGTTGGCAGAAGCCGGGCGACATCACTGACGTTCCGCGTATCGAAGTGGCTGGCGAAGGCCGTTCGCTTATGACTGACCGCAACCTCGTGAATGCGTCATACTTTGCAATCAAGAACATCACATTGGGCTACACTCTTCCGAGTAGCATCACACGCAAGGTTGGCCTCTCTGGCGTACGTATCTATGGTACAGCCGAGAACATCGCACTCTGGACCCACCTCAAGGGTATGGATCCTCAGGCAAGCTTCACCGGAACCAACGACTATACCTATACGCCTAACAAGTCGTACACAATAGGTCTTGAGATTAATTTCTAATCAACATTTTAAAAGCAAGAAGACATGAACAAGTTTTTGAAATATACATTCGTCGGATGTCTGGCATTGGGATTGGCTACTTCGTGTAGCGACGACCAACTCGAGACAACACCTACACAGGATATAGCCGGTACTGCAATGGAAGGCAACGCATCCAATGCTATGATTTCACTGAACGGTATCTACCGTCTGCTCTATACAGCGGGATGGTCTGTATCTCAAAATTTTCATCAAGCTTCGTCTCTCTCACATCACAATCTATATGCTGACGTGGAGGGCGACGACTGCATTATGTCAGCTATGGGTGATGGCTGGTTCTGGTATGATGCAGCTTACAACACCAAGTCGCTCATAGCTACAAACTTCCGTGCATACGACCTCTGGAGTGGCTACTATACATTGTTGCAGAACGCCAACTACATCATCAAGAATGATGCCTCTATGGACCAGAACGATACCGACATGAAGTTCGTAATGGGACAGGCTTACGGTATTCGTGCTTTCTCTTACTTCATGCTTGCTCAGAACTTTGCACGCACATATAAGGGACACGAATCTGATCCTTGCGTTCCTATCTATACCGAGCCTACAGAGGCTGGCACACAGGGCAAGCCGCGCGCTACTGTAGCTGAGGTATACGAGCAGATTGTTGCCGACATCAACAAGGCTGTTGAATATCTTGATGCGAGCCAGAACACAACAATTGCCAAGAGCAATGAGCAGATGGGTCTGTACACAGCCCTCGGCATCAAGGCACGTATTGCCCTCACCATGGAGGACTGGGATACAGCAGCCAAGGCAGCCGAGGCTGTTATCAACAGCGGCAAGTACACTATCCAGGATATCGATGCCTCGACATTCGTACACAATGGCAAGAACTTCTGCAATACAGCCTCAAGCAAGAACGTGATTTGGGGTGCTGCCATCAACACCGAGCAGGTAGGTAAATACGGAAGCTTCTTCACCCATATGGATGCCGATCAGGGCAAGTATGGATTAAAGGCTCGCAAGCAGATCAACAAGGAACTCTACAGTAAGATGTCGGCTACCGACACACGTCGTTGCTGGTGGAATCCAGAGGATCCGGAGAACAAAGAAGGCGGTTATCAGCAGGAGAAGTTCAAGTTCTCTGATGGTGCATCATGGCTTGGCGACTATGTATGGATGCGTATAGAGGAGATGTACCTCACAGCAGCTGAGGCTGAGTGTATGCTGGGACATGACCCCCAGGCTCGCCAGTATCTCCTGACTTACATGTCACACCGTGATCCTAATTACACTACCGACAAGACCGGAACTGCCATGGGTAAGCTTACATCAGATGCAACCGGTTCGCTCCGTGAGGAAATCATCAAACAGCGCCGTATAGAGCTTTGGGGTGAGTACGGACGTATCTACGACATCCGTCGTCTGCATCAGGGATTCCGTCGCACATCAGAACAGGGCTGGCCTAAGGGATTGTTGCTCAGCAATCGTCCTACAGACAATCCTGAGAGCTACATGTGGGTACAGCCAATTCCTCAGAAGGAGTTTGACGGCAACGCAAGCCTTGACCAGAAGACCGACCAGAACCCGCTGGGCGACCTTAAATAATAGAGTTTAATCATTTAAACGATTCATACAATTATGAAACAGATAAAGTATTTTGTAATGACTCTGTTCGCTGTGTTGGCAATGGCATCATGCAATACCGACCTCGAAGGACCCATATACACTCCGACTGTAGAGAACATCTCGATGGCGCAGGAAACTCAGAGTTATACGACAAATGAGACGCAAATTGACATTCCTGTCCACTTCCTCAGAGCCAACAAGAAGGGTGAGTATACTGTACATTATACGCTTGAGTCAACTAAGCCGGGAGTATTCTCTGATACCAACAATGGCGCTGTAACATTCGCCGACGGCGAGGCCGACAAGACCGTTGTGTTCCATGCCAGCAACCTTGAGGCAGGTGTGAAGTATCAGGCTACTGTCACTCTCAGCGACGCTGACGTAGAGCAGGCTGACACCATCACCAACAGTGCCAACTTCTCAACTACTATCGTTGTAATGCGCGAGTATCTTTGGGAGGATGCAGGTACAGCAAAATTCACTGACTTCACCCACGCTGAAGATGAGGAACTTGGCGCAACTGTTGAGGGCGTGAAAGTGGAACATGCTATCACAAACGACGTAAATCTCTACAGACTTGTAGCTCCTTATAATGCATTATACGGTGTTATCAGCAAGGCAAACATTCAGTTCTATCTCGATGCCGACGGCAATGCACAGACACTCGGTCCTGCAGGCATTTATGATATTTTTAAGGAAACTGGCTATGCTATGTATTGGAATCCTGTAAAATATGCATCAAACTGCGTTTTTTCAAACAATGGCAACAAATTCCATGTAGAATTCCTATTGGCTCAACCGTCTACAGGAAAGTTGTACCTTGGTGGCTTATTTGAGTTCGAATGGAATCGTTAATCAAGCGATAAGTATTCTTTTATAAACATTATATTAAAATGGCGAAGTTCGTTTTAGAAACTTCGCCATTTTTTTCTTCTAACATCAATTTTATAATTTATTGAAACACTTTATCTCACTTATCGTACTTGTCTCGCTGGCCGTTTGTTTTCGCATGACGACAACTTCGCCCCAAGTGCTCGGCTATTATCCGGTAAAAACCTTCGTATCATGGCATGATACGATCATTTCAAGGCATGATACGGTCATATCAAGGCATGATACGATCATTTCAAGACAAGCAACGTTTCTTTATGTCACGACTCAGAGATTAGCGTCACGATTGTAAAGGGACATGCTATCGTATTGCATAGTACTTGGCATCAGAACGCACATAAAATATACGTGTGATGTAGTGTATTCCTTTCTTTGTTTTTGTGACGAGTCTTAATCCTTCAAGCAACCTATCGGCACTACATACACGCCGTCCTTGCGTTGGTAGGCAAAGTCGCCTACGGCAGTAAGAATCATGAGAAACGAGGGAGTCTTCATCTTGTCGGTGTCGATTCTTGAAGACAATGCCTTCAGATTCTCTGCGCCTTCATCAATAAGTTTGTCGCCACCGAGTTTTACTTCAATCAGTCCATACTTGCCATTGCGCAGATGTACAACAGCATCGCATTCCAATCCGGTCTTGTCACGGAAATGGAACACTTGGCCGTCGAGTGCTTCTGCATATACACGCAGGTCTCTCACGCATAACGTCTCGAAAAACAGCCCCATTGTATTTAGGTCTTGCAGCAAGTCGTCAGGTCCAAGGCCAAGAGAGGAAGTTCCTATAGACGGGTCTATGAAATATCTGGTGCTTGCAGTTCGTATTGCCGACTTTGAGCGTAAGTTGGGGTTCCACGCTTCTGAATCCTCTATTACAAATATTTTGCGCAATGCTTCTATATAAGAACTGATGGTTTTCTCGCTTACTGTTTTGTCACCATTTGCAGACAGGTCTGCTACAATCGTCCCGATAGTGGCTTGTGCACCTTGATGACGTGCATACGAGCGCATCAAGAGTTTGGCAGTTGTAGCGTTTCGCTTTACATCGTCCACACGCGATATGTCTTTCTTTACTACGGCATCAACATAATCGTAGGCTTGAGCGAGAGCTGCCTTTCTTTCCAATCCACATGCAAACGGCCATCCGCCACGGCATATCAGATATGCAATGTCTGAAATATCAAGTTTGCAAGTTTCTGCAATTGGGCCACCATTGTCAAAGAGGTGTCGCAAGCTGACCTTGCCTGACGATTCGCCTGACTCAAACAGAGTCATTGGGCGCATTGTAAGCCAACTGAATCTGCCAGTACCGGAATGGTGCATGTCTTCCTCGCTTGCCGGAACGGCTGACCCAGTCACAATAAATTGCCCTACATCGTGCCTATGGTCGATTTCAAAACGCATGCTATCCCATAATTTAGGGGCGAGTTGCCATTCGTCAATAAGTCGCGGGGTATCACCGCTGAGCAATAATGAAGGGTCGAGTTCAGCCATACGCAGGTTGCTCTGAAGCGTTGCGGGATTGTCCATGTACAATATGCTCTTAGCATGTTGTTCGGCTGTTGTGGTTTTCCCGCACCACTTCGGTCCTTCTATCAGTACAGCTCCTTTTGAGGCAAGTTTGTCTGCTAATATTTTGTCGGCTATTCTGCTTCTGTATTCCATTGTGTTACAATTAATAAGTTCGTATGCAAATGTACAAATAAAAATTCGTATTTCCGCAGTTGGCACGATTTTATTTCCTCAGTTGGCACGATTTTATTTCCGCAGTTGGCGCGTTTTTACTTCCGTAGTTGGCGTTTTTGATGTGGTTATGAAGTCTGTCGGTAGTATATTATACAAAAAACAATCATCTTTTTTTCGTTAATTGTTTTGCCTTTCGCCTTTTTTAGCGTATTTTTGCATATTCATATATGTGGTAAAGTCAATCCGCCGCATTAAAAACCTAAGATTATGCAAACAAGATGTCATCTTTCTGTTCTCGCCCTGAAGCTGGCTGAGAAGTATGGCGACCGTGCAGCCTTCACCTACAAGGACTTTGGAGGCACTGTATGGAAGCAGATGAGCTACAATCGTTTCGCCCAGCTGGTGAAGCAAGCATCCAACGCTCTGCTCAACCTCGGCATCAAGCCGCAGGACACTATTGGCGTGTTCTCGCAGAACACCATACAGTATCTCATCACCGACTTTGGAGCCTATGGCGTGCGTACAATCTCCATACCGTTCTACGCCACGGCTTCCGAACAGCAGATACAATACATGATAAACGATGCCGGCATACGCTTCCTCTTCGTAGGCGAGCAGGAGCAGTATGACAAGGCGCACCGTATATTCGCCCTTTGCAACACGCTCGAGCGCATCATCATATTCGACCGCTCGGTACGCATTTCCACTCACGACCCTGCCGCACTCTACTTTGACGACTTCCTGAAGCTCGGTGAGGGACTGCCACGGCAGAGTGAGGTGGAGCAGCTATACGCCCATGCCAACAACGACGACCTGTGCAACATACTGTATACGTCGGGCACAACGGGCGAGTCGAAGGGCGTAATGCTCACATACGGACAGTATGAGGCAGCATTGAAGGCCAACGACGAGGTGGTGCCTCTCAAGGAGAGCGACCGCGTCATCCAGTTCCTGCCCATTACTCACATCTTCGAGCGCGGATGGTCATACCTCGCATTCTCTGAAGGATGCCACATCATCATCAATACCAATCCGCACGACATCCAGCAGTCAATGCGCGAGACGCATCCTACATGCATGTCGAGTGTGCCACGATTCTGGGAGAAGGTTTACCAGGCTGTGCTTGACAAGATCGACCGTTCGAGCGTTGCCAAGCAGCGCCTCTTCCGTCACGCCCTTGAGGTAGGCCGCCGATACAACATCGACTGCAAGAGCCGCTGCAAGCGTCCGTCGCCGTTGCTGGCCATGGAATACAAGCTCTTCGACAAGATGATTCTGCGTCTGGTGCGCAAGCAGATTGGATTGGAGAACGCCCATCTGTTCCCCACAGCAGGCGCTACGGTCTCGCCCGCAGTAGAGCGCTTCGTCCATTCGGTAGGCATTAATATGATAGTGGGCTACGGACTTACAGAGAGTCTTGCCACCGTAAGTTGCGACCGCGAGAACATGCCGTTCACCATCGGTTCGGTAGGTCGTCCTATCAACGGATTGCAGGTGAAGATTGGCGACAACGACGAGATATTGCTCAAGGGTCCCACTATCACGCCGGGCTACTACAAGCGTGAGGCTGCCAATCAGGAAGCCTTCACCGAAGACGGATTCTTCCGCACAGGCGATGCCGGATACATGAAGAACGGTGAGCTGTTCCTTACCGACCGCATCAAGGACCTCTTCAAGACATCCAACGGCAAGTACATCGCTCCGCAGATGATAGAGTCGCTGCTGCTTGTTGACAAGTTCATCGACCAGGTGATAGTGATAGCCAACGAGCGCAAGTTCGTGTCGGCACTCATCGTGCCCGAGTTCCGCCTCGTAGAGGAATGGGCCAAGGACCACGGCATAGCATTCGAGAACCGCGAGGACCTTTGTGCCAATGCCAAGGTGCACAAGATGATGATGGACCGCATACAGACACTGCAGCAGCAGTTGGCGCATTACGAGCAGATAAAGCGATTTACGCTCATCGCCCATCACTTCTCTATGGAGTCGGGCGAGCTTACAAACACGCTCAAGATACGCCGACCGGTGATTTACAAGAACTTCAAGGAAGTGATAGACAAAATGTACGAAGAATGAGTATAGCGAATTTTGAGTTTTGAATTTTGAATGTTGAATTGGTCGGCTACGCCGATTAGGAATTGTTCAATTTTGAATTGTTCAACTCAAAAGTCAAAATTCATAAATTCATAATCGCAGGCGTAAGCCGAGAATAATTCAAAACTCAAAATTCAAAATTCAAAATTGCCGCAAGGCAACAATTCAAAATTCAAAACTCAAAATTCAAAACTCATAAATGATAACAGCCGACCAACTGAAGGATTTGCTTGAGCGTGCTGACGCGCTCAACCATTATCTCAACATAGACCAGAAGAAAGTAGAATATGAAGAAGAGCAGCTGCGCACTCAGGCACCCGACTTTTGGGAAGACCCCAAGCGTGCCGAAGAGCAGATGAAGAAGGTGAAGGGACTCAAAAAGTGGATTAAAGGATACGAGCAGGTGCGACGTCTTGCCGACGAAACACAGCTCGCCTTCGACTACCACAAGGAGGATCTCGTGACCGAAGAGGAAGTTGACGCCGACTACGCCAATGCTATCAAGGCTATAGAAGACCTCGAACTGATGAATATGCTGCGCCAGAAGGAAGACCCTATGGACTGTGTGATGAAGATAAACTCAGGTGCTGGCGGCACCGAGAGCCAGGACTGGGCACAGATGCTCATGCGTATGTACATGCGTTGGGCTGAGGCTCACGGCTACAAGGTTACGATAAGCAACCTCCAGGAGGGCGATGAGGCTGGCATCAAGAGCGTGACTATGGAGATAGAGGGCGGCGAATACGCCTACGGCTATCTGAAAAGCGAGAACGGAGTACACCGTCTGGTACGCGTATCGCCATTCAATGCACAGGGCAAGCGCATGACATCGTTCGCATCGGTATTCGTTTCGCCGCTCGTCGACGACACTATCGAGGTGTATGTCGACCCGTCGAAAGTGAGCTGGGACCTCTTCCGCTCGGGCGGAGCAGGCGGTCAGAACGTAAATAAGGTAGAGACAGGCGTGCGATTGCGCTATCAGTACACCGACCCCGACACCGGAGAAGAAGAGGAAATCCTCATCGAAAACACCGAAAGCCGAAAACAGCTCGAAAACCGCAACAACGCCATGCGATTGCTCAAGTCGCAACTCTACGACCGTGCCATGAAGAAACGACTTGAGGCGCAAGCCAAGATCGAGGCAGGCAAGAAGAAGATAGAGTGGGGCAGTCAGATACGCTCATACGTGTTCGACGACCGCCGCGTCAAGGACCATCGCACCAACTATCAGACCACCGACGTCGATGGGGTGATGGACGGAAAGATAGACGGATTCATAAAAGCATACCTCATGGAATTCCCAGTGGTCGAAGCGTAATGCTTCGGCAATTAGGAATGTTGAATTACGAATGTTGAATTGGTGCGTCTGCGACGCATTAGGAATTGTTCAATTTTGAATTGGTTGGGCAATAATTCAGCATTCATTAATTCAACATTCAATAACTCAACATTGCGACTCTGTCGCAACTAATTCAACATTTAACATTCAACATTCAACATTTTTTTTACTATGAGCCAGAACAGTAAAATCAGAAAACAGCGTTACGCCAAAGAACAGGAGCGTAAAGGCAAGAAAGTAGTGGAATACATCCTTTGGGCATTCATCATATTGGCCGTGGCATTCATGATCTGGACCACGATGAACGCTTAACGTCAACACACTATTCGTACAACAATGAGTGGACTGGAAATAGAACGCAAGTTCCTTATACGCAAAGGCGGCTCCTGGAAGGATGCCGCCTTTTCTTCAAGCCATATCAAGCAAGGCTATATGCCATGCGAGTCGGCTACAGTGCGCGTGCGTACCCGCGACGACCGTTCGTGGCTCACTATCAAGAGCCATAGCGATAGCGCAGGACTGTCGCGCTATGAGTTTGAAAAAGAAATCAGCAACGACGAAGCGCAGCATCTCTTCGAATTGTGTCGGGGTGGCGTGATAGACAAACGTCGCTGGCTGGTGAAGAGTCCCGACGGACAGCATACGTTCGAGGTGGATGAGTTCTATGGCGATAACGCCGGACTGGTAGTAGCCGAAGTAGAACTGAAATCAGAAGACGAACCCTTCAGCAAACCCGATTTCATAGGTCAGGAAGTGACAGGCGACCGCCGTTACTACAACTCCCAACTCCTCCAGAATCCCTATTCTCGCTGGAAAGAACAGCAGTAGAATCTCCAAAACATAACAC
Source organism: uncultured Prevotella sp. (assembly GCA_900546575.1). Taxonomy (GTDB): domain Bacteria; phylum Bacteroidota; class Bacteroidia; order Bacteroidales; family Bacteroidaceae; genus Prevotella. Next base: position 31,866 of record URDM01000028.1, read on the forward strand.
TCAACATCCATCACTTGTCACTTAATATTTATCACTTAACACTTAACATTTTCCAAAAGGACCCCTTTTGCACTTCAAATGTACCCCTTTTACCATGCAAAAGGAGTCCTTTTGCCTTCCAAATGTAATCCTTTTGCACTCCAAAAGGACTCCTTTTTTAAAGCAAAGTCTTTTCTGTTTAAATATAACATGATCTGCCTATATATATAATATAATGTGTAGCCAGTCCAAATAGACTCTTATGTGTAAACAACTGTTAAAATACTAATAAAATTAAGCATTTTCTCAGTGAAAGTTTTGGAGATTCAAATAAAAGTCATACCTTTGCATCCGCTTTCGAGAACGAACGACACCTCAAACAAAACGAGATTGAGAAGAGTTCGGGAAAAGCGAATAAAGAAAGAGTTCTTTGAAAAGATTTACATAAGACAGATAAAGTAGTACAAGAAGCGAGAATGAAGAAATTCATTCTTGGGTAGAAGAAAAACGAACCGTCAAGTTTGTTTGACTTTAAACTCTAATTTGGAAGCTCGTTCTGAAAC
>URDM01000029.1 GCA_900546575.1 uncultured Prevotella sp.
GTTAAATGTCAGCAACTTAACGAGCTGAATTCTTGCACTTTTTATGTCAGATTTATATCTAAATTTTGAACACCCTAGCCATAGCCTCAGTTTTTTGTATATAGAAAGGTTACAAACCCTTCGAACGCAGGTAATCCTGCAGAATAATCGTTGCACTTATCTCGTCTACCAGCGCCTTGTTCTGGCGTGCCTTACGGCCAATGCCGCTATCGATTATCGCCTTATGGGCAAGTACCGACGTGAAGCGCTCATCAAAAAACTCAATGGGAATATCGGGCATTTGCTTGCGCCATTGCGAAACAAACTGCTGGACACGCGCCAAGTTCTCGCTCGGCTGGCCGTTCATCTGGCGTGGTTCGCCTATGACAATGCGCTCAACAGGCTCGCGCGAGACGTAATCCTTAAGATATTTCATAAGGTCGGACGTTGCCACAGTGGCCAATCCGCCTGGAACTATCTGCAATGGATCGGTAACTGCCAAGCCAGTGCGCTTCTTGCCGTAGTCAATTGAAAGTATTCGAGACAATCTATTATAAGTGTTAAGTGTTAAATGTTAAATGTTAAATGTTAGACCGTAAGTGCCACTAACACTTAACAATTAACACTTAACATTTGAAATACAATTACTTCTTATACAGCAACCAAGCACCTGGATACTGGCCGATGAGCTGGTCGCGTGAGCTTGCAGCCTCACTCTTTGTTGCGAATGTAGCAGCTACTACGCGATAGAGACCGCGCTCTGAGTTGTACACAATCTGGGCGTTCTTGCCTGCGTTGTTGAGCTGGCTCTGGAGACCCTCGGCGTTAGCCTTAACCGAGAATGAACCTACAACCACACTGAAGTTGCTCAAACCTGAGCCGCTAACAAGAGTGAAATCCTCCGAACGTACAGCTACGTTGTCAGAATTGTCGATAACAGTAGCCTGATTTGCTGGCTTCTCTACGAGCGGAGCTACTACCGGAGCCTGCTCCTGAACTGGCTGAGCAGCCGGCTGCTCGTGCTTGGCCTGAGCCTTATCGTACATTTTCTTATAGGCACTCTCGTTCGACTTACAGCTTGTGAAAGACAATGCCACGCAGACACCTGCGCACAATACCAATGATTTCTTCATACCAATGTAGTTATTAGAATTTTTGTTTTTAATGTTCTATGTTACAGCACCGCATTCGGGTGCCATTTTAAATGGTGTAGTATGCCATTTAGCTGCGAAATTACAAAATATATTATAATATGCGTTGTGTATGGCACATAAAGATTGTTAAAAGCAGTCCTTTTGCCCCAAGGGGCTTCATCTGCCTGCTTCAGACGGTTATCACCTGTCCGTCATAAGCCAGCGTCACGCCTTCAGGCATGCGCTGCTGTGCATCGGTATAGAGTCCGATATGGTGGCACACGTGTGTTATGTAAGTGCGCTTGGCACCTATACTATGCGCAAAGCGTACGGCATCGTCGACCAACTGGTGCGAGTGGTGCTCCTTCTCAAATCGCAAAGCATTGACAACAAGTGTCTCCACTCCTTCGAGATAGGGCAGTTCGGTCTCGGCAATGGTCTTCATGTCGGTGATATAGGCAAACGTTCCGATGCGGAAACCGAGTATCGGCAGCTTGCCGTGCATCACCTGTATGGGCACAATGGTCAAATCGCCTATATGCAAAGGCACATGTGGGAATATCTCGTGCATTTCGAGTCGTGGCACACCTGGATAGAGATGGTCGCCAAAGCAATATGGCATTACATTATGAATCTGTCTGCACGTCTTGTCGTCGCCATAAAGCCGTATCGGTCCGAACACCGAGAAGGGGCGCAAATCGTCGATGCCTCCCACGTGGTCGTAGTGGATATGAGTCATGAGGATTGCGTCGAACGGCTTGAAGGGCAGCGGCATGAGCTGCTGGCGTATGTCGGGTCCGCAATCTATGAGCACACGTGTAGTGGCTGACTCGACAAGGGCTACGCAACGTAGACGGTGGTCGCGCGGGTCAGTACTGCGACAAACCTCACACTGACATCCCAACGACGGAACTCCACCCGACGTTCCTGTGCCCAAGAGGGTCACCTTAAGTGAAGAGTTGTGAGTGAAGAGTGAAGAGTAAAGAGTGCCGTGTGAAGAATCGGAAGTGGTGTGTGAAGTATCCATGAAAATGTGAAACGAAAAATATGAAGAGTTATAAATCCTATTGCAGCATCAAACGAAAAGGGAAAAGTGAAAAGAGAAAAGTGAAAAATCAATATGCCTGCATGCGCTGTGCTTTTCCCTTTTCACTTTTCCCTTTTCACTTTTCCTTTATATGACGTTCACCTCAGGATGAATTTCGATTCCGAACTTGGCTTTCACGTCCTTTATTATCTGCTCGTAAAGCGTCACCACTTCGCCGCCCGTAGCTCCGCCACGATTTACAAGCACAAGGGCCTGACGGTCGTGAACCCCTGCCCTACCGAGCGAACGTCCCTTCCATCCGCACTGCTCAATCATCCATCCTGCTGGAATCTTGATGTGCTCCGGGTCAACCACATAATGCGGCATACCCTCGTATTGTGCTGCAAGGCGCTCGTACACGTCGCGGTCCACCACGGGATTCATGAAGAAACTGCCTGCATTGCCCATAACCTTAGGGTCGGGCAACTTTGCCTGACGTATCTCGATGATGGTCTGGCGCAACTGTTCGGCAGTAGGCATTGCTATGCCCTTGCTTTCGAGCGAATGGCGGATATTGCCGTAGTCAAGGTCGGGAGTGAAGGTGCGCGAGAAGCGGTAGGTGACATGCGTAATGAGGAACTTGTTTTTCCACTCGTGCTTGAATCGGCTCTGACGATAAGCATACTCGCAGTCGGCATTGAACAGACGCACAACATTGCCCGTAGCTATCTCCACCGCCTCCACATCGAATATCAAGTCCTTGGCTTCGGCACCATACGCACCTATGTTCTGAACGGCACTGGCTCCCACTTCGCCCGGAATGAGCGAGAGGTTTTCGGCTCCGTGCCATCCGTTTGCCACGCTCTCAGCCACGACATCGTCCCATGTCACGCCCGAACCGTAGCTTACGAACACGTCGTCGGCATTCCCAGCGCAAGCGTCAGCCATTACCATAGCCTTGTCGCGTATGGCAGAATGAACCACAATGCCTTCGAAGTCGCGGGTGAGAAGCAGGTTGCTGCCCTCGCCAACGATGATGAACGGCATATCAGTATGGGCGAGGATGCCCGCCACCTGACGAGCCTCGTCTACAGTATCAAACTCAAGAAAGCGACGGCATCGAGCCTCAATGCCGAACGTATTGTGCGCCAAAAGGCTGCAATCGAGTATGTCCTTCATTACATTATCAGTTTCATTAGTTTCCAATGTCTACCCTTGCGGCGGAAAGTCAGCTCGGTCTCCAGACCGTTGGCAATGCCGCGGATGACGAATATCTTCTGATTGCTCTCCGAATACTTCTGTCCGTAGAGTATATTATATATGGTGGAATGCGGCAGTTCGGGTGCAAACGACAGCCATTGTTCGGGCGCCAGGATGCCCTCCATGCTTCCGAAGTCGTCGTCGGGATTAGGACCTGTGAACTGAAGCGGGTCGTTGATGCTTGCCACCTGGAACGTCGTGTCGTTGACAAACTTGTGATAGAACGCCAGGAACGACGCATTCTGGCTGTTGTGCATACTGGTGTTGACCACAGACGTCATCATCCACTGTCCACGTATGCGATTGAACACATACTGACGCACATGATGGCGCGGCAGATTGATGCGCTCCACCACTACATGGCCTATCGTTGTGTCCTTGACAACATTCATCTGACGCATATTGTCGAATATAAGCGTGTAGAAATCCTGATGCATGAAGAAATGCTCCATCTTCCAACGCTTCTTCGGAACGAACGTGGTGTCGTTGCCATTGACTACCGGCAACGGGAAAACGATGCGCTTCATCTGCAACTTACGATTTGCCGCGAAGTTGAAGAAGAAGTCGTCGAACAGCTCGTCAGCCGCCTTTGGCATAGGAGCCTCGGCTATAATCTGATCCAAAGTGTCGGCCATCGCCTCTACACTGTCAGTACGGACACTGTCAGAATCGGCCACCACCGCAGGCTTCTTGTCTGAACATCCTGCCGAAGAAAAACAAATCATGCATGCCACAATGGCACACACAACAATCAAAACACCTTTTTTCATACTACATTGTGGACTTAATTACATCCCTCAAATTTTCGGCAAAAGTACAACTTTATTTCGATATAGTTCTTTATTATACCAAAAAATGTTACCTTTGCACTGAATTTCAAAGCAAAATATAAAATACAAAGATATGATTTTAGAAAAGATAGACCAACTTCTTCAAGAAGTGGGCAATCTCAAGGCAAGCAATGCCGAGGAGATTGAACAGCTCAGACTGAAATATCTAAGCAAGAAAGGCGAGATTACGGCTCTCATGGCCGACTTCCGCAATGTGGCTGCCGACCAGAAGAAGACTGTCGGAATGAAGATTAACGAGCTGAAGCAGCTCGCAATGCAGAAAATCAACGAGCTGAAAGAGCAGAACGAGGTGGCAGAAGAGTCGGCTGACGACTTCGACCTGACCCGTTCGGCATACCCAATACAGCTCGGTACACGCCACCCGCTCAACATTGTCAAGAACCAAATCATCGACATATTCCAACGTATGGGATTCACACTGGCAGAAGGACCGGAGATTGACGACGACCTGCACGTGTTCACCAAGCTCAACTTCGCAGCCGATCACCCCGCTCGCGATATGCAGGACACGTTCTTCATCGAGCAGAACCCCAACGACGTAACTAAGAATATCCTGCTCCGCTCGCATACATCCAACGACCAGAGCCGCATCATGGAGCACCAGCAGCCGCCTATCCGCGTTATCTGCCCGGGTCGTGTATACCGCAACGAGGCAATCTCGGCACGCGCACACTGCTTCTTCCATCAGCTCGAAGGACTGTATGTCGACAAGAACGTATCGTTCACCGACCTCAAGCAGGTGCTCCTCACCTTCGCTCGCGAGCTGTTCGGTCCGGACACCAAGATACGTCTGCGCCCAAGCTACTTCCCCTTCACCGAGCCAAGTGCAGAAATGGACATCTCGTGCCACATCTGCGGCGGCAAGGGTTGCGGCTTCTGCAAGCACACCGGATGGGTAGAAATTCTCGGTTGCGGTATGGTAGACCCCAACGTTCTTGAGGCTTGCGGCATCGACAGCAAGGTTTATACCGGCTACGCTTTCGGTCTCGGCATTGAGCGCATCACCAACCTTAAGTATCGCGTGGCAGACCTCCGTATGTTCTCAGAGAACGACACACGATTCCTCGACGAATTCGTATCAGCCGAATAACTCATTCCGGCACCATCCGGAAGCATTCGGACAGAACGACATAAACAAGCGCCTTGAAAGCGTTAAAGCATTGACCAAGAATGACTTTACGCTCTCAAGGCGCTTCTGTTTTTATACATCTATCGCCAACAGTAAAACCTGCAAAAACCAAAAGGACTCCTTTTGCTCTCAAAAAGGACTCGTTTTACTCTCCAAAAGGACTCGTTTTGCACTTCAAAAGGACTCCTTTTACACTTCAAAAGGACTCCTTTTGCAACCCAAAAGGATTACATTTTCAGCACAACAGAATTTCGGGCAGAAACAAACCGCAGAACGATGGGGTGCCAACGTCATAAACAAAGCAAGCCCACAGAGCGTTACGAATAATAACATACGGCAAAAAGTGTTTCAAATCTCCAATTTACTATATGTTTTATGGAATAGCAATACATAGGTACAAAAAATTGTAGTACCTTTGCACACATATTATATATATAATAATGAGATTGAAATCAATAATAATTACTTTTATCGCTTGCCTGTGCACAATGGCTGAAGTGTCGGCCCAAACAAGCGACTCGCTCATAGTAGACAAGCTGGAAGAGGAGGGCGTGAAGTTTTCGGACGACAACAGCGTGACTCTGCTGATGAGCGGTCAGGAGAAATTCGACGACATGTTTCAGGCTATACGACAGGCACGAAGCAGCATCCATCTGGAATACTTCAACTTTCGCAACGACTCAATAGCCTCACTCCTGTTCGACCTGCTCGCTGAGAAGGCAAAGGAAGGAGTTGAAGTGCGCGCACTGTTCGACGGATTCGGCAACGACTCAAACAACCAACCGCTGCTGAAACGCCACATCAAGAGCATACGCTCCAAAGGCATCGAGATATTCGAATTCGACCCCGTACGCTTTCCATGGATTAATCACGTGCTGCATCGCGACCACCGCAAGATTGTTGTCATCGACGGACAGATAGCCTACACGGGCGGAATGAACGTGGCAGACTACTACATCAAAGGCACCAAGCAGGTGGGCGAATGGCGCGACATGCACTGTCGTATCGACGGCGAAGAGGTGAACACGCTGCAAGCCATATTCCTCAGAATGTGGAACAAGACTGCCAAGCAGAACATACACGGCGCAAAGTACTTCCGCGGAATACACGGCGGATACTACTTCAAAGGACTCAAGCCCGACACCTGCAGCTCTGCCGGCAAGAAGATGGTGGGCATAATCAACCGCGAACCGCGCACATCAAACAAGATTATACGAACATTCTACACCAATGCCATCAACTATGCGCAGGACAGCATCAAGCTTGTCAACCCCTACCTCACGCTCAACCATACGCTGAAGAAAGCTCTGCGACGGGCTGTGAAGCGTGGCGTAAAGGTGGAAGTGATGGTTTCGGCACACAGCGACATTCCGCTTACGCCCGACTGCGTGTTCTACAACGTCCATAAACTGATGAAGCACGGAGTAGACGTGTACATCTACGAACCGGGATTTCATCACACCAAGATTATAATGGTGGACGGACGCTTCTGTACTGTGGGTAGCGCAAATCTCAATTCGCGCAGCCTGCGCTTCGACTACGAAGAGAATGCCGTGATAATCGACCGCTGCACCACCGCACAACTGTCCAAGATGTTCGACCGCGACAAGACAAAGAGCTTCCTGCTCACCCCAAAGAAGTGGAAGAAATTCCGCACACCGTGGCAGAAATTCGTAGGATGGTTTGCCCATCTGCTTGCCCCGGTGCTGTAAACCCACCATACAGTGGTGGCATACAAACATTCAATAACAATTAACAACAAGACAATGAACATAGAAAACATACTGCAAAAGCTACGCATCGACAGCCTTAATGCGATGCAGGAAGAAACATCCGACGCCATTCTGCACTCCGACAAGGACGTCGTGGTGCTGGCTCCTACCGGCAGCGGCAAGACTCTTGCCTATCTGTTGCCTATCGCCTCGCGCCTCAATGCAGGCAGCGACGAGGTGCAAGCGGTTGTGATTGTGCCTGGCAGAGAGCTGGCCCTGCAGTCGCACGAGGTATTCCAGAGCATGGGCAGCGGTCTGCGCTCGGCTTGCCTGTACGGCGGTCGCGCCACAATGGACGAGCACCGACTGATAATGCGCACCAAGCCACAGATAGTGTTCGCCACTCCAGGCCGACTCAACGACCATATCGACAAGCTCAACATCAACGCCGAGAGTGTACGCTGGCTCGTACTCGACGAGTTTGACAAGTGTCTGCGCATGGGATTCCGCGCCGAAATGCAGAAGGCTTTGGAAAGTCTGCCCAACATTGAGCGCCGAATACTGCTCTCGGCAACCGATTCCGACGAGATGCCTTCGTTCGTTCGCATGCAGCGTACCATCAACATCAACCACCTCACGGACGAGGAGCAGACACCCGACCGCATAGGTCTGTACACCGTGCAATGTCCTGAGCGCGACAAGCTCGGCACTCTCGACACACTGCTGCGCAGCTTCGGCAATCAGCAGACTATCGTATTCATGAACTATCGAGACGGAGTGGAGCGTGTGAGTCAGTTTCTGCGCAACGAGGGATACGTTGTCAGCGACTTCCACGGAGGCAAGGAGCAACGCGAACGTGAGGAAGCCATCTACCGCTTTGCCAATGGTTCGGCAAACATTCTCGTCGGAACCGACCTCGCAGCACGCGGACTCGACATCCCCGACATAGCAAACGTAGTACACTACAACCTGCCCGTGGGCGAAGACGAATACATCCACCGCGTAGGACGTACCGGACGATGGGATGCAACGGGTCGCGCATTCATGCTGATTGGCCCCGAGGAACATCTGCCTGAATACGTCAAGGAGAAAACAGAGGAATACAAGCTTGACGACAACAGCAAGAAACGTGTGCCGTTGCCGCGCATGGCTACTATATATATAGGTAAAGGAAAGAAAGACAAGATATCGAAGGGCGACATTCTTGGCTATTTGTGCAAGACATGCGGAGTGGAAGGCAGCGAGATAGGACGCATCGACGTATATGAGCGCTATGCCTATGTGGCCGTAGAACGCAAGACGGCCGACCGCATAGTGAAGATTTCAAAAGGCGCCAAAATCAAAGGAGTGCGCACTATTATAGAGAAAGCGTTCTGATGTCATTCACATCAACATATCCGTGCATAACGGCATAAATCGTAAGGGCCGAAACGCTGCGAAGACCGAGCTTCGACATAAGGTTCTTACGATGCGATATAATCGTCGGCAGACTCAAATTGAGTTGGTCGGCGATTTCTTTGTTTATATATCCCTTCACCACAAGCGACATCACTTCAATCTCGCGCGACGACAACGACACAGCATTCTCATTGCGGACATGAACCACCGGCGGCAGATTTCTACCATTGGCATGGGCATGCTGTTCGAGCATCAGGATTGAGCGAAGCAATTGCTTCTCAGGCAGATTGGTGCAAATGGTGTGAAACGAACCCAAAGCCGAAGCATCATCAACGGCTGAGCTTGCGAGAACAATGGTCTTGTGGCGCATATTTTGAAAGAAAGCCATGTGGGCAAGCACTATGCGCATATCGGCAAAGTAATGAAAATAACGTTCGGGATGGTTTGCCTCAAGCTCGGCAAACGATGCGAACGCGTCGATTTCCATCATCGGCATTACCGACTTCAATAAATGAGTCAACCCCAACACAGCGAGTGTGTTGGGGTCGACGATTGCTATACTTGGCTTTTTACAGATTTCGTTAGTCATTATTTCTTCCAAAAACGTGATGTTATATCGGTGAAATCATCGCCTACAGCACGCTTGTATAGACGCTGATTGGTGGTGCGATCCTTCAGACAACCAAGATGTTCGATATACGGACCGAGCTTGATGTAGTCGAAATCGCGCTTGCGTATGTTCTTCGGAAACTGCTGTCGACCACTATACCAAGCCACCTTCAGATTCTCATGTTCCCGATGCAGATACTGTGCAAGCTGGCTTACGTACTTAGGATCGGCATCGCCGCCCATGAAGCAAATGCAAGTTATCTCACCACCATACTGTTTCATAAACTGGTCGAGAACCATCGGCGTAAGCGGTTGACCAATGTTCTCCCACAGATACTGGCTGTGACAGCCAGGACAGCGGCATGGACATCCGGTGATGTTGATTGACAGCGTCACCTCGTCGGGTATCTCCTGGAAAACGATTCCAGTATTCAGATAATTCAGCATTGTCTATATTCTTATTTAAAGGGATGTTTTTAATCTTGTATTTAACTTAAGCCTCGCTCAACTCCTTGTCTACCTCGGCATAATAACGACGCTTGGCCTCCTCCTGACGAGCCTGCGAGAAGTTGCTCACACGCTTCAGATAGCCGATGATACGTGTCATATAGTCGATGTTTTTGCTATGACATACGGGGCATTCCTTAAGGTATCGCTTGTCGATATGACCACAATCGTTGCAGATAGTGTTAGGAATGTTGAATGTAAAGTAGTTGCATCCTTCCTTGGCAGCGATACGCAGCAACTGGCGATACTGCGGTTGTGAAAGGTGTTCCTCAAGGTTCATATGCAGAGCCGAACCACCTGTGAGGTGCTCGATGTACGGAGCTCCGTGCAACTTGAACTTGTCAACGATGTTGAGCGAGTCGTCCTCTACAACATAGAAGTAGCTGTTGTAGCAGTCGCGCGGTACGAAATAGCCGTCCTCACGGTCCCACTTGGCATGCTTAACGCCCACATTCTCGGCTGGAATCATCTCGCAGTTGAACATAACCTCCTTCGAACGATACTGCTTGTTATACTTCTCTACGAGTCCAAGCACTTTCTGTACAAAGTGCAGATAGTCGGGATTGTCGTTGATCTTAAGTCCCATGAACTCTGCGGCTTCAACAAGTCCGTTCACACCGATTGTGAGATACTGACGACTCATATTTATATAGCCGGCATCAAACAGCGGCAACATACCCTGCTTCTGCAAATCCTTGAGGTTCTCGTTGTATGCCAGCTGCACCTTATGGCAGAGATCGATAACCTCCGAAAGGTATTCGGCATAGTCAAGACCGTTCTTTACAGCATACTGTATGCAACGGTTGAGGTTGATGGTGAGCACGCTCTTCGAACCAGTAGACACGCCACCGGCACCGAGTGTGTAGCTGAAGCCGTTGTCCTGAATCTCGTTGCGCAAGCGGCAGCATGAGCTCAGCGAGTCAGCATTGTCACTCATATATGTGAAGAACGAGTGTCCCTCAGAGTACATCTCGGCTGTAAAGTCGCCCCACTCCTTATCAATCACATCGCCATCCTTGGTAAGCAACGCCATTGTCTCAACCGGGAATGTGAGCACAGCCTTCGTACGCTCCTTGTTAAACCACTTCATGAAGCGCTTCTGCAACCATGAAAGTCCCGCCCAATCAGGTCTTGAGCCGTCTGGGAATACAAATTCGCCAAAGAGACTTTCAAAGTATGGTTTGTCATAATAAGCCACATTCCAGAACACAGCTTGATAATTGCGTGCACCAGTAGGCTGATTGATTGAGTAAACAATCTGCTCGAAGCAGTCGGTTATCACCTTATCGATGGTACGCTGTTTAAGTGAGAGGTCAACGACGCGGTCTGGTTCCTTCCAGTAATCAAGACCGTACTCCTTACCAATGAAGTAGTTGAAGTACATGAGGAACTCTGGTGTTGCGCAAGCACCGCTCAACATGCTCGATACCATGAATACCATATTGACGAATCCGCCACAGAACGACTTGATGTTTGTAGGTGCTGTAGAGTTGCCACCGATAGGGCCTGTACCGTTGACAAGCCACGGATACATTGTTATTGACGCACAATAGTTGGCAAGCGATGTCTCGTCGTTCTTATATATAAAGTGATGTGTGAGCTTGTCAATATACTCATTGGCGAGTTCTTTGCCGTACATCTGCTTGATACGGTCGACAAGCATGCGACGGTTCAAGCGAATAAAGCCTGACTTGGGAAGTTCGCCGATAAGTGTGGCAATGTTTTTATGCTCAACGTTTGCATTTGCGTCAAACTTCGAACCGGTTGCAGCATTCGATGCTTTGCAATAATCTGTCAGAAACTTCAACTTCTCGAGAGTCTCGCGATCTTCATTGTGGCGCTGGCGATAGAGCATAAACGACTTGGCGACTTTATAATAATCCTCGCGCATAAGAGCCTCTTCCACCTGGTTCTGAATATCCTCTACAGTGATGCCCTCGCTTATATTCAAGTGACTGAGTATCTTAGAGATAGCACTCAAGTCAACTGGTTCATCTACCGACTGAAACGCTTTGATAATAGCGTTCATTATTTTATCTAAAGAGAAACGGTCTTGCGATCCGTCGCGCTTGGTTATTATAAAATCTTTCATTGTTATATATAGTTTTTTTAAGTCAATCTTATCAAGTCATAGTGATTGCCCAAGTTACACTTTTGGGAAAACTTTTGAAATTTTCGAAGAGCAAAAGTTTTCCGTTTTGGAAAACTTTCTTTAATTCCGAAAAATAAAAGTTATTCGTTTTATGTCTTGGAAACGACTGCAAAGATAATACAAAAAAACGATACCTTTATACACAAACAATAAAAAAAAGCGGAAAAATTTTCCGCCTTAAATCTTGTTAATTGTACTACGATTTTACAACTTCACAGAAGAAATATCAACCAAGTTATTAACTATTGCATAAATGGTCAGTCCTGCCGGGCTGTGTATCTGCAACTTACGCGCAATGTTGCGTCGATGAGTTATGACTGTATTAACCGATATGCACAGATGGTCGGCTATTTCCTTGTTGGTCATTCCCTGCACCAAGGCTACAATTACATCCTTCTCACGTTCGCCAAGAGCCTCTGAGCCTTCCTGGTTTCGACTGATCATATCTGAAATTTTAGCCGTCACATCACTTTGTTTCGACTTATGCTCAAGACGTCGTACAGCAGGAATGAATATCTGTTCCTCTACCTGGGCATGCAACGCAAGCCATTCCTCATTATTATATATATCATAGAGAGTGGCCGAAAGTTGATTGTTGTGCAATCCGTCGCTGGGCAGATATTTGATGATGATGCTCTTCAACTCACGCAGTTTGTTGCCCTCCTGGCTATGATGCTTCGAGTACATGTCTATCTCGAAGTCGCCGATGGACTTGCCTTCAAGCAAAGCCTCTACATAAGGGTAGACCACTCGCTCCTCGTGACGCATGTGTGTAGTTATAGAGCGTGCATATTCATCATACAGCTTCATTATGAGACGTGCCAGATTGTCGTTCTCGTCGAGCGCTTCTGCAAGTTCCTTGCGTATAAACGGCAGCTGGAAGTCGATATAATAGGCATGGCTCGCCTTAAGATAATGCAACAGCGTAGGCATCGACAATCGCGATGCATCATCAAAATCGCGGTAACCATTAATCGTAAAGTTCACCACCGCAAGGAATGTATATGTGTCAACATGCTGTTCCTCGCACACCTGACTTACTGTCTTATCGCCAAAACCGAGGCTGATGCCGAAGCTGCCAAGGCTCTGCAGAAGGTTGTAGTTGTCCCTGATAAGAGAAATCATCTTGTCCTCGGGCTCATACATTTTCTGTTGCTTCATGTTTGTCTGATTATTACCTGTGTATCTTTTTTACCTAAAAATTATGGCTGTACGATTATTGTAAAACAGCCATGCTATACATTATATTATATAACAGGTGCAAAATAACAAAAAAACGACGAAACAGACAATCACTATATGTAGGTATTTTGAATTTTTTATTTACCAAAATTTAGGTATTGCTCACCTTTTTTATTCATAATACCTTTGCAATCGCAAAAAATCATTAAAAAACAAGAGAATTATGAAGACGACTATCGTTACTATGGCTTGCGCTGCAGCAATGTGTTCTCCGCTTGCCATTCAGGCACAGACAGTAGCAGCCGACAGTGTTATGCAGCATGCCAAGGGCAATCGCCTCAGCATTGGCGGTTATGGTGAAGCTGCATTCAGCCGCAATTTCTACAGCGACTCAGGCAACCGCTACAGTTCGGCAAGCAGTCGCAAGAACGACCCAAGCCACGGACGTTTCGATATACCTCATGCCGTTATATATCTCGGTTACAACTTCGGTAAGGGTTGGAGCCTTGGTACTGAGATTGAATTCGAGCATGGCGGTACCGGTTCGGCAATAGAATACGAAGCAGAAGAGGCTATTGAGTTTGAGCAGGAACAGGAACGCGGTGGCGAAGTAGAACTTGAGCAGTTCTGGATTCAGAAGTCATTCGGACGTTTCCTCAACGTTCGTGCCGGCCATATTGTAGTGCCGTTCGGCCTCACCAACGCTTATCATGAGCCACTCAACTTCTTCACCGTATATCGTCCTGAGGGCGAAAACACCATTCTGCCATGTACTTGGCATCAGACTGGTGTATCGTTGTGGGGTCATATAGGCGATTTCCGTTACGAAGCACAGATGGTTGCAGGTCTGGATGCATGGCAGTTCTCACGCGACCAGTGGATAAAGCCGGGCACAACAAAGCCGTTTGAGTTTGAGACAGCCAACAAATACGGATTTTCAGCCCGTATAGACAACTACACCATACCAGGCTTGCGACTTGGCATTAGCGGCTACTACGGACAGTCTATGCACAACGCCGTTCCTCACGACATGGAGACCGGTAAGAACAAGAACATTAAGGGTAACATCTACCTTGGAGCATTCGACTTCACGTACAATGCCCACAACTGGGTGGCACGAGGCAATGCAGACTATGGATATGTGAGCGACGCTAAAACCATCAGCGCTATACGCAAGCCTGGCACACAGTACGTGAAGCCATACGAGAGCAACCAGGTGTTCGGTTCACATGCAATAGCCACAAGCATTGAGGTTGGCTACGATATCTTCTCACAGATTGCAAAGTTGCGCTCCGACAGACAGAAGCTTTATGTGTTCGGACATTTTGAGTATTACAACTCATGTATTGGCAGTTCGAAAGAATATACAAGCAAGAAGATTTTCGCCGGTGGCCTTAACTATTACCCCCTGCCGCAGGTCTGCGTAAAGGCAGAATACAGCTACCGCAAGTTCAAATCGCAGTATAACGATGAGCCAGCATTAAACATCGGTGTAGCTTATCAAGGACAGTTCCTCTAAAAAAAAGGATAACCAACAATAATAATAAATAGTAAAAAGATGAAAAAGATTCAGAATTTCGTAATGGCGTTCCTTCTTGGAGCCATGACAATTGGATTTACAGCTTGTAGCAGCGACAATGGCGGCAACGGGGAATTCGACCTTCCTGATGTTGGTCAGGCCACAACATCAATAAGCAGCTCGGACAAGGAGATGCAGAAGGTGGCAAAGAACTACGTGCAGGAAGTTGTTTATCCTACATACCAGGCTCTTGCCTCTAATGCACGCACACTCTATAGTGCAGCACAGACCCTATATAAGTCAGCCGAAGCAGGCACAATGACACAGAACGAGATTAATGCAGCATGTGAGGCATTCAAGAACACACGTCAGGAGTGGGAGCGCAGCGAGGCATTCCTCTTCGGTTCGGCAACAGACAACGAGCTTGACCCACATATCGACTCATGGCCACTCGACCGTGACGAGCTTGAGAGGGCGCTCACGAACGAGAACCTTATCGCAGGTTTCAAGAGCGAGAACCCTGCCAAGTTTGTTTCTGAGCACAACACAGAGTTCCAGTCGGTACTTGGTTTCCATGGTATGGAGTTCGTGCTCTTCCGCAATGGTGCACAGCGTACTGTTGAGGCTCTCAAGGCTAATGATACCGACGAGGGCGTGACATCAGTAAGGGGTATAGACGAGCTTGCCTTCCTTCAGGCTGTAGCTGCTGACGTTCGCAACATCACAGCTCTTCTTGAGTTCACATGGATGGGTAGCGCAGCAAGCAACGAGACAAAGGCAATCCTCAGCGGCGAGGGTAGCTACGTGTTCAGCACACTCCGCTACAACGGTCTTGCATCAAACGGCACAATGTGCTTTGGTCAGAACTTGCTCTCTCCGTCGTCTACAACAGGCTATACCTCATGGCAGGGCACTATGAATCAAATCTTCGTAGGCGGTTGCTCAAACATCTGTGCTGAGGTAGCCGACCAGAAGTTGGGTCAGGCTTATCGTGTTGCTACCAATCAAGGTAACCCAACAGAGGATAGCAAGGACTATATCGAGTCACCTTACAGCCACCGTTCGTTCATCGACTATCAGGACAACATCTATTCAATCAAGAACTCTCTCTATGGCACACGCGACATCAAAGCCACAACACCTGTAGAGAATTCTATGTTGAGCCTTCTGAAGAAGATGAACTACTCAGGCTATAACAACCTTGTCAATGCCCTCAATGCTGCCATCCAGGCTCTTGAAACAGCCCAGAACAGCGGCAAGTCGTTTGTTGAGGAGCCGGGAGCACAGCGCGTTAAGGATTGCATCGACGCAGTATCTGCTCTTGACAAGGAGATCAACAAAGCCGGTTCATGGATTAACTTGCAGGACGCTATCTAACACATATCAGTATTAAATACTTGCGTGGGTATGGCAGTTAATGTCATACCCACCTATTACGTTTGAACAACAAAATTATCTAAATACATTATGAATAAGAAAATTTACATCTTCGGATCGCTGGCAATGTGCTTGTCGCTTTCAATGGTATCATGTTCTGACGATGATCCTACACCTGGCGGAAATGGCGAAGACCCAATCGAGTCTGACGCTAAGTATGTAGGTCAGGCAGTAGGCAACTTCTCTAAGGAGGAATGGTATCCAGGCGGCGAGCTTGGCACAACCGACAATGTTACTTCTGGTTGTTATGAAGACGAGACTCCTGCAGTAACTGAGCAGGGACTTATCGACAACTTTAATGCTGGCGAGAAGTTCTTTGAGCGTCAGTTTACATCAGCAGCATCAGGCTTTGGTGGTCTTGGTCCTGCTTCAGTACGCCGTTCATGCCTCGACTGCCATCCCAACTACGGACATGGTCGTCGCATGGACTCATACACCACACAGTATGGCAACGGCAATGGTTATCTGCTTGCTGTTTATCATCCTACTGATGGAGCCAACAGCAACGATGGTAATTTTGTGGCTGAAGTGACTGGCATGCCACAGACACAAGCTACGGAGCCTTTCAAGGCTCCTATTGACGAGAGCCAGATAAAGATGCGGTGGCACCACGTCACAGCCATGGAGAGCGGACTGCCGATGAAGTTCCCTGACGGCGAATCGTACGACCTCATCTATCCTGAGATTTCCATACCGCGTTCTGCCTTCCGCACAACTCCGAATCCTTACGACACTGACAACAAGGCTGTGGCAGTTCGTGTGGAGTCGACCATCGGTGTTATTGGAACCGGTCTGCTCGATGCCATTACCGAGGACGACATAAAGGCACAGTATGCATCAACAGCCAACTACTACAAGAACATTGCAAAAGTATCTGATGTTAGCGAATACGTCAACCCTAACTTCTGGGATGCCAATGCCAACGACTTTGCCGCCGGCGCATGGTATACAGCAACAAAAGGTACTGGTAAGTATGCCGATGGCGGGAAAGGCAAGAATATGATTAAGCGTTTCACATATGCCTTGACACGTGCCACACTTCAAGACGGACCTGGTGCTAACGCTATATGGAATATCACCAACGTTACACGTCCCGACCGTCCGAAGCTTTACACTACAGATGCTTGGGCAGCAGCAATGGCAGCCGACAAGGAGGTGATTGAGAAGATAAAGAAAGACCCGACATCGCCTTTCTGGGCTGATACCGACGACAAGATAGCCGAAAAGGTAGAGAATCTGCTTAAGCCGAGCACCAACCAGTTTGACAACGAATGGCACAAATTCGAGCCTGAGATGTCGGCTGACAAGTTCTACGACTTCATGGTATGGCATCGTGGATTGGCTATTCCACGTGCACGTAACCTCAATGACGCTCGTGTGCAGCAGGGCAAGAAGGTATTCAATGAGATTGGTTGCGCCAGCTGCCACCGCCCGTCATGGAAGACAGGCTCCGACAACTACTGGACACCAACCATGATTGCTGACAAGAAGTTGCCGCGTTATGCCAACCAGACCATCTATCCTTACTCGGACATGATGCAGCACAAGCTCTATATGATCAACGACATCCATAATTCATGGTGCCGTACAACTCCATTGTGGGGTCGCGGACTTGCCGGTGTCAACGGTTCGGGTACAGAGCGTCTGCACGACTGTCGTGCACGCAATGAGGTTGAGGCTATCATGTGGCACGCCTACTCAAAGAACTCTCATGCATACAGCTCAGCCTTGAAGTTCTACAACTTGTCCAAAGCCGACCGCGACGCAGTAGTTATGTTCCTGCGTTCAATATAATACGACATTAAATACGCTACCAGCAGTAGCGCATACATCAGCCACACCTGCCTTGCGTTTATATGTATGCCATACATACAGGCGCCTGGCAGGGAGGCTATAAATCCAAGCGACGCATTCATCAGCGTTGCCATCCATCCTACAAACATTGCCACCATACCTTGCATCCACGCACAAAAACCTAAAGCATACATCACTATTGAGCTATATACAATAATCGTTGCCAACGGTATAGCAACAAAATTAGTTAGCAGAAAGTAGCAAGGGAATGTACCGAAATAATACATTGACAATGGAGCTACAGCCAATTGTGCTGCCAACGAAACCTTAACAAGCGACCACATCCACCATATCATCCGCCAACGACAGAGCCATGTAGGCGTTGCTACATCGCGTAGTCGCAAGTTCAGCATCACTATACCAAGCACAGCAAGAAAAGACATCTGAAAACCTACATCCCAAAGATTCAACGGACTGGCTGCCAATTGCACCACACAGGCAAAGGCAAGCGTATTGAGCGACACATGCCGGCGACCCGTCAACACAACAAAAGAAAAGATGGTGAGCATCGTTGCCGACCGCAATACACTCGGCGGCATACCCACAAGGGCAGCATAAGCCCATATGGCAACCATAGCAAGCACCTGACCCATCACACGCATTCGACGATGTACAAACACAAGCGAGAGCAAACCGTATATCACACCAAGATGCAACCCCGAAAGAGCAAGTACATGCGACGCACCCGAAGCGGCATACGATTGGCGCAATTCTTGCGTCAGCCTGCTACGATCGCCAATTGTCATTGCAGCTACGACAGCATAAGCCGACTCCGACATTTCATGCGATTCATAACGATTCAGCAACCTGTCGCGACCCGAACGCATCCCGATAAGAACCCGAAGCATTAAGCCAAGCCTACGCATACTCACCCGACACCTCTTCCAACCACCTTTATTAATATATGTACGCGCAACAATGCCGTGCACATGCTGATAACGCACATAGTCGAAATGCCCGTTCTTATGTTTCTGACTATTGGTAATTGCCTTCATTCGCGACCGGAATATCACACCATCGCCAACTGCCAACTGCCGAGCATCGCCAATCGCACTATCCTTCTGAAAGAAAGCGCTTATACATTGTCCTGCAAGTCGCCCTTCGGCTACAGCCAGCACACACTTTATTGTACGCTGTCCTACTACAGGACGCTCAGCAACAACAGCTTCTATCGTCTCTATATCTCCATGAAGAGGCACATCCAACCGCTGCTCCACCCTGCCGACATTCCATACACCCAGCACAAAAACGTCAAGCATCAGCAGCGATGTCGTCAAACGAGGGATGCCCGACTTCTTGTACGCTACAATAGTGATGCACACCAATACCACAAGCACACAAAACACCAGTCTTACAGGTACATGTCCATACAGCACATCTCCTGTCATGATGCCGCCGACCAGCACTATGGCAATGCGTAGAAACGGATACATCTGGGTGTTCATAGGTCAGGTAGTGTATTAGGACTATTGTAGTTTCGAGTTTTCTATCTTTTTAGGGCAGATATTGCTCAATTCACATTTGTCGCAATGTGGCTTGCGCGATGTGCAAACATAGCGTCCATGCAACAACAGCCAATGATGGGCACGTGCCAGATCATCTGCAGGAATATGCTTTACCAGCATCTTCTCCACCTTCAGCGGAGTATCGGCTGTACTCGGAACCAGTCCCAAACGATGACTTACCCTATACACATGCGTATCGACTGGCATTGCCGACTGACCGAATGCTACAGCCTGCATAACATTGGCAGTCTTACGACCTACACCCGGCAGACGCAGCAACGCATCAAAGTCGTTAGGCACCTCACCCCCATATTCATCAACAAGCATACGCGCGAGTTCAACAAGGTGGCGAGCCTTGGCATTGGGATAGCTCACGCTCTTCACATATTCGTATATCTCAGCCTCGTCTGCCTCAGCCATAGTCCTTGCATCTGGATAATGAGCAAACAATTCGGGCGTAACCTGATTGACACGCTTGTCGGTACATTGGGCACTTAGCACAACAGCAACAAGCAACTGAAACACCGAACCAAATTCAAGTTCGGTAGTCACCTCGGGATGAAGTTCGCGAAAATAAGAGAGTACACGCGTATATAGTTCCTTCTTCGTCATAACCTAATAGTTTGTTCTATTTTATACTAATGACAAAGATACAACAAAAATACCGACAATCAACAAAAGTCAAATGGTTTTCTTGTATCAGTCGGATTAAATAAACTATAAAATACAAACATCATCAACGTTCAAGCATAGGACACACCTGCCGGTAGTCCCATATCGATGTGCTCTTGTTGTTATAGTAATCTTCACAAATGTTTTCTATTGTTGCAACGATGCACGTTTCGGCACGATTCTCCCACATTCTGAACTCCACGTTATCTTCATATTCATGAGCGAAAGCTTTAAGCTTGTTGATGTCGAAATCCGAACTCCTTACACCAGCCAGTTCCCTTTCAGCATCCACGGCATTACATTCCTGCTCTACATGCACAGGTATCATCATGCAAGGCTTGCCCATATATAAGGCTTCGCACACACTTTCAAATCCAGCCGTCGTAGCATAAGCCTTGCATCCTGCCATCAGCTGCAAGAACTTAACGTCATTTATGCGATGAAACGTGAGTGTGTCGTCAACCTTATATTCTTCAGGTGCTTCGCGATTGTCCCAAAAGAAGTGCAGCTGTGTGTGAGGGTGCTTCTCGTGCCATGCCATTACGTTCTTGGCAAAGCCTGCATTGAGAATATATCCCATGATGTAGTCGCCACGATGTCTGACTGTAGTCCTCACCTCCTTACGCAACAATGGCGGCACCACCTTTATATTCTGTGCTGCATCTTCGTCATATTCGCGCATCGACAATGCCAACTTTGAAGTTGCTCGCATACAAGTGAGGCGTGTAAAAAACTTCAGCAGACTTTCTGACACACGATACTTTCCCGGCATTTGGAAATCAGAATGTAGAAACAGATATTGATGTCCAACACAAATCTCAGGTATGCCAAAGTGGAATAGCGAATACGTGATGCCACACAATATCTCATAGAAATTGACAACCAGATCAGCTTTGCTTTCCAAAATATTCTTTCGTATCATGTTGATGCTTGACATATACGAGGGCACCAGCATCGTATTGTAAGCTATGGAGCGAAACAAGTGAAACTTACGGTTGTCCTTTGACGGCAAAAAGTTGGGACTTGCAAAATACTCTATAGGACAATCTATCTGCCTTGTGAAAAACTTCGGTATCTTTCTTGTACGGCTCTTGCCTACCAACACTTTCACCACTTCATGTCCTTCCTTCTCAAGCATCTGTTTCATTGCCAATGCCTGGGTGAGGTGTCCTCGTCCCTCGCCCTGCACCACAAAAATCATTTTCTTTTTCTCGTTGTACATCATATAACTTCTTTACCTTATTATATTTAAGGATTTGTTGTAAATTCTTTTTACGGATGCAAAAGTACATGTACACTATTGCAATGACATAACAGGCATGTTAAAAAAATAACGGATTTTCTTCACAGTTTAGAAACTATGTTGTAATATTCCATTTATACTTTTGCACTCGAAAAAAGACACAGCATTAGTAATGAATAAATTTAGGATTGCAATGGGTGCAGCGTTATTGTGCACCTCTGCACTTTACGCCCAACAGATGCCACTCAAACGATTGGCTGTAATATCAGATGTTCACCTTATGGCTCCATCACTTCTACAGAAGGAAGGAAAAGCATTTGACAACTACATTGCCAACGACAGAAAGATGCTCGTGGAGAGTTCCGAACTGTTGGATTCTGTAAGCAAGCATTTGATTGCTTACCAACCACAAATTATTTTTATAACGGGCGACCTCACCAAGGACGGCGAACGCATTTCACATCAGTTATTGGTAGACAGATATCTGAAACCATTGAAGGCACAAGGCATCAGAATATACGTTGTCCCAGGCAATCACGACGTTAACAATCCGCATGCTAAGGTTTACAATGGCGACAACGCCCAACGTACCACAACAGTATCAGCCAAAGACTTCACACATATATATAATGACTATGGCTATGGCGAAGCACTCGCCACCGACCCCAACTCTCTCTCGTACGTAGTACAACTCGACGACAAGACACGACTCATTGCTGTAGACGCATGCCGATACGAAGACAACAACTTCGACAAGGACATATGTGTTACGGCTGGTCGCATAAAACCACAGACCATGGACTTCATACAGGCTGAAGCCCAAAAGGCTCATAAACTTGGTATGAACGTGATTATGATGATGCACCATGGCATTGTGAGTCACTTCAAATGGCAAGACAAGATCATGAAGGAATACTTGGTAAACAATTGGAAGAAAGATGCCAAACGACTTGCTCAAATGGGCATAAAGGTTTGCTTCACAGGACATTTCCATGCACAAGATATCTCTAATAAATACGGACTTACCGACATTGAGACTGGTTCTACTGTGAGCTATCCCCACCCCTATCGCCTCATTGACGTTGATACCGACAAGCAAACTCTGCAAATACGTACCGAAAAGGTAGAATCGCTAACCTCAATGAAAGACAACAAGGAGACTCTACAACAGAAAAGCGAGCGGTTTGCCACTTCTGCACTTAGCGGAGTTATGGAGACAATGGTGCCTAAGAAAGTGCCAGACGAAGTAAAGAAGGAGTGTGCACAGGTATTGGGCAAGGCTTACGCTATGCACTTGGCTGGCGACGAACACCCATCAGCAGATTTCAAGTCAAGACTCAAGGCTGCCGTAAAAAGGCTCAAGCCCTACTCATGGAAGTGGGCTTTCATTATGAACAAGATTGGTAAGCACCTTTCTACCGATACCGGTGTGGCTGACAACAACACCAGCATAAACTATTAAAACAAAACAACGAAGATAAAAACAATACAGACGTTATGAAAAAGAAAGTATTAGCAGTTACTGCAGTTGCCTTGCTTGTACAAGGTGCAATAAGCCTGGAGGCAAAAGCAGCAAGAATGCCTGAAGGCGAGAAGACCAACGTTAAGGCACCCAACATGAGTGCCGTTAGCGGCAGGGTTACCAACGAGCAGGGCGAAGCATTGCCTGGCGTTGTGGTGCGTTGCGGCAACGTGAATGTTCAGACAGATATAAATGGCGAATTCCATCTCAACGTGAACGAAGGCGACAAGCTCACCTTTTCTTATATAGGATATTACACTACAACGAAAGATGTCGACAACAAAGATATCAATGTGGTAATGAAGGAGGACAGCCACGCTCTTGGTGAGGTGATTGTCACAACTCAGAAGAAGAAGCAGAGCAGTCTGGAGATACCTGTAGCTGTAAGTGCAGTAACGGGTAGTGTTATGGAGAAGCTCAACCTGCACCAATTGGACGATGTGGCACAGTTTACGCCAGGTGTACAGATTCAGCTACAGAGTCCTAACAATCCAGGATACGTAATACGTGGTGTGACATCTGACGATGGTGAAGCTTACTCACAACCAAGAGTGTCAGTATTCATGGATGGCGTGTCTACCTCAAGAAGCCGTGCTTCGGCTGTCGAGCTGTTTGACTTGGAACGTATGGAAGTGGCAAAGGGTCCGCAAGGAACTCTGTTTGGTCGAGGTGCCGAGATTGGCGGCATCAGCATTATACGCCACAAGCCTGTAGACAATCTTTCAGGCGAACTCTCAATGAGCTATGGCAGCTACAACCAGCGACAGGTATCGGGATTCATCAATACACCTATTATAAAAGGTAAGCTTGCCAACCGCTTTGCATTCGACTACGATGCACGCGACGGATTTATAAAGAATGAAGCTGGCGGCAGACTGAACGGCAAGAATGCCTTGGCATTCAGAAACTCTACTCAGTGGTGGGCCAATGACGACACCTCTATCAGACTGGTACTCGACTATCAGCACGACGACTATCCTGGCACTTCATTCCATAGCATCAACCCCATGTATGGCAACAGCGACCCTAATAGTACAGCCAATCTTGAAGCCGGCAAGAAGCTCGGCATCAAGCGTAATGTGGGTGGAGCATTGCTAAATATCGACCACAACATCAATCATCGTTGGTCGTTCAACTCAATTACCGGATTCAGAGCCTTCAACAGCAAAGAGCGTTTTGATGCCGACGGCACTTATCTGCCACTACTGCTTTGTCAGGAAAAGGGGAAGGGAACCCAGTTCAGCCAGGAGTTCCGATTCAACTACGACGACAAGAACCGTTTTTCTGGTTTCGTTGGTGCCAGCTACTTCTATGAGAACTCATCACAAGACATCAACGCAAAGGCAAATCTGCAATATCTATACCCTGTATTTATACAGAAGAGTGTGAAAGCATCGCTCAGCAGCCAGATTGATAATGTTAAGGGATTGCTTGCCCAAATGCTTCCTGATGCTTATCAGCCTATGGTTGATGCTGCTCTCGCAAAACTTATGAGCAAGTGGTTCCCCAAAAATCCTACAGTTGATGCCAATGGCAAGCTTATACCGCAAACCGCCACTCCAGACATCTATGGCGACCTTAAGACTGCACTTGGTGCAGTAGGTATGGACTTAGACCAAGTATTGGCTGGTATGGGCGACAACGGACGCACCATTCAAGCCACTCTGCAAGGCATTTCTGCCAAGCCTCTCGACACAGCATATACCGAGCAGGGCAAGAACTATGGCACCAACCAGGCCGTAGAACTTTATGCAGACGGTACGCTTAAGCTGACCAAGAATCTTAACTTCACACTTGGCGTTCGTGGCACTTACGAGAATCAGGAGACTGGTTACTCATCGTCTACTGTACCAAGCATGTTTGGCGCAGTACTCTATCATCCCACAGAGAACGGAGTCAAGGTCATGGCAAAGGACAGCTATTGGTCGTGGGTAGGTCGTGCAGCACTAAACTATATGATTGGTCGCAACAACATCTACGCCAGTGTGTCACGCGGTCGACGCCCGGGTGTACTCTACTTCAACAACGACCCGAAGGACTTCGAGACTCTTAAGCCAGAGATTATCTATAGTTATGAGGCTGGTGTGAAGGGCAGTCTGCTGCAGGGCCGACTCAACTACGACCTCTGTGCCTACTACTACGACTGGTACAACTACCAGACATCGGTGTTCAATGCTACAACAAGCAAGTACGAATATGACGATGCAGGACGTGCTCACAGCTTGGGTATTGAGGCAAGCATCAGCTATTCGCCATGTCGTTATCTCAACCTGTTCGGCAACTGGTCGTACATCGAAGGCAAGTTCAACGACAAGGATGACAACGGCAACGCACAACGCTTTGCAGGCAATCGCTTCCGCCTTACACCAAAGAACAGCTTTGCAGCAGGTTTCGACCTCAACATTCCTACCGGAAAGAATGGCTCAATCTACTTCCGCCCTACATATTCATGGAAGTCGAAAGTGTTCTTCGAGGAGAGCAACGAACCTGATCTTACACAGGATGCATTTGGATTGCTCAACTTCACAGCTGGCTATCGTATGAAGCCAGGCAAGGTATATTACGAGATTGGTGCCTTCGGCAAGAATATTCTCGACGAGAAATATGTGGTTGATGCAGGCAACTCAGGCCGTCAGATTGGATTCCCTACATACGTTGGCGGCACACGTTCAGTAATTGGAGTAATGTTTAAGATTGGATTCTAACAACAATTTGATTCTCAATAAAAGATGAAAAGACTGTTTATTTACATCATGTTGCTGATGGGAGTCATTCTTCCATCGGCAGCCAAGAACCGTGCAAAGCAGGTTATTGCCCACCGAGGCTATTGGAAGACTGAAGGATCGGCACAAAACTCCATCTCATCTCTTCAGAACACATACAAGATTGGAGTCTATGGCTCTGAGTTTGATGTTCATATCACTCGCGACGGTGAGGTAGTGGTATTCCACGACGACGATGTTGAAGGCATCAAGATAGAGAATGCCAACTATGCCGACATCAAGGACAAGCGTCTCAAGAATGGCGAACGCATACCTAAGTTGCAGGAGTATCTTGCAGCAGCCAAGTCATTGGGCAACATGAAACTCATACTTGAGGTGAAGGAGCATATACAGAAGAGCGATGAAGACCGCTGCATCGACGCTACGCTTAAGATGGTGAATGAAGCCGGACTTGCCGACCGCACCGAATACATATCATTCAGCAAGCACGCTTGCGACTATATTGTACAGCACGCCCCTAAATCCAAAGTGTCTTATCTCAATGGCGACCTCTCTCCTCGCGAAGCTAAAGAAGCCGGCTATGCCGGCATCGACTACGAAGACTCTGTATTTATGGACCATCCGTCATGGATAAAGGAAGCACACCAACTCGGACTCGTCACTAATGTATGGACTGTAGACGATTTGAAAGAGATAAAATACTTCTTCCGCCAAGGCATCGACTTCGTCACAACAAATGAGCCAGTGAAAGCTAAAACTCTGTAATGTTCAATAAGTAATAGTTCAGAATTATCTTTATATATAGGAGGAAGTCAAAACTCATATCTCAAAAAAAGGAGTCCTTTTGCACTTCAAAAGGGGTCCTTTTAGGAGGCAAAACGAGTCCTTTTGGGAGGCAAAAGGGCTACATTTGCAATGCAAAAGGAGTCATTTTGTGATAAAGCCTTTATATTGGTTCCCTTTTGGTAATGATATATATAAATATATTAGATCACTTACTTACTATATTATTTTATTATAAGGAGGCTACGGCATTATGTCGTAACCTCCTTTTTCGTTTCTTAACCTTGCATCCTTTTATGTAGATATAATCTTAGACAAATTGCAAACGAAGGTTAAAGATTTACCATATATAGACATTTTACAGTACTATGTATTGCATAGTACTTAGATTATGCATACATTTGCAATCGGAAACATATACTAACGCATTTAAAACCTAAAGCAATGAATATAGACAACGCTAAATCGCAGATGCGTAAGGGAATGCTTGAGTATTGCATAATGCTGTTGTTGCGCCATCGTGCAGCCTATGCCAGTGATATAATAGCAAACCTAAAGGAGGCTGAACTGATAGTAGTGGAAGGTACGCTCTATCCGCTTCTAACGCGTCTTAAGAAGGACGGCTTGCTTGGCTACGAATGGCAGGAGTCGACACAAGGCCCTCCACGCAAATACTATTCTCTTACACCTGATGGTGAGGCTACGCTTAGCGAACTCGACAAGGCTTGGCAAGAGATAGCCCACACCGTAACAGTATTGAAGAACATAGAACCAAAAGAATAACCCATAAAATCTGAATTTAATTATGAAGAAGAACATCAACATAAACCTCTTCGGTACACTCTACGCCATCGACGAGGACGCTTGCACACTTCTTGAGAACTATCTTGACAACATGCGCAGTTATTTTGCCAAGTGCGATGGTGGCGACGAGATATTCGACGACATTGAGCATCGTGTGGCAGAACATCTGTGGAACTTGAAGGAAAGTGGTATGACTGCTATTGATATCAATGCCGTGAAGCAGATTATCAGCAGCATTGGCAATCCCGACGAAATGGACAGCATGGAAGAGGAGACTGCTGATTCTCCTACAGAAGAGACTTCTAATGCAGAAGCAGTCAACGAGGGCAACGGTCAGAGCGATAACGACTCCCACTCTTCCTACAATACCGACAACAACACAACTGCAGAAGAAACTGTTGGCGGCAAATGGATTGACCGTGTGCTGCATCACGTGAGCACCCATCGTTTCTATCGCGACGGCAAAGACAAGATAGGCGGAGGTGTTATCTCCGGATTGTGCCATTATTGTGGTGGTGGCGACATCGTTGTATGGCGAGTAGGCACAGTTCTGTTTCTTATGGCGGCATTTGCCCTCAACCAGACATTGCGTTATTTTTTCCTCCGTCCTTTATTCGGTCTGCTTTTCACCATACCTATAATTATATATATAGCTCTGTGGCTTGTGGCTCCTGTAGCACGAACAACCGAGGAGCGACTCTGCATGACGGGCAAGGAGGTTACGCCCGAGTCGATAAGCAAGGCTATCATTGCCGAGGCTGAGGAGCAGGTAAAGCCAAGCACAAAGCGTGTCAAAGGGGGCAATGTATTGTCAAGAATAGCCGAGATTCTGAAGTTCTGCATAAAGATAGCTGCGCTTAGCTTCTTCTCTGTAATGACAGCCTTTGCCCTTGCTTATCTCCTCTTCTCTATAGCATATTCCGTAATAGGCGATCCGTTTGTACGACTTTTCACCAACGACGAGATTACCCTGAGTGTTTTGGCATCTTTGCCTTACCTGAAAGTCTATATGATTGTGTCGGCTCTGTGTTGTTTCATCGTGATGCTTTTGCCATTGCTCTTTGTCATCCGTTTGTTCAAGTCGGAGCCCAAGCCAATGCAAACCGGCATTGTTGCAATGCTTACCGGTATTTGGATTGTGGCGATGACGTTAGG
The DNA here is from genome assembly GCA_900546575.1 of uncultured Prevotella sp. Taxonomy (GTDB): domain Bacteria; phylum Bacteroidota; class Bacteroidia; order Bacteroidales; family Bacteroidaceae; genus Prevotella. Next base: position 28,157 of record URDM01000029.1, read on the forward strand.
CTTCATTATGTTTGTAATGATGGGCATACAGATGCAGAAGCAAAACAGAGAATACGATAGATTGGAAAATACGCACAACGGCATCTATATGGACCGCAACAACTGGGATTTGACTTCGCAGAATGGCTGGAACATAGAAGTTGCCAAGAACTTTGGCGAGACCATTTATGGTTGGTCGGACGAAGACCCTTTGTGTATGGAAAAGAATCCTATACGCATCAGAGCTGACAAGAGCAACCAGCCTATTGAGTTTGTCATGAGCCGCAAGGAGGCTAAGGAAGAGGGCGACTATGTGCTTGAGTGTATTTCGAGCTGTTCGGTTGTTGATGCTACGCTTAGCGTGTGGAGCGAGGGCAAGTGTCTCTCTATATTGCGTCTCGACGGTTATGGGTCTGCCTCAAACATTCCGCTCAAGGGATTGTCGTGGGCTGAAAGCCGCAATACCCCATTCCTGTGCCAGCAGAACGACAGCACCACATGGGTGGACTACGTTGCCTCGAATGCCCAAGATGACAACTGGCGTTATCTCTCTACCGCCCCATTCCATCACAAAGGCGGAATCATAGAGTATCGTCTGCACATTGGCCAGCACGATGTCAAGGACATTGTGACCAATGGAGGATTTGTGAAGATGGTGCACGAGGGTTTAAGGAAACAGTAGAAACATCCAACTAACCTTTCTTACTTATGAAAACAAAGTATCTTTTACCGTTATTGCTTCTCCTCCTATTCAACGTAATAGGAGGAGCGGCACAAAACGCCAAGACCGACAAGCCCAAGCGTACTGTAATGCTGGGACAGATTGTCAAGGACTCGTTTACGGGTGTGAGGCTCAAGGCTCGCGTAACCTTGATGCGACGTGACAGCACGATTGTAGACACAACCATCTGTAGAGGAAGGCAGAACAACTATTATGCGCGCTTTGAGGTGGAGGCTAAGCCCGAAAAATACATCGTAAAGGCAGAGTGTGAGGGCTATGCTTCCAACTGTCAAGACTACGAGATTAAGCGCGTGGCACGCAACCGCGGCTTCAAGATGCCCGACCTTAACCTGAAGAAACTCGCCCAAAGCGACATATATAAAGAGGTGGACTTGGACGGAGTGGTGGTTACGGGCACCAAGGTGAAGTTCACCTATCGTGGCGACACCATCGTGTATAATGCCAGTGCCTTCAACGTACCCGACGGTTCTATGCTTGACGCCCTTGTGCGCCAGTTGCCTGGTGCTGAGATAAAGAGCAATGGCGACATATACATCAATGGCAAGAAGATAGACTACCTCACACTCAACGGCAAAGACTTCTTCAAGGGCAACAACAAGATTATGCTCGACAATCTGCCTCACTATACTGTGCAAGACCTTAAGGTTTATCATAAGTCAACCGAGAAGAGCCGGCTTGTCGGCACAGAGGTTGAGAAGAAAGACTACGTGATGGATGTGGAGCTGAAGCGTGAGTACAACCGTGGATACATATCGAATGCCGAAGTGGCAGGAGGCACACGCCAACGCTACATGGCGCGTCTCTTCGGACTTTACTACGATGACCGCACCCGTTTCTCCGTCTTTGGCAATGTGAACAACGTTAATGAGAATCGCAGTCCAGGAAGAGAAGGCGACTGGAGTCCGTCGAACAGTCCGCAAGGTCAGACCGTCACCAAGCAGGTGGGCACGAGTCTCAGCACACAGAACAAGTCGGGCATCTTGCGCGAGCAATTCGATGCCATAGCTTCATGGAACGATGTTACCGACATCACTCGCTCTTCAAGCGAGCAGTTTGCCTCGGCAGGCAACATCTTCAACCGTTCCAGCTCAACCTCCATGCAGAAGGAATTTCGCCTGAATGCTAACAATCAGATAACCTATACCGATGAGAGTAAGTTCTATCTGCAGTCGTCAACATCGTTCAATTATGGCGACGGCACCAACAATTCCTCTTCAGAGCGTGCCACATTCGATTCGGAAGATAATATGACAGCAGATTCCCCCACCAACCGCTCGCAGACAATAAGCCTTACAAAGTTTCGCACAACATCAGTCAACGAGAACCTTATGTTTGGATTTGTCCTGCCCTGGGGCGACATGCTCGGCTTCAATCTGAACGGCAGCTACACATCCAACAAGCCTCAGGACAGTTTCAGCCTTTCTAACAACGAGTATCTGCGCGAGAACAAGAACGACCTGCGACGTGTCTATGCCGACAGCCACAACAATTCCTACAACTATGGTGCATCAGCCAATTACTCCGTTAAGCTGAATAATTGGCAGGTAGGATTGAGCCAGGCATATAATCAGAACATGACTTCTACCAACCAACTCAACTATCGTCTTGAGCGTCTTGGCGGCTTGTACAACCGTTTCGATCAGCAGCAGCTCGACCGCTTGCCATCAACTCGCGACTCCCTGCTCCTTGCTCTCGACATGCAGAATAGCAAGACATACAGTTTGCTGACACGTCAGTATAAAGGTGAGCCTACTCTGCGGTACAACCATAACAACACCTATTTCTCGTTGAGTCTGCCCTACCGTCTTGTGCGCGAGCGCATCAATTACCGCTGTGCCTCGGTCGACACAACGGCTGTTCGACGCAAGTGGCATGTGGAGCCTTCGCTGTTTTTCAACAAATGGAACGATAAGCTTGAATTAAATGCCAGCTATAGCCTTAACTGTAGCCAACCCAGCATGGAGTCGCTTATGCCTATCGATAACGACATCAATCCTCTTGCACGCCGCATCAACAACCCTAATCTGAAGACATCCGTAACGCATAACATCAATAGTTATGTTAACTTCATCTTCAAGAACAAGAGCATTCTGTCAATTGCGCTCAACGGCTCGGTATATACCGACATGATAGGCACACGCACCACCTATAATACGCAAACAGGTGCTTACGCCTATATGAGCGACAACGTACATTCGGGCAACTGGACCCTCAATCCCTATGTTGCCTATTCTGGCAAACTCGACAAGAAGGGACTGTTTGGCATAGAGACCCGCCTCTCGCTCGACTACACCAAGAGTACCGACTTCGACATAGCCTACGATGCCGACATCAACAACGCAGCCTCCGTATTGAGCCGTGTCTACACATCAATACTGCGCGACTATCTGAAGCTGTCGTTCCAAAAGGGCGACTTGAGTCTGGCTCTTGTTGCCGATGCACAATGGTGCAACTCTACAAGCAATCGCGACAACTTCCAGGCGCTCAACGCCTACGACTACAACTACGGCATGACGCTTTCCTACAAGTTGCCGCTCGGCATTCAGCTTGCCACCGACCTGAAGCAATACTCACGCCGCGGCTATGGCGACAGCTCTATGAATACCGACGACCTCGTATGGAACGCCTCGCTCACACGCTCCTTCTGCAAGGGACGACTCACTCTGACAGCCGAAGGTTTCGACCTTCTGCACCAATTGTCCAATACAACATATACGGTTAATGCGCAAGGACGCACCGAGGTATGGCGCAACACCATACCAAACTATATGATGATGCACGTAGCCTATAAACTGACGAAGTCGCCGAAGAAGAAGAATAAATAGACATAAAACTACTGCGGCACAGCTCTCAACGAGTTGTGCCGCAGCATTATGTTTAACTAAAAAACTTTCGTAATTAATGAAGATTCTCACGAGCCCTCATAGTTACCTGTTAAACAATCGTTCAATTTACCTTAAACCTAAT
>URDM01000030.1 GCA_900546575.1 uncultured Prevotella sp.
ATGCACCCTTAGCTCAGTTGGTAGAGCAACTGACTCTTAATCAGTGGGTCTAGGGTTCGAACCCCTAAGGGTGTACTAAAAGGTATTGGCTTATGGTCAATACCTTTTTTCGTTTTATTACTTTTTGATTTGTTGTTGCAATAAATCGCAGTCTTTCTCGTTATCAATAATGATGAAAGCAATAATCTACAACATACTGTTTTTTATAGGTATAATAACTTTGTGTGCCTGTAATGATGACGATTCGTTCACAACGTCTACCCGCAATCTGCTGACATTCTCAACGGATACATTGCGGATTGATACTGTATTCTCTACAGTTCCGTCGTCGACCCGTTCGTTTTGGGTGTACAACAAGTCGGGCGATGGATTGCGTTGCAAGAGTGTGCGTCTTGAAGGAGGCAACCAGCATGGATTTCGTGTCAATGTAGACGGAGTGTATCTCAGTCCGGAGCAAGGCTACAAGGCCGATGGTATTGAGGTGCGCAACGGAGACAGCATACGCGTCTTTGTTGAAGTGACAACGGCTAATGCAAACAGCGACGTTCCTAAATGTATTGAGGACAACCTGGTGTTTGCGCTTGAGAGTGGGCGCGAGCAGAAGGTTGCGCTTGAGGCTTGGTCGTGGGATGCTGATTTGATGCGCAATGTGACAGTAAGCGAGGATATGACTCTGTCGGCAGGCAAACCGCTTGTGGTTTATGGAATGATGACGGTGGAAGAAGGGGCTACGCTGAATATTGCTCCTGGCACAACAGTATATTTTCATGGAGATGCAGGCATTGACGTCAAAGGCAAGCTTGTATGTAAGGGCAATCAGTCGGCTGGCATTGTGTTGCGTGGCGACAGACTCGACCGTATGTTCGATTATCTGCCGTACGACCGTATGAGCGGACAATGGCGTGGTATTCGATTTGAAGAGACATCGTATGGCAACGAATTGGATTATGTGGATATTCACGGAACATTTGATGGAGTGCAGGTAGATTCGTCGGACGTGACACGTCAGACACTTGCCATACGAAATTCTACCATCCACAACTGTCAAGGCAATGCTCTTGGTGTGGTGAATTCGAATGTTTTCGTGGAGAATTGTCAGCTGACGAATGCATTGGGCAATTGCTTGAGTGTAGACGGTGGAAACGTCACCGTAAATAGTTCTACAATAGCACAGTTCTATCCTTTTGATGCATTGAGAGCCAGTGCGTTAGGTTTTTCGGGATATGCTCATCCGCTTGTGTCGTTTAAGATGACGAACAGCATTGTTACGGGCTATTCGGACGATGAAATGATGGGCTTGAAACCAGCCGTTGGCAGCGAGAATGCTTTCAACTATGATTTTGCCAACTGCATAATACGCACCCCTGAAGTGGAAGACAAGGAAAAGGCACATTATACAGATGTGGTTTTCGAAGATGTAAAGGACACTGTGAGCTATGGTTATAAGCATTTCTTGCTTGTCGATGCAAATATGCAACGCTATGATTTCCACTTGCGTAAGGAGTCGGCTGCTATAGACAAAGCCAATGCCGAAACCTCTGCAAAGTGCGACCATGACGGACGTGAGCGTGGAGACAAACCCGATGTAGGAGCTTATGAAAATGTAACAAACAAAGAGTGAAATTATGAAGACGATAAATCTCAATATAGCCATAAGGTATTGTCAACTTGACGAACTGACTGGTGCCGACCTTGAACTTATAGATCATGCAATGAAGGCGACAGAAAATGCTTATGCCGAATACAGCCATTTCTATGTAGGTGCAGCCCTGCGTCTTGCCAATGGCAGAATCGTGATAGGAGCCAATCAGGAGAATGCCGCTTTCCCTTCAGGACTATGTGCAGAACGTACCGCTGTCTTCAGCGCTCAAGCTAATTTCCCTGACCAGTCAATAGAATCTCTTGCCCTTGTTGCATGCAATGACAACGGACTGGTAGACAATCCCGTAACGCCTTGTGGAGCCTGCCGTCAGGTATTGCTCGGGGTGGAAGAACGCTATGCTCATCCGATGCGCGTCCTCATGTATGGCAAAAGCGGAGTGTATATCGTTGATTCTGTGAAGGATTTGCTGCCATTGTCGTTTGTCGATTCAAGTATGAAATAGTAATATTGGTCAATAAGATACGTATATTGGTCGGTTTATACATTAAATATTTGTAATCGCTTCACACTTTCCTTTTTTTTTAGTACTTTTGCACGGTATTTTAAGAACAATATAACATATATAATAATATGAGCAAACAAGTAGAAAAAATCAAAGAATTGGTCGCAAAGCGAGAGCAGGCTCGTCTTGGTGGTGGTGAAAAGGCCATTGAGAAGCAGCACGCACGCGGCAAATACACAGCGCGCGAACGTATCGAAATGCTTGTAGACGAGGGTTCGTTTGAAGAGTATGATATGTTCAAGAAGCACCGTTGCACAAACTTCGGTATGGACAAGAAGCATTATTATGGTGACGGTGTAGTAGCTGGTAGTGCTACAGTAGACGGCCGATTGGTATACGTATATGCTCAGGACTTCACCGTCAACGGTGGTTCGCTCTCTGAGACAATGGCACAGAAGATTTGCAAGGTAATGGATATGGCCATGACAATGGGTGCACCTGTTATCTGCATGAACGACTCAGGTGGTGCACGTATTCAGGAAGGTATCTGTGCTCTTGCCGGCTATGGCGAGATTTTCGAGCGCAACATCCTCGCTTCAGGTGTAGTACCTCAGATTTCAGCCATTATGGGTCCGTGTGCAGGTGGTGCAGTTTACTCACCAGCCCTTACCGACTTCATCATCATGAAGGAGCAGACCTCTTACATGTTCCTTACAGGTCCTAAGGTTGTCAAGACCGTAACAGGTGAGGATATTGACGCTGAGCACCTTGGCGGCGCTTCGGTACATGCTACAAAGAGTGGTGTGACACATTTCGCAGCCAAGACAGAGGAGGAGGCGATAGAGATGATCAAGAGCTTGCTCTCATTCATCCCGAGCAACAACACAGAGGAGGCTCCTCGTGTAGAGTGCAACGATCCCATCAACCGTATGGATGATTCGCTCAACGAGATTATCCCCGACGATCCCAATAAGGCTTACGATATGTACAAGGTTATCGGTGCAGTCACCGACAATGGCGAGTTCTTCGAGGTACAGCCTAAGTTTGCCAAGAACATCATCATCGGCTTCGCACGTTTCAACGGTCAGAGCGTTGGTATCGTAGCCAACCAGCCGGCAGCCTATGCAGGTGTGCTCGACGTTAACGCCAGCCGTAAGGCAGCACGCTTCGTACGTTTCTGTGATGCGTTCAATATTCCTATCGTTTCGCTTGTTGACGTTCCTGGATTCCTTCCCGGTACAGGTCAGGAGTACAACGCAGTTATCCAGCACGGTGCACAGCTTCTCTATGCTTACGGTGAGGCTACAGTGCCTAAGATTACAATCACTCTGCGCAAGAGCTACGGTGGTTCGCACATCGTTATGGGTTGCAAGCAGCTTCGTGCCGACCTCAACTTCGCATGGCCGTCGTCAGAGATTGCCGTTATGGGTGCCAGCGGTGCTGTTGCCATCCTTTGTGGCAAGGAAGCCAAGGCCAAGAAAGAGGCAGGAGAGGACGTTAAGGCATTCCTCGCAGAGAAGGAAGAGGAATATACAGATAAGTTTGCCAATCCGTATGAGGCTGCCTCATATGGCTACATTGACGATGTAATCGAGCCGCGCAACACACGTTTCCGTATCTGCCGTGGTTTGGCACAGCTTGCCACAAAGCGTCAGTCATTGCCGGCAAAGAAGCATGGCTGCATGCCGATGTAATAACAATGAGAAATGTTGAATGTTAAATGTTAAATTGCATTGGCTGACAAGACAATATTAATTTAACATTTAACACTTAACACTTAACATCAAATCATAATGAAGGTGGACAAGAATATCTATGCAGCCATAGCAATGGCTTTATATGAGTACCAGGGCAACAACGTTCATGACAAGGAGCCTGGTTTCATAACAATCAAGCCACGTCAGACGATGTGGAACGCCAAGTTCTTGAGTTTAACAGCTAAACCATAAATACAGGGGAAATGAAAGAATTCAAATATACAATCGACGGACAGGAATACAAAGTCCAGATAGAGGATGTTGAGGGCAATATCGCCAGCGTGAATGTTAACGGCGAGGCTTTCAAGGTCGAGATGGAGCAAGAGGCAGAACCTGAGAAGAAGAAGGTTGTGCTCGGTCAGCCTGCTGCAGTAGCAGAAGAAGGCGAGGCAACAAGTGCTGCCAACGTAAATACTGCCAATGCGCTTAAGGCTCCGCTGCCAGGCGTTGTGACAGAGATAAAGGTTGCTGTAGGCGACGAGGTTAAGGCAGGCGACGTAGTCGTAGTGCTCGAGGCTATGAAGATGGCCAACAACCTTGAGGCTGAGAAGGACGGCAAGGTTACAGCTATCTGCGTAAAGAACGGAGAAAGTGTTCTTGAGGACGCTCCGCTTGTTGTGATAGAATAGACAATGGCTATTCGGTAGAATACATTACATATTATTAAGTTAAGGATGCGACAGCTCTCTGATTTAAAAAGGAGAGACTGTCGCTTTCTTTTTTATGTTGTTATGAAAAAATAACTTTCTCGGCAGGAAAGTTTTATTCTCTGCCGAGAGAATAATTGCAACTACGCGTGATAGCAATTGTTATCACGTGAGGAAACAAACAAAAGTGAAAAACCGACAGACGATTTCTAACAGCCGTTAATATGTTAAATTGTAGTGTTAAAATGGGATAAAGATACATGCCAAAATGACACATTAACAAATATTGCGTCTATATTTGCAACCGAAAAAGACAAAACGCTATTGTTTTAACACAGCTACGACTTGTGGAGGCTTCAATATGTCAGAATGCAAGTTTGTGTTAACATAAGCCTTTTAACTATAAAATGATAATAAAAACAATAAAGTAAAAGAACTATGAAAAAGTATTCTAAGTATTTGGTTGTGGCAATGAGCGCACTTGCCTTTGCCTTTTCTACTGGAACCTTGATTAAGGTGAATGCTACACAGGCTCCTTCGGCAGCAGTACCGGCGCAGCCCGTTGACCTTACATATGCAGCCGAGAAGTCGTTGCCTTCGGTAGTACACATTCTCAGCACAAAGAACTCTAAGATTCAGACCGTTGAGGTACAGAGCGACCCATTCTCGGATTTCTTCAGCGACCCGTTTGGATTCTTCGGCAATCCCAACCAAGGACAGGACGGCAAGCAGAGACGTAGCGTACGCACCCCCAAGCAGCAGGGTTCCGGCTCAGGTGTCATCATCTCTACCGATGGATATATTGTGACAAACAATCACGTTGTAGCCGATGCCGACGAGCTCACGGTGACACTCAACGACAACAAGGAGTATTCGGCACGCATCATCGGGACAGACAAGACCACCGACCTTGCACTCATCAAGATTGACGCAAAGAATCTGCCTGCCATAACAATCGCCAACAGCGAGAACATTAAGGTAGGCGAGTGGGTGCTGGCAGTAGGCAACCCGTTCAACCTTACCAACACAGTTACAGCAGGTATTGTCAGCGCCAAGGGCCGTTCGCTTTATCAGAACGGTGTAGAGTCGTTCATCCAGACCGACGCAGCCATTAATCCGGGCAACTCAGGCGGTGCGCTTGTAAATACCCGTGGCGAGCTTATCGGTATCAATGCAATGCTCTACTCGCAGACAGGTTCGTTCAGCGGTTATGGATTTGCCATTCCTACATCTATTATGAACAAGGTAGTCGACGATCTCAAGAAGTACGGAACTGTTCAGCGTGCCGTTATCGGTATTCAGGGACAGGATGTCAAGAACTATGTTGACGCTCAGAAGGAGCAGGGCAAGGACATCGACCTTGGCACAATGGAAGGCATCTACGTGGCTAAGATTGTAGAAGAGAGCTCAGCCGAGGAAGCCGGTCTGAAGGTAGGCGACGTTATTACCGCCATTGACGGAAAGGAAATGAACAAGATGGCCGACCTGCAGGAGTATCTTGCCAAGAAGCGTCCGGGCGACAAGGTGTCGGTATCATATCTGCGCGACAAGAAGAAGGCAAGCAAGACTTTGACACTGAAGAACGAGCAGGGCAATACACAGGTAGTGAAGAAGGCCGACCTCGACGTGCTCGGAGGCAACTTCCGTACAGTCACCGACAGCCAGAAGAAGCAGCTCAACATCAGCTATGGTCTTGAGGTGTTGAAGGTCAACTCAGGCAAGTTCAAGGATGCAGGCATTACAAAGGGATTCATCATCCAGCGTGTCAACGACAACGCAGTCAGAACAATCGAAGATCTGCAGAATCTCGTGAAGGAAGCTTCTACAAGCCGCAATCCGGTGCTCTACATTCAGGGCGTTTATCCTACAGGCAAGAAGGCTTACTTCGCCGTTCCGCTTGAAGACTAATACATAAAACAAAGGCTTGTCCTTTTGCGTATTCCACAAAAGGACTCCTTCAGCCTTATAAAAGGGCTTCTTTGGCACTCCCAAAGGAGCCCTTTTGCATACCAAAACGACCCCATTTGCACCTCAAAACGACTACATTACAGAGCATACGGGAGTCAGCTGCTGAGCAGGCAAGAAGCAAAGCTGGAAAACCAAGTGTAAAATAAGCAATGAAAAATTTGCGACAACCAATATTATTGGTTAAATTTGCAGAACATAATATCAAAAAAACAGCACTTAATGAGACAACTGAAAATCACAAGCTCAATTACAAACCGAGAGAATGCCTCGCTTGACAAGTATCTTCATGACATAGGACATGAAGAGCTTATATCTGTGGAGGAAGAAGCAGAACTGGCTCGCCGCATAAAGACTGGCGACCGTAAGGCTTTAGAGAAGCTTACAAAGTCAAATCTGCGTTTTGTTGTCTCAGTTGCGAAGCAATACCAGAACCAGGGCTTGAGTCTTCCCGACCTTATCAACGAAGGAAACATAGGATTGCTCAAGGCTGCCGAGAAGTTCGACGAGACACGAGGTTTCAAGTTCATCTCGTATGCGGTATGGTGGATACGCCAGAGCATACTGCAGGCAATAGCCGAGCAGAGCCGTGTCGTACGCTTGCCGTTGAATCAGGTGGGAAGCGTCAACAAGATAAATCGCATACTCAACCAGTTTGAACAGGAGAACGAGCGTCGCCCGAGCATTGACGAGATAGCCGAGAAGACCGACATCCCTCACGACAAGATAGAGGATGTGCTTAAGGTGAACACACATCAGGTATCGGTAGATGCTCCGGTGTCAGATAGTGACGCCACAAGCATGATTGACTTTATGCAGAGCGATGCTGAGCCCGAAACAGACAACACGCTGCTAATGGAGTCGCTGCGCGAGGAGATAACAAGCGCACTTACAGCACTCAATGAGCGTGAGCGTAATGTGATAGAGGCTTATTACGGCATCAACCAGCCTGAATGCACAATGGAAGAGATTGGCAATAAGTACGGACTCACACGCGAACGTGTGCGCCAGATACGCGAGAAGGCAATACGCAAGCTCAAGCAGAACACCAAGAACAAGATGCTGAAAGCCTATCTTGGAAGATAAGACGCCAGCCTTGAAGGGTTAGAGGATAATAAATAAAACATATAAAAAGACTTTCAACAAGAAGATGAAGACAAGTAGACTGTTTATAAAATCATTTATAATAGTTTTGGTTGCTATGCTTATGCCGAAGATGGCAAACGCAGCACAGAAGAAGGTGCCATTGTTTGTATATGGCTTTGCCACATCATTCAATGATTCTACAGTGTATTTCACCGAGATACAGCCTATGGAAGGCACATGGGTAGACAGCAAGACCGGTTTCCTCTACAGCCGCGACAACTACTCTTACCAGTTGCGTGAGGCGCTCAAGACTCTCGGACTGCCCAATCCTACATGCGTTACAGTATATGGCAAGACACGCAAAGAGGTGGAGAAGAAGTATTTCGCTATGAAGAAGCGTTATACAGCCAACGGCCGTTATAACGTGAAGTATCTCACAGCCCACGACTTTTCATTCGAGCCGATAGAGCCGGACGACAGCGAGAAGGTTTCGGCTTACACAAAGAAGGCAAAGAAGGAAAAGAAGGCTAAAAAGTAAAGAGACAAGATAGTGAAACAATATTTTTTCAATATTGCAGAACATAAAATAAGTGTGTCATTTGTCGGTGAAACGGCAAATGACATATTTTTATTACCCTCATACGAACCTTTCAAGATAAAGGAAACTGACGAGGATTGTATGCTCTCGTTGACGGTAGACGACAGTCTGAAACCGATAGACAAAGAGCTGAGAGAGCGAATCGACATATTTGATACGGGCAACGGCAAGACCATTGTAGACAGTGTCAAGGGTGGTGGCTATCAGTTTATTGTGAAGGACATAAACGGAGACAGCTGCTGTTTGCTGCAGACCAATAGCGACTACTCCGAAGGCAAATGCGCATTGAACGGTACACCTATAATGCGCTCGTTCGGACTCAATACGGCAATAATGATGCTGTATGCCTTCCGTGGCGCAGCTCTCGACACACTTCTCATCCATGCATCGCTTGTGCGCAACAACGGCTACGGCTATGCCTTCACAGCCAAAAGCGGAACAGGAAAGAGCACACACACCAATCTCTGGATGCAGAACATTCCAGGATGCGACCTTATGAACGATGACAACCCAATCATCAGAGTAATCGGCGACAAACCATTCGTCTACGGCAGTCCGTGGAGTGGCAAGACACCATGCTATCGCAACATCAAGGCACCATTAGGAGCCATTGTCAAGATAGAACGGGCACAGCAAAACCGAATGGAGAATGTGTCGTCTGCCATGGCGTTCGGCATAATAGTGCCTGCCTGCTCCTCAATGAAATGGGACAAAGGCGTATTCGGCAAGACCTGCGATCTTGTGATAAAACTCTTAGGACTGATGCCTCCGGTCTACAAGCTGCATTGCTTGCCCGATGCAGAGGCAGCCTTATTATGCTATGACACCATAGCCATTAAACCCGACCGACAATGACACCAACCAATAACAATCAGCAGCTGAAGCATAAGGAATTTGCCAATGATGTCATAATTCCCGAGATAGCACGGCTTCTTGACGAAGGCCATAGCGTGACATTGACGTTACGAGGCATTAGTATGCGCCCGTTTCTTGAGGATGGACGCGACAAGGCAATACTCACCAAGCCCAGCAAGCCCGTAAGGGTAGGCGATGTAGTGCTGGCTGAAGTGTTGCCCCGGCGCTATGCGCTGCACCGTATAGTAAAGATAGACGGCAACCTGATTACAATGCGTGGCGACGGCAACCTTGCCACCGAACAATTCGACGCAAGCAAAGTATTGGGCATTGCCCATTGCTTCTACCGTAAGGGACGTAAGCGTCCCGACTATACCACAGGCTGGAAATGGCGAATCTATTCGGCTGTATGGACAGCATTGCTGCCAGTGCGTAGGTATCTGCTGTTCGCTTATAGAATGACTCTGAAATTAAAACATTAATAAGTAAAAAATAATATGAGAACAAAGACAGGCTTCGTACTGAAGGATGTGTGCGGCGAGAAAATCGTTGTAGCCGAAGGAAGAGAAAACATTGATTTCACAAAGATAATCAGCATGAACGATAGTGCTGCCTATCTTTGGGAGAAGGTACAGGACATGGATTTCGACGTAGAAACGCTCAAGACGCTGCTCTGTGACGAATATGATGTGGACGAAGCTACGGCTCTTGCCGACTCTAAGACAATAGCCAACCAGTGGCTTGAGGCTGGCATTATAAAGTAATATTAATATACATTGCCAAGTATCATTAATATACTTGGCGAAGTATCATTAATATACTTGGTAAAGTAATATATATTGCTTTGCGAATGAATACGTATTACTTTGCTGATGAATACGTATTCATTTGCCATCGAATACGTATTCATTTGCCATCGAATACGTATTGCATGAAAATCGGTCATTAGACAATGGAGTAAGTCCATTGCTAATGACCGATTGTTGTAATTGGATGGATCTTTACTTCATCAAATATTTTTTGCCACCCTTAATGACAATTCCTTTTTTGACGTTCTTGATGTCGGAGCCGGCATAAGTGCCGTCAATATAGAATGATTTTTCTGAAGTAGATGGGGTAGTGGTGATTTTGGTGAGGGCAGTAGGACGGTTGTTTATCATAAGCCGTACGGCTTCTGCCTTCGTTCCTGCAGGAATTGTGAAGTATGCTCTCATTCCTTTCATTCGCTGTCCGTTATTCACTCTCATGAACTTTGCCTCGCTCGCTAAAATCAATACACGCTCCTGGTCGTTGCCACTGAATGTCTTTGGATTGTATATTCCTACGAAGCTGTAGCCGTTAGCGTCACCACTAACCGTAGGATCATCTTTCTTGATAGTAACGTTGTCGAATCGTAGGTCGGTTATGTCAGCTGAAGGCTTAACCAGATAAGCCTTTCCTGCTACTATCTTTGTCGCCTCCTTAAACTCCATTGTGTTGCCTGTGGTATGGTCGTATTCCATCACACTCGCCTTAATGCTGTTTATTTTGCCGTCTGTGACGTCAATGTCGAATGGCACGCAGAATGTATTCCATTGGTTTGCCAAGAGCTTACGCGAGAGCTTTACTGTGGTCTGAAGTCCGTTATTGTCGGTAAGCAATCCTGAGTTGTCGTTTTCGTCATTGAGAGTAAGGGGAGTAGAGGGTATTTTCTTGTAGAGTTGTACCATTCTGTCATCTGTAGTGGCCTTGTCTGTGTCATAACAATTGTAATATCCAACACTATTAGGGTCGCTTGAACCATAAGCGTAATAGAATGCCAGAATGCGTTTGGCTTTTTTATTGTCAGTAGACTTTAAATATTCTATTTTTGCATATTTTGTAATGGAAATCTCAACTGGTGCAGTTAATTTGAAATAATCGTCGTCTTTATCGCGTAATGCTATACATTTACTATCGTCTTTTGACTTATTATCATTGCAAAGATATTTTTTGTATGTTGTAGAAAACAAAAGCCATTTTCCATTGGAAGCTTTCTGTAGCTGTATTCTGTCAACATTTGCCGGTGCTATGATTGTTTCTCCATTTATGTCTATTTTATAGCCGTCAATGTAGGTATTATTTTTATTATAATACCATTTAGTGCTAAGTGCTGAGTAAAGCTTATTAGTATTGTTCACAACAATCACAGTATCCCCTTCCTGTAGTTCTGTTGTGTTCTTCACCAGCTTGAATAGTTCTGTTTCCTGTGCGATACAAGTGTTGGCACATGCCATCATAATGATGCCTATGCATAATGCGAAAAAGCGATTAGGAATAAGCTTAATATCAATTGTGCGTAACGTCTTAATAGTTGTAATGCTTGACATTTATATTGGTTTGGGTTTAACTAATAGTTATTTGCGGTTATTAGATACAAAGGTATAAAAAAAAGGTCTGAAAGCAAAAGCCTTCAGACCTTTTATGATATATAAATATTTGTTTTGTTGTTTCTCTTTAGAAGAAGAGGTAGCGGTTGTCAACTACGTTAGCCTTGATATAAAGCTCGTTCATGAAGTTGCCTGCTGCCTGCATTTCCTTCTGGCGAAGCTTCTGCATCTCAGCGGCTGCATTGAACTTGCCAGGACGCTTTGTCTTACCAGTTACCTGGAATACATAAACACCTGCGTTACCCTTGACAGGAGCCTTAGAGAACTTGCCCTTAGCTGTAGCTGCAACAGCACCGCTCAATGCAGGCTCGCTTGCGCCAGTAGCCGAAACGAATACAGGAGCAGCGAATGTCACCTGATTGACTGCTGTGATATTGGCACCCTTGCCCTTGGCTGCTGCAATGCTGTTAACACCATTGAGCTTGGCAATAAGCATTTCTGCCTTCTTGTCCTTCATAACCTCAGACTTAACAATCTCCTTAACCTGAGCGTCGTCCAATGAACGATAGCCTACCTCATTGATGTTGTCAAGAACAACGATGAGCAGGTGGTCGTTGTCACCACACTCGTAGAGAGGAGATACTTCACCCTTCTTGGCATCGAACAACCAACGCATTGCCTCGCGTGTGCTGCGTATGCCAGCCAGATTGTGCTCGGCTGTAGTAACGTCTTTGCGCTCCAGAACAGAATAGCCCGACTTGGCTGCGTTCTTCACGAGATCCTCGGCGGTGAGGTTGGCGCTAACGAATGAGCTGAACTTGTTGTAAGCAGCAGAGTAAGTGTCCTTAGAGAATGTGATGTTCTTCTTGACAACTGCTGCTGTGTACTTTGTAGTCATGGCCTTGCGGTCAGAAACCTGAACGATGAGGTTGCCCTGTGAGAGAGGCATATTCTTGATTTCGCCTACAGACATGGTGTTGAGAGCCATGATGTAGTCCTTGGTGTTCTTGTCGAGCGAAGGAGCGCTCTGATACTGACGCGTAGTCATCCATGTCTTCTCACCAGTCTGACCATACTTCTTGGCGAGAACCTCGAAGTCGGCACCAGCCTTAAGAGCTGTGTAGATAGAGTCGGCACGCTTTGTGGCTTCGTCAGCTGTAGCGCCTACTACCTGAATCTGACGGAACTGGATTGAGTCAGGCATCTGCTGCTTTGCAACGAGCTTGATAAGGTTGAGTGTATTGTCAGCCTTGTTCTCAAGAACCTTGCTTGTAGAGCCTACTGCCATAGAGTCGAGGTGCTGTGCGATGTCGTAAGGGAAAGCCTCCTTAGTCACAGGTACACCTGTATAGTTAACCAATGATGTGCTCTTGCGTACTACGTCTGAGGGATCGGCTGCAGCAGCAAGATCCTTGCTGTATGTAGCAAACTCCTTCTGAAGAGCTGCAACGTCAGCAGCAGAAGCCTTAACCTGAACATCGATGTACTTGATGTCGCGGCTCTCTACATACTGCTTGAAGCGTGGCTTCATCTCGTTGTACTTAGCCTTGAGATCGGCATCAGAAATCTGTACCTTGTTGTCGTCGATGCTTGTGTAGGCAAGTGATGCAAGCTGTATCTGGCTCTCCTCGTTCTGCTCGTTGAATGCCATCTTGGCCTCTACCTTGTTTGCGAGCAAGCAATGAGCGAAGAGTCCCTGGAACTTCTGTGCGAGGAGCTGCTGACGCAGAGTCTTCTCGATGAATGTCCAGTACTTGTAGACGCTCTCATACTGCTTTGCCATCTGTGGATTAGTCTGGCTCTGAGCCTTATACTCTGCAAGGAACTTCTTGAGAGCGTTAGCGTCAAAGCGTCCTGTCTGCTGATTGTAGAAAGGAGTCTGAGCAAGCATGGGGTTGGTGCCTTCGTTGAGTACGTTCTGCAATTCGCTGTCTGTTACGGTAAGTCCTACACGCTTTGCCTCGTTCTCAACGAGCTTGGTCTGAACGTATGTGTTCCATACCATGTCCTTAACCTGATTGAGCTGGTCCTCGTTAAGGTTGTCCTGACCCTGCTGCATCTTGATGACCTCGGTGTATTCGTCAACCATCTTCTGAAAATCAGTAACATTGATTTTCTCTCCTAAAACTTCTCCTACTTGCTGTCGGTGTTCATTGCTTGACGACTCGCAAGAGCGGAATGCCTCTTCGGCAATAAATGCAAAAAGGCCCAAACTGATAATGCATATCAGCAGGACTCCCTTGCTTCTGATTTTTCCTAATGCTGCCATTTTTAATTGTTTATTATTTATTTTTTTTATTTCCGTTTTAATGATAGACCGGTTTTTATGTGCCTATGACAAGCCTCGTAAGGGCCATGTGTTTCAAAAGGCGTACAAAAATACTAATTTATTGGCAAACTATGGCACGTTTGCGGCTAAAAATTGGTTTTATCGTGTACTTTTAGCCTTACTAATTCTATTTTTGTCATTGTGCTCTTGATGATGCGGAATTCGAATGGGCCGATATTGATTACTTCGTTGAGCTTTGGGAAACTCTGGTATTCGTGCAATATATATCCGCCTACAGTCATGTATTCGTCGCTTTCGGGCAGTCCGATGCCGAAGAGGTCGTTCACCTTGTCTATCTCAAGTCGTGCAGACATGATGTATTCATGGTCGCCAATCTGCTTGGCAATATACTTGTCGTTGTCGTGCTCGTCCTCGATGTCGCCGAATATCTCCTCTACTATGTCCTCAAGCGACACAATGCCACTTGTGCCTCCGAATTCGTCGACAACCACGCCCAGACTCTTCTTCTGCTGTAAGAATATATGCATAAGCTTCTGAGCAGCCATTGTTTCAGGCACGAAGGGCATGTTGCAAACGCATTCGCGCCATCTGTCGCGGTTGTGGAACATCTCCGAACTGTGTATGTAGCCTACTATATGGTCGATATCGTCCTCGTAGACAATTATTTTGGAGTTGCCGCTTTCTATGAATTTCTGCATCAGTTTCTCGGTAGAGCAGTCGTTCACGTCTACAGCATTTATCTCTGTACGTGGCACCATGCAGTCGCGTACTTTGCAGTCGGAGAAGTCGAGTGCATTCTGGAATATCTTGACTTCGTCGTTTATTTCGTCTTCGTTCTGTGCATTCTCTATGCTTGATTGTACAAGGTAGTCGAGGTCGACCTTAGAGAAGCCTTCGTCGTCGCTCTCGGTCTCCATATGAATGCCTACTAAGCGCAGAAGTATCTTGGATAGGAATGTCGCAAACTTGCTTATAGGCCACAAAAGTACGTAGAAGCAGTAAGCTGGCAGGGCAAATACCGCCAACAGTCGGTTGGCATTGTTCTTGAAGAGTATTTTCGGCAAGAATTCGCCGGTGAACAATATTACAAGAGTAGACAGAATTGTGTCAGCTGTCACTCTTGCTCCGTCGTCAAGTCCCTTGAACAGAGTGTTGTCAAACAGGCTTGCAAACAGGATGCCATACACAACGAGCACAATATTGTTGCCCACGAGCATTGTGCTGACAAACCCGTTGGGATGGCTGTAGAATTTTGATATTAGTTTTTTGGTGAGATGGTTGCCTTGGCGATCCATTTCGGCAAGCATACGATTGCTTGACACGAAAGCTATCTCCATGCCCGAGAAAAACGCTGACAACACCATTGTCACCGCTATACTTATTAATAAAGGAATGTCTGTTTCCACTGTGTTTTTATATAATTTTTATTTGGCAGGCTGCATGCGGCGTATAGGCTTAGCCTGCGGTCGGATGTTAGCCTTGACCGTATCGGGTGCAGTTGTTATAGTGTCGCCACTGCCTGCAATGTCTGTCTTTTCGAACGAACCACGGCTATTTGACACAAAATACTTGGTCATGCGTTCGTCGCTTTTGAAGTAAGCGCCTTCGAGGGTTCGTTCGGGTGTTACGAGTTTAGAGTATACGTTGGAGTACAACTCGTGTTTGGTCTCGTCCCAGAATAGTTGTTGACTTGTAAATCTTACACCGTCTTTGGTGAGTACGCTTACACGGCTGCGTAGTTCCCACAGACGTTTCTGGTCGTAATAGTAAGCTGTGTCGCACTGGATGTACGACTGAACATGAAACTTCTCGTCGAATTGCTCAAAGAAAAGTCCCTTCTCGAATATCCAGCGCGACGGGTTGCGTACGGTGTTCACTTCCCACCGTTCGGTCACAATGCGGTATTTTATTACGCCAGAGTCGGATATGAGTGTGTTGACACCATAGCTAATCATCATCGACACGGAGTCACGGTCGCGTACAGCTGCTGCTGTATGCTCTTTCTGCTCCTGACATGCTCCTAAAAAGGCTGATATGACAAGTGCCAATATTATGATTTTGCTGTATTTCATCCGAGTTTCTATCGCAATATTACTTTTTGTTCTATTATTCCATCTTCCACTTAGCAAACCAACGCTCGTTGAATGTCAGTCCGATGTTGATGCGGAAAGAGTTTTCTGTAATCATTGTCTTGCTGTCCTGGCGTACCCATTGTGCTGAAATGTTAAGCAGCGAACGGTTGTTGTATCCATTGACAACGGGTATTCCGAAGCCTGCGCTTACGCTGTATTCCTTCGGACCGTCTACGCCGTTTATCTTCAGATAGTTTGTGGCGTATGATGCTCCAAAGCGGTAGTGTACACGCTTGAGGAAATTGCGGCTGTTCTCCTGCGGGCAATACTCGCCACCAAGTGTGAACTTGTGACGATCGGCAAACATACCCTTGGTTGTGACATAGTCGGTTGTTCCGTTTTGGTTGACGAGCTGCGGATAAACGGTCTTCGACCATTTCTGCAACTGATAGTCGGCTCCGATTTTCCAGCTGCCTGCATGGTTCCACATAACGCCTGCGCTATATGTGGTAGGCAGTTCGAGACTGTTCTTAGCGTTGTTGCTATAGGTGGCTGTGTCTGCCACACCAGTTTGTGCGTTATTGGAAATGACCTGACACTTGGGGTCGGCACCCAACTTATGACCAAGACCGTAGGTAAGACCGATAGTCAGCTCGTCCTTCTTTGAAATCTTCTGGGTGTACTGTACGCCGAAGTCGAGCTTGTAGCTATTGACTGTGGCTGTATAGTAGCGTGAAAGGGTGTTGACATAGCTGTCGGTATAGGAATTGACAACAGAGCGTGTGTAGCTGCCCCAGAGATATGAGGCGTTGAAGCCAAATGCCAGTCCCTTTACGGGCATCCAGCCCATACCGAGATAAGCCTGATGCAGACCGCCGCTGCCATTGTATGTGTTGACATACGATGTAGTGGTAGTCTCGCTTGAAGAATTGCCTACCTTATCGGTATTGTAGTAATTGTATCCTATGTTGGAGAAGGGAAGAATACCGAAGCTAAGTCCGAGATGCTTTGCCAAGCGAAATCCTGCCACTACATACTCGAAGTTGGCATTCTTGGCATTGATTTTTCTTCCGCCTTCCTTATAGTTGGTAATCTGTCCAGAAATACCTGCATCGAAGATGAACGACAGGGAGTCGATAGAGGCGTACGATGCCGGGTTGAGTGTGTTTATCTGGTTGTGTTCATGAAATCCAAGACCTAATCCGTTCATTCCGCGATTAAATCCGCTTGCCTGTTCGCCCAATGTGCCCAAGCCATACTGGCTGTAAGGAGAGTTTGTACCGCTCTGTGCAGATGCAGCCATGGACAATGTCAACATGGAAACAGTCATGAGTATTTGTTTCATCATTCTGAATATCTTAATTTTTTATAGATCAATTTGGCTCCTGCCGTTACACCTTATATATAATAGGGCTTGCAGGCGCTTTTATTCTGTTTATGAATAATTGGCTGCAAATTTATCGAAAAAAAACGAAATAATGGCACGAAGTGTGAGAAATATAAGTTATTTTTGCATCGTGAAACGCTTTAAAAGACATTTAACAATAGCTGTATTGGCTATTTTCGTGTTTCTTGCGCATGCCGGTCATGCGTATGCAAACGATTTGAACGCGACCTCCGAGCCTGACTCAATAGAGATAAGTCTGCTCACATGTGGGCCGCGTCCTAATGTGTATAGTCTGTATGGACATACTGCTATAAGGTACAGGAATGTAACACGTGGAGAGGATCTTGCCATCCATTATGGTGTGTTCTCCTTCGGCAAACCATTCTTTGTGTTAAGGTTTGTGTTCGGACTGACCGATTACGAGATGGGAATTGAATATTTCAACGACTTTATCTCGCATTATGCACCTACAGGGTGTGGCGTACGTCAGCAGAAACTCAATCTTACAGCACATGAGAAGGCAGTCATAACTGCTGCTATCGACGAGAATTATCGGCCTGAAAACCGTGTCTACAGATACAACTATTTCTTCGACAACTGTACGACACGCGCTCGGGATATGATTGTGAATCATATTGACGGAAATGTGGAATATAAGGGGCTGGTTGATCCGAGCCTTTCGTTCCGCAAGCTGATTCACTATTACAACGAAACTCATCGTTGGGCACGTTTCGGTAACGACCTGTTGCTGGGAGTGCAGGCAGACTCTGAGACCAATCGCGGCGATCAGCAATTTCTGCCTGAGAACTTATGTCACGACTTTGCTAATGCAGAGATTGTGGCAAACGATGGCAGCCGACGCAAGCTTGTTTCGAGTGAGTCGTGGGTTGTAGAACGTACACGTGGGGTAGGGGCCGACTCTTTCCCTTTGTCGCCAATGGTGTGCATGTCGCTGATAGCTTTAGTTGTAGTTGCTGTTACCTGCGTAGAGCGTGTAAAGAAGGCAAACTATTGGGCTCTCGACGCTCTGTTGATGGTACTGACTGGCATTTGCGGCCTGATACTTCTGGCAATGGTGTTCTCGCAGCATCCTACAGTAAGGCTTAATCTGCAGATATTGCTGCTCAATCCTATAAACCTTGTAGCGTTGGTGCCCGTAGTAAGAGCCTTGCGAAATGGACGCGTACACACGTGGTTGAAACTATGGACAGCATGCATCGTACTGTTTGCCATAGGCGGCCTATTGCAGACCTATGCAGAAGGAATGCTTGTTTTGGCATTATCTTTGCTAATTAGAAACATATCAAAAATATTCACTTTTAATAAAACAAGATGAAACTATCCACTATATTGTTTTTGACGTTATTGTCAGGAGCGGATATGCAAGCGCAGACTTTGCAGCCTGCGCCGCGTCTTGTCGTTAATATAACTGTCGACCAGTTGCGTACCGACTATATTGAGCACTTTGCGCCACTTTATGGTGACGGCGGTTTCCGCAAGCTGCTCGAACATGGTCGTGTGTATGAGGCTGCGAGCTATCCGTTTGCACCGGTAGACAGGGCTTCGGCTATTGCGTCGATAGCGACAGGTACAACTCCGCATTACAATAATATTGTAGCAACACAGTGGCTTGACCGTAATACTTTGCGTCCGGTATTCTGTACCGACGACAAGGAATTCGGCACTTCACCGCACAATATGGCTACATCGACAGTTGCCGATGAGCTGAAAATCTCTACCAAGGGAGCAGCCATTGTCTATTCGGTAGCACCCGTCAAGGATGCTGCTGTATTGTCGGCAGGTCATGCTGCTGACGGTGCTTTCTGGGTGAATGACAAGACAGGCCAATGGGCTACGTCAGGCTATTACTCTAAAGGGGCTCATGCTCTTGTCAGAACCTACAATAACACTTCGCAGAAGCGGGCTACAGGCGATAATGATGGTGTGGCCGACCTTTCTGTTGCTTGTGTCAACGATATGGGTATGGGACGAGACAACATTACTGATATGCTCTCCGTGACACTCTCTGCCAAGGGTACCGACCCTACCGTATGGCAGTCGGAAATGGAGATAATCTACGTAAAGCTCGACCGTACACTTGCTTCGCTCATTAAGCGTATCGAAGACAAGGTGGGCAGCGACAAGGTTATGTTTGTGCTTACCAGTACAGGCTACACCGATGAGCAGCCAGTTGATTACCAGCGATTCCGCATCCCTTCAGGCACATTCTACATTAATCGTACAGCCAATCTGCTGAATATGTATCTTGGCGCTGTTTATGGCCAAGCGAAATATGTAGAAACATGCTTCCATAATCAAATCTATCTCGACCGTAAGCTCATAGAGCAGCGTCACATCAGCTTTACTGACGTGATTACCAGGTCGAAAGAATTGCTTGTACAGACAGCTGGCGTACGCAACGTGTCTACCAGTCCGTACAATCCCTCTGTCAGCGGCGACCTCGTCATAGAGACAGCCCCAGGATGGCAGATCCTTAATGAAGACAGTCACGAAAATTATTTCTCGCGTGCGGCTTTCATCCCATTCCCTATAATAATGTATGGTGCGGGAGTAAAGCCAGGACACGTCACAACCCAAGCCACGGTAGACCGCATAGCTCCAACCGTAGCCAAAGCGATACGTATACGCGCCCCGAATGCTTGTTCGTCTGAACCGTTGCAGTAGCCTGTGTGAGGCTTCAGCAATGGTAAAATGGCATCTTTATGGTCGTTAAAGGCGACTATATTGGCGCTGTTCGGATTTTTTTTTGTAATTTTACACCCAATAATCGTAACAAGCATAAAATAAAAGCAAAATATAAAATGAATTTCAACAAATTATTACAATCATTGTTCGGCAACAAGTCGTCAAAGGACATGAAGCTGATTCAGCCCCTTGTAGAGAAAGTAAAGGCCGCTTATCCGGAGATAAAAGCGCTGAGCAATGATGAACTGCGTGCGCGTACAAAACAGCTGCAGAAGTATGTGCAGGATTCTGCCAACGAGCAGAAAGCTAAGATTGCAGAGTTGAAGGCAAAGATTGAGGAGACTACGATTGATGAGCGCGAAAGCATATTCAATGCTGTCGACAAGCTCGAGAAGGAAGTTCTGGAAATCTACGAGAAGGCTCTCGACGAGATTATGCCTGTAGCCTTTGCTATTGTAAAGGACACGGCACGCCGCTTTGCCGAGAATGAGGAAACAGTCGTTACTGCTACTGATTTCGACCGCGAGCTTGCTGCCGACCCCAAGAACGACTTTATAACGATTGATGGCGACAACGCCATCTATCACAACCATTGGACAGCTGGTGGCAACGACCTCAAATGGGAAATGGTGCATTATGATGTACAGATTTTCGGTGGTATCGTTCTGCACCAGGGCAAGATTGCCGAGATGGCAACTGGTGAGGGTAAGACCCTTGTGGCTACACTCCCTGTATTCCTCAACGCCCTTACAGGCAATGGCGTACACGTCGTTACTGTAAACGACTACCTTGCCAAGCGTGACTCTGAGTGGATGGGACCTCTCTACATGTTCAACGGTCTTTCGGTAGACTGCATCGACAAGCATCGTCCTAACTCACCCGAGCGTCGCAAGGCATATATGGCTGATATTACTTTCGGTACGAACAATGAGTTCGGTTTTGACTACCTGCGTGATAATATGGCAATCTCGCCTGCCGACCTCGTTCAGCGCAAGCACAACTATGCTATTGTCGATGAGGTTGACTCTGTGCTTATTGACGATGCACGTACTCCGCTTATCATCTCAGGTCCGGTAGCCAAGGGCGACGACCAGATGTTTGAGGAGTATCAGCCGCTGGTAGAGCGTCTTGTAGACGTACAGCGCAAGCTCGCTACCCAGTATCTTGCTGAGGCTAAGCAGCTTATTGCCGAGGGCCAGAAGACCAACGACCAGAAGAAACTTGACGAGGGATTCCTCGCTCTCTACCGCTCACACAAGGCTCTTCCAAAGAACAAGCCGCTTATCAAGTACCTTTCAGAGGAAGGTATCAAGGCAGGTATGCTCAAGACCGAGGAGTACTACATGGAGAACAACAACCGTCGTATGCCGGAATGTGTTGAGCCTCTCTATTTCGTAGTTGACGAGAAGTTGAACAGCTGCGACCTTACAGATAAAGGTACAGAGTGGCTTGCCAACCAGGTACAGGACAAGGAGCTCTTCGTGCTTCCTGACATCACTTCAGAACTGTCGGCTCTTGAGAACGAGAAGGATCTTGACGACCAGCAGCGTCTTGACAAGAAGGACGACTTGCTCAATCACTATGCAGTTCAGTCGGAGCGTGTACACACACTCCAGCAGCTCCTTAAGGCTTACACCATGTTCAACAAGGACGACGAATATGTCGTTATGGATGGTGAGGTGAAGATTGTCGACGAGCAGACTGGCCGTATTATGGAAGGTCGTCGTTGGAGCGACGGCTTGCATCAGGCTGTTGAGGCTAAGGAGCACGTTAGAGTAGAGGCTGCAACACAGACTTTCGCAACAATCACACTCCAGAACTACTTCCGTATGTACCACAAGCTTTCGGGTATGACCGGTACAGCCTCTACCGAGGCAGGCGAGTTCTGGGACATCTATAAGCTTGACGTAGTAGAGATTCCTACCAACCGTCCTATTCTGCGTAAGGACCTCGACGACCGTGTGTACAAGACAGCACGTGAGAAGTATTCGGCTGTAATCGACGAGATTGTAGAGATGCGCAATAGCGGACGTCCGGTTCTTGTAGGTACTACTTCGGTTGAGATTTCTGAGCTTATCTCTAAGATGCTCAATATGCGCAAGATTCCGCATCAGGTGCTTAATGCCAAGCTTCACAAGAAGGAGGCTGACATCGTGGCTGAGGCAGGACGCAGCACTAAGGGAATGGCCGAGATTGTAGGCGAAGACGGAACAAAGCACTTCGAGGAGCGCATGTTGGGTGCCGTGACTATTGCCACCAACATGGCAGGTCGTGGTACCGACATCAAGCTTACTCCTGAGGTTAAGGCAGCAGGCGGTCTTGCCATCATCGGTACAGAACGTCATGAAAGCCGCCGTGTAGACCGTCAGCTTCGTGGTCGTGCAGGTCGTCAGGGCGACCCGGGTAGCTCTGTATTCTATGTGTCGTTGGAGGACAAGCTTATGCGTCTGTTCGCTTCAGAGCGTATTGCAAGCCTTATGGACCGCCTCGGATTCAAGGAGGGCGACCGTATCGAGAACCCGATGATTTCGAAGAGCATCGAACGTGCTCAGAAGAAGGTTGAGGAGAACAACTTCGGTATACGTAAGCACTTGCTTGAGTACGACGACGTGATGAACAAGCAGCGTACCGTTATCTACGAGAAGCGTCGCCATGCTCTTATGGGCGAGCGTATCGGTATGGACATAACAAACGTTATCTGGGACCGTGTTGTCAATATCATTGAGCAGAACGACTATGAGGGATGCCGCGAGCAGTTCCTTAAGATTCTGGCTATGGAGTGTCCGTTCAGCGAGGAAGAGTTTGACAATGCAAAGCGTGAAGACCTTGAGGAGCGCGCCTTCCAGAGCACAATGGCTACATTCAAGCGCAAGACCGACCGTATCGAGAGTGTTGCTTGGCCTATCATCAAGGAGGTAGAGGAGAACCAGGGTGCAATATATGAGCGCATCATGGTGCCTATCACCGACGGCAAGCGTGTCTACAATATTCCCTGCAACCTCAAGGAGGCTTACCGCACAGAGGCAAAGGACGTTGTAAAGCAGTTTGAACGCGTGATAATGTTGCACATCATCGACGATGCATGGAAGGAGAACCTGCGTCTGCTTGACGAGCTGCGTCATAGTGTGCAGAATGCTTCATACGAGCAGAAGGATCCGTTGCTCATCTTCAAGCTTGAGAGCGCCAAGTTGTTCGACTCGATGGTTAACGATATGAACAACCGTATCTGCAGCATCCTCACACGTGGACAGATACCTGAAATGCAGCGACAGGAGGAGGTTCGTGAGGCTGCTCCCGAGGAGCACACACAGCGTCAGAACTATACCGAGGAGAAGGTAGACCTTGACAACGAGCAGCAGCGTGCCGCCGCCAATCACGACACACGTGAGAACATAAGCGAGAATCACACTCCGCTTGTTAAGGATAAGATGCCTGGACGCAACGATCCTTGTCCTTGTGGTAGTGGCAAGAAGTTCAAGAACTGCCACGGTAAGGGACTTGTCTAAACTTGTTTCTTTCTGATTAAAGTGATGATGGATCACTTTATGATTATAATAAATGCGGGTGTTTCAAAAATGCGAAAGGGTTTTTGAAGCATCCGCGTTTGTGTTTATCGTTAAAATTCATATAAGCTTATGACATCAAGAAACGAAGAAAAATGGAATGCCAACTATCTTGCGTTGAAGGAATACATATTGGCGCATGGTCATCTGCCCGACAAGAAGAAGGTTGAAAACCGTGGACTTCTTAATTGGTGGAAGTATAACAAGAAGTGTGGCAAGCTTGGCAAACTGAGTGAGGAGCGGGCTGATATGTTGCAGATTCTGAGCGACATGCGCGATAAGTAGAAAGGAAGCAGAACAATGAATATAGAACTATACAAAGCCGGAATGAAATACAAGGACAGTCAGATATTCTCCGATTTGTCTTTCCTTGCAGGCGCAGGCGACCGTCTGGCGCTTGTGTCTTCCGATTATAAGAGTCTGACCATGACCTTGCAGGCAATGCTTGGCATGCGACGCTTGTGCAGCGGTTGGGCAAGTATTGACGGCGAACCCGTATTGCCGTCTGTGGCAGCCTGTTACAGACGTTATATTTCGTATCTTCCCAATAATATTGATTTCGAAGACATAACCTTGGAGCAGCTGGCAAAGAGCATATTGACGGGCGACAGCAAATACTCGTCGAAAGAAGCCGAGCGTCATCTGCAGCTTCTCGGTGTGGAAACGGATTGCCTGCACAGAGCCTTTGCCTCGATTGATGCATCCACGGCTCAGCGTGCCGCTCTTGCCGTTACGGTTATGGACGGTAGGCCGATAGCTTTGCTCGACAACCCCACTTCGCAGCAGGATGAAGCGGGCAGCCGACTTGTTGCCGATTATCTGGCTTCCTCATTGTTTGACGATGTGGCAGTAGTTATTGCCACTTCCGACCCTATAGTGACAGCTGTATGTAACAAGAAACAAAATATATAGCAAACAAAATATATAGCAAACGACAATTTATAGCAAATAAACAACAATAACGATGATAACGACATTAGGATTGGCTCTTGGAGTCTTGTTTCTGTTAGTTCCCTTGTGTGTGGCTTACGTCTATCATATAAATATGGTGACGCGCATGCTCCGTGCTTTCTTCTGTATGGCATTGCGGGTAGGTGTGCTTGGAGTGGCGGTGTATTATCTTATGCAAGCAGGCAGTCTGACACTCAGCCTGTTGGCAGCTTTGGTGCTTATGCTTTATTCTGTGGCAGTAGTTGTCTACAGGGCGCGCCTTAAGCTGTCGCTATTCCTTTTGCCGGTATTTGCAGGAATGTTGGTGGCTGTAGTTTTTGCTGCCGCAATATTGCTGTTTGCCAATGTTGCTATAGGCGACGGTTTCGGCATGCGTTATATGTTGCCTGTTATGGCGTTGCTGTCGGGCAGTATTGTAGAGCCGATGGCACAGTCGTTGGCAACATATTATGCAGGCTTAAAGCATCACAATCATCTGTATTATTATCTCATAGGCAATGGCGCAACACGCTCTGAGGCAATCGGTTATCTTATGAGGCGTGCATTGGAGAAATCGTTTGTGCCGGGTCTGCGTAGTATGGCAGGTGTAGCAGTAGGTGTGGCTCCGGTATTTATGTGGACAATGATAGCGTGTGGAGCATCGGCTTTCGATGCCGCTGCGGTTCAGGTGCTTGTCATGCTGGCTGTATTTGCTGCATCTGTGGTGGCAGCCGTCGTTTCGCTTACAATAGCAAGACGGTATGTTATTGACGGTTACGACCGTCTGAAATCCATTCTTGTATTGTTCTGCATGTGTGCAACGCTTTGCTCTTGCAATCAGATTGTAAAGCGCATGGACGCAAAGGTGGCTGAGACCAAGAAGGCTGTCTTTACTGATATAAAGAAGGAGGTTGAAGCCGGAACAAGCAATAAGGGCGAGGGTGTGGCTTCCGAATACAACGACCTTGAAACGCCAGCCCGTCTGAAGCTGGTGCCCGAACAGATACTCCGTCGTACAGGCTATACAGCATCCTACAATAGCGACCGTCGTGTGCCCAACTGGGTGGCATGGCATCTTACGCCCAACCGCCTTACTGGCGATGCCAAGCGAAGCGGGTCGGCTTTTCATGAAGACGAGGAAGTGCCCGAGCCACGTGCTGTCCACTTCGACTATGTACGCTCTGGCTACGATCGTGGACATATGTGTCCGGCAGGCGACAACAAGTGGAGCGCAGTAGCAATGGACGAATCGTTCCTTCTTACCAACGTCTGTCCGCAGGCTCCTTCGCTCAATCGTGGCGACTGGAACGAGATGGAGCAGGCGTGCCGCAAGTGGGCAAAGCAGTATGGCGATTTGTACATAGTCTGCGGTCCGATTTTCTATAAAGGCAAGACCAAGACGATAGGTGCCAATAAGGTGGCTGTGCCCGAAGCCTTCTTCAAGGTGGTGCTGTGTATGAAGGGCGAGCCTAAGGCCATAGGCTTCATCTATAAGAATGGCGACGGCAATCGTCCTAAGGGCGACTATGCCAACTCGGTAGATGAAGTGGAGCGCATCACAGGCATCGACTTCTTCCCCTCGCTTCCCGACAATATAGAGAAGAAGGTGGAGGCAGAGTGCAATCCCGACGATTGGAATATTTGAATTGTCAGACTTTTAGCTTGTACACGTTGGTTGTCTTCTGCTCAAATCCTACCGACTGATACAGGGCATTTGCAGCCACACGTGCAGGGCGCGATGTCAGCATCAGCGTGCAAGGCGAATATCTGCGTGCTGATGCTACGGCATGTTCAATCAGCAGTCTGCCCAGCTTCTTGCCACGCATACTGTTGTCTATCACTACGTCCTCTATCCATGCCTTGCTGCCGGTAGGGGCGTAGTAGACGGCAAGCGTGCACATTCCCACTATCTTCCCCTCCTGCTGCAACAGCAGCAGATTGGTGTCGGGTGATGTTATGATAGTGTTCAGAGCTTCTATAGTCATGGGCTGGGCTGATTGCGAGAGCTGCGGCAACAGCATGTTGATGCTTTCAAGATACTCTGCCTTGGCTTCTGTGGCTTCGAAAATAATCGGTTCGTGCATGTTTTTTAACGATTTATGATTGTTTTAAATTATTTGTGATGCAAAGATACATAAATTTATGTGTATCTTTGCACATATATAAACTATTATAAGCAATAAAACAATCAAAGAAATGAAAAAATCACTACTTGTTTCTTCAGCTTTGCTGCTGTCGTCGCTATTTGCGTCGGCACAGACCACACCGCGCAACCAGCTTACTCCTACTCCTCCTATGGGATGGATGACATGGAATCTGTTTCAAGGCAACATCAACGAACAGCTCATACGTGAGACTGCCGATGCTATGGTGGAAGGCGGTTTTCGCGATGCCGGCTACAAATACATCTTTATCGACGACCTGTGGCAGGGTGGACGCGACCGCCACAACAATATCATCCCCGACCCCGTGAAGTTTCCCAATGGCATAAAGGCGCTTGCCGACTATGTGCATTCCAGGGGACTGAAGCTCGGAATATATTCGGATGCCGCTCCGCTCACCTGTGGCGGATGGACTGCAAGTCTGGGATTTGAAGAGCAGGATGCACGTACGTTCGCTTCTTGGGGCGTCGACTATCTGAAGTACGACTACTGCAACGCTCCTGAAGACAGCGCTACGGCACGCCATCGCTATCGCACTATGGCAAATGCCTTGCAGAAGTCGGGCCGTAACATAGTGCTCGGCATCTGCGAGTGGGGACAGCGCCAATGCGAAGAGTGGTGTGAGGAAGTGGGCGGCCAGCTGTGGCGCACCTCATATGACGTTCGCGACATGTGGAAGGACGTGGTGAAACAGGGCGGAATGGGTATTCTCGACATAGTGAACGTCACGGCTCCGCTTGCCCGATATGTACGCCCAGGACAATGGCCTGACATGGACATGCTCGTTGTAGGTCTTAGAGGCAAGGGTGGCCCATCGAGCGACCTCGGTGGAGTAGGGTGCACCCAGACCGAGTATCAGACCCAGATGAGCATGTGGTGTATGATGGCATCGCCTCTGGCTATGACCAACGACCTTCGCAAGGTGTCGGAGGACGACCGCCGTATACTGCTCAATCCGGAGATTATCGCCATCAATCAAGACCCTCTCGGCAAGGCAGCCGAGCGCAAGGTCATGACCGACGACTACCAGATATATGTACGTCCGCTTGCTGACGGTTCTCACGCCGTAGCATTGCTCAACACGTCTGACAAGCCTCTCGCTCTTGCTGCCGACTTTGCCCGGCTTGGCATTCCCGGCAAATACACCATACGCGACGTGTGGCAGCATAAGGACATAGCTCGCAACGCTTCCAAGTGGAAGGGACGTGTGATGCCGCACGAGACACGCGTGCTTGTCGTAAAGTAAAAACGATAGCCTTTGGCAATGTTGAATGTTGAATGTTGAATGTTGAGTTATTCTCGGCTAACGCCTGCGATTGCGAGTTGTTCAGTTTTGAATTGTTTCGCACCCTTACAATTCAACATTTAACATTCAACACTTAACATTAGTCCTGAATTCATGAATTGTTAATGTGAAATGTCATTTCACTTCGATGTTCTTCATCACCTTGGCTTCCCGCTCCGGAGTGGTCTTCGGGATGACGATGGTAAGAATGCCGTCGGCAACGCTTGCCGAGATCTTGTCGCGCTCCACGTCGTCGGGCAAGGTGTAGCTTTGCTCGTAGTTGCCATAGGTGAATTCGCGGCGCAGGTAGCGCTCGTGTCTTTCCTTACGGCAATTGCACTCTCTGTCTTCCTCCTTGTGCTCCATCTTGTTCTCAATGGCCATGTGTAGCAAACCCTCGTTGGTGACGTTGATGCGCACCCACTCCTTCTTGAGTCCAGGAACTGCAACCTCCATTATATATTCGTCACACGTCTCCTTGACGTTGATAGCCGGGGCTGTGGTGGTGCGTGTCTGAGGCACTTCCTCAGTATTGAAGAAACAGTTGTCAAACCAATCGTTCAACCAATTTGAATAGTTATTCCTGCGAACTAACATCATAATGAATTACCTCCATTTGTATTTTTCTCGTCCTCTCTTCGCCAAGTGTGGTTCGGTCGGGATTTCTGTTTGTTGATAATTGAACTTCCGCAAGTTCAGAAGTTATAGAATTTAAAGAAGTTATAGAATTTAAAGCCGTATGTCTTATAGCTGAATATTCAGCAAAAAGAGTAATGGCTATAAATTCTAGCGACCGTAGGGAGCGCTAACTTCTTTAACTTCTGAATTCTCTGAACTTGCGAAAGTTCAGTTGATAATCTTGTTTTGCCTGTAGCTTTTGTAGCTTTCGGCTTACATTATGACGTTCGCAACTTATGTGCCAAGGGCTGTTGTGTGTTGTCAATCTGACATGTTTCTCATTTTTGTCATGTTCTTGTGATAAAATGTCAGACGTGTGGATTATTCTTAGTATCTTTGCTTGCGAAACTTAAGTCACTTTTAATTTTATTATGTCAGAAAAACTTACAAAAGAC
The DNA here is from genome assembly GCA_900546575.1 of uncultured Prevotella sp. Lineage (GTDB taxonomy): Bacteria > Bacteroidota > Bacteroidia > Bacteroidales > Bacteroidaceae > Prevotella. Next base: position 28,830 of record URDM01000030.1, read on the forward strand.
GCCATCGACCTCAGCACGCTGAGCATTCCGCGCCTTTTCGGGCGCTATTTTCTTCCTACCTTGTTGGGTATGCTCAGCATATCGGCAATGACAGCCATAGACGGAATATTCGTAGGCCATGCTGTCGGGGCAGACGGAATAGCGGCTATAAATATATGTGTGCCGATACTGATGCTGGCAACCGGACTGGGTCTGATGATGGGAGCCGGATGCTCTGTGGTGGCATCCATACATATGGCGCAGCACAAACTTAAGGCTGCCCGCATCAACGTTACGCAGGCTTGGATATTCGCCACAATGGTGATTATGGCTATGATTGTCCCTGTGATGCTATTCCCCTCGGCAATAGCCCGAATGCTCGGTTCGTCGGCAGCCCTGCAGCCATTGGTGCGCGAGTATATGCTGGGCTTTATGCCTGGCGAACTGTTTGGCGTGTGGGCGGCATTGCTGCTGTTTGTCATTCGTCTTGACGGCAGCCCGCGCCTTGCCATGTGGTGCAATGTGGTGTCTGCAGGAGCCAACATTGTGCTCGACTGGCTGATGATAGTCTATTGGGATTGGGGGCTCTTCGGTGCAGCCTTAGCCTCTGCGCTCAGTATGCTTATAGGTGGAGCCATAGCCGTGTGGTACATGTTCTTTGCAGCACGCCAGTTGCGCCCTATACGGCTCAAGTGGAGCCGTCGGTCATTGCTCTATTCCGTGCGCAACATTGGCTATCAATGCACCATAGGTCTCTCTGCCCTGATGGGAGAATGTACGATGGCGGTACTTGCCCTTGTGGGCAACTATGTGTTCGGTACGTATATGGGCGATGCAGGCATCGGAGCCTTTGGTATAGCCTGCTATTACACGCCCTTCGTCTTTATGATAGGCAACGCTGTGGCACAGTCGGCACAGCCGATAGTAAGCTTCAATTATGGCAGTGGCGACAGCAGCCGTGTACATTCTACGTTGCGTGTGGCTCTGCTTACTGCCTTGGGGTGTGGAGCCACGGTTAGCGCAGCCTTCGTGTTGCTGCCCCGCGAGCTTGTCGAACTCTTTATAGTCAGCAGCGAGGCTGCCTTTCCGCTTGCCGTGAAGGGATTTCCTCTGATAGCCCTCTCGTTTGTATTCTTCATAGTCAACCTTACGTGCATTGGCTATTTTCAGAGTATAGAGCGTGTGCGTCCGGCAATGATTTTCGCTCTGTTGCGCGGTCTGCTGCTGCTTGTGCCGAGCTTTGTTGTGATGCCTATGGCGTTTGGCGATACCGGCATATGGCTCGCCTTGGCTGTGTCGGAGATGCTCACAACGGCTTGTATAGTAGGCTATATGACAATCAGAACTTCCTGATTCTGACATGACAATACGGTGCGCCGCCAGTCTTCTCGTAGTAACGCTGGTGGTAAGCTTCGCCTATGTAGAAGGGGGCTTCGGGCTGGAGCAGGGTGTTCACCTCGTCGCCATTGTCGCGTAGAATCTGTATTACACGTTCAGCCGTCTGCCTTTGCCCCTCGTTGCGATAGAATATGCAGCTGCGATACTGCGCTCCGATGTCGGGACCTACACCGTCGGTCTGTGCCGGGTCGTGAATCTCGAAGAACAGTTTGCACAGACTCTCGTACGAAATCAGCTTCGGATTGAACTCTACTATCACAGCCTCTACATGGCTGGTATTATGGTCGCGCACATCGGCATACGAGGGGAATGCCTCCTTGCCTCCGGTGTAGCCGACAAGAGTGTTGAGCACACCATTCTGTTTCTGAAACTGGTGTTGCGTGCCCCAAAAGCATCCGCAGGCAAAGATGCCTACCTCGATATTCCCGTCCGCAGGAGCATGATACAGGCTGACTTGTGAGCAGCTTTCGATGGCAGCCTTCACCATAGCCAATGCCCGGCCATGCTTTGCCTGAAGGTCGGGGTGAGCCTTGCCTCGGGCAAAATTGTGCTGCAAGTCGTTGTACTTCACCTGCAGAGCAATGGGATTTCCCGAGTCAATGATTCTTTGCACATACTCGAAGTAGTCGGTTGAATGGTCGTGTGTGAGAAGGCGTAGGGCATTTACTATGCCTGTAGGAATGCCCTCTTCAAGCAAATCATTGAAAGAGTAGCTTGTGTCCTCAACCACATCGTGCAGAAACCCTGCTATCTTCTCCTCGTCGGTATGCCCCATCAGTCCCACGGCAAGAGGATGGAGTATGACGGGATAGCCGTCGCGGTCAGTTTGTCCGGCATGGGCTGTAGTGGCTATGCGGAGCGCAATGTCAATAGGATTCATATATTTCTTTATTTTTATGGAGTTGGTTCAACATTTTTACTCCCTCCCGAGAAAGTTTTTACTCCCTCCCGAGGGCGCAAATATACAGATCTGTATCACGCTTGCAAAGTTAATACATTCGCCAGGCATTTGCAATAGTTGTCGCGTGTGACGTGACTGTTCTTCGGGATTCGTTCGGGATTCCTTCGGGTGACAAGTCCTTTTGTTTATGTTGCAAAGTTACGCCTTTTGCAAATGGCAATCATACGTTAGCGTGCGATACGTGTGTTTTTATCTTTTGTCATTAGAAGCATACAGTAAAAAACTTCGTATCAAAGCATGATACGATCATTTCAAGCCATGATACGATTGTTTCAAGACGCGCAACATATATTTATATTACGATACAGACATTAGTGTCACGATTGTAAAGGGACCATAGTATCATATTACATAATACTTGGCATCAATCAAGAACGCACATAA
>URDM01000031.1 GCA_900546575.1 uncultured Prevotella sp.
TTTATTGATTTTGATTTGGCGGCAAAGGTATAATGATGAATAAAAGTGGACAAGGCGGCATCGCGGATACGCTTACACCGGCACAACCAACCTCGGTACTGACATCATCATGTTCAACGGACGCCTCTCTATAGGTGCCGACATATGGTGGAAGCACACCAGCGACGCCATCATCGACACCAAGGTGTCTACCGTCAACGGTGTAACGAGCTATCTGATGAACCGTGGCGCACTCGACAACCACGGCGGTTCGTTCAGCATCAGCGGCACTCCGCTGCAGACACGCGACTGGCGACTCTACCTCAGCGTTATCGCCTCATGGACAAGCAACAACATCAAGAGCGCCACAACAGCCGAATACGCACTCAGCGACTACCTCAACGGTACGGCACTGGTCAACGGTCAGTCGGTGGGCACATTCTATTCGTACAAGTTCCTCGGCGTTTCGCCAGTCAACGGCGTGCCTATGTTCGACGACTATGAGGACCGCCAGTATATGATCGAGGGCAAGACTCTGGCAGAAGTGGTGCCTATGGTCATGACAGTTTCGGGCAACCGCAGCCCGAAGATGACCGGTTCGTTCTCGACAATGCTCACATGGAAGAACCTCTCATTAAGCGCTTTCTTCAACTACCGTGTAGGTTCGAAGGTGCGTCTGTTCAAGCTCTTCGCGCCCATCAACTCAGGTGTGTCGGCAGAAAAGAACGTACGCGAGGAGTTCCTCAACCGCTGGCAGCGTCCGGGCGACGAGAAGTACACCAACATTCCTACTCTGCTCAGCCCGTCGAGCGACGACTACTACAACTACCAGTCGCACTGGTCGAAGACCGGAAGCGTTACGGGCAAGATCGTGACATTCGCCGAGAGCGTATGGGACATGTACGACTACTCCGACCTGCGCGTCGTTTCTGGCGACTACATGAAGCTCAGCAACCTCACGCTGCGCTACAACTTCCCGTCAACCCTGCTCAAGGGCTCGTTCGTGAAGACCCTCACGCTCAACTTCAACATGACCAACGTATTCACCATAGCATCGTCAAAGCTGCGCGGTCAGGACCCGACACAGGCCAGCTCTACCGGTGTTGGTATGTCATTGCGCCCGTCGTACACGTTCGGTCTTGACGTATCATTCTAAAAAACAAGGAGGCAGATACAATGAAAAAGAATATATATATGGCATTAGCGCTCGCCGCTACACTCACCACAACATCTTGTGGCGACTTTCTCGACGAGTATTCGCAGGACAAGATAACAGCCACTGAGGTGTCACACCTCGACGAGGCTCTGCTCGGCAGCGTCTACATGCCCAGCATAGCCGACTACAACGGACCGTCATCGTCATACGCCGGATTCCTCAACATCATCGACGACGACGTCAACACGGGCTACAGCTCTATGGCGTCGGGCAACATCTGGAACACGTGGAGCACATACCTCAGCGGCATGTTCGGCTACTTTGCATGGCAGCTGGAGGTGGGCAAGAACTACGAATCGGGCTCGGTAGCGAGCGACAAGCGTACATGGGAAGACCTCTACAAGCGCATCAACAACGTCAACGTCATTCTCGACGAAATCGTTGACATGCCGCACAACACCGACGAGAAGCTCGCCGCCTACTACAGAGTGCAAGGCGAGGCACACTTCGAACGTGCACAGTACTATCTGATGCTCGCCAATCTCTATGGCAAGGCATACAATCCAGCCACATGCGAGAACGACCCTTGCGTGCCGCTGAAGCTCACCCCGTACGTAGAGACCGAACAGTTCCATCGCGCAACGATGAAGGAAGTGTACAGTCAGATAGTAGACGACCTGCTGAAGGCTGAGGATTTCCTCACCAAGAGTCCGCAGATTGACGACCACCGACTCTACCGTGCATCGGCAGAAGCCGCCGACCTGCTTCTGAGCCGAGTATATCTGTACATGCAGAATTGGGAAGAAGCCGAGAAAAAGGCTGATGCTGTGATGCACAGCGAAAAGGTTGAGCTGGCTACTATCGACCTTCTCAACTCTAAACCGGACTCGGAAGACTACGAAGGTGCCGACTTTCTGACCGAGCAGAACCCCGAAATAATCTTCTCGCAGGGTTCTAACTTCGTCTCGGGAGCCGTGTTTGACGGCCGTACGGGCAACTACTGCGTTGCCAAGGAGCTGTACGACCTCTACGACGACAACGATTTGCGCAAGACAACATTCTTCGAGTATCAGACACAGATGGACAATACGCCTGTAGACTCATTGGCTTTGGCACACAAGTATCATCGCGAACAGGACTACCGTTCACGTGTTGGCTCCATATACACTCTGCGTGCAGCCGAAGCGTGGCTCAATAAGGCTGAAGCATGTGCCATGCAAAACGGCAAGGAAGCCGATGCCTGCGCCGCTCTCAACGAGTTGCGCCGCAACCGCATTACCGATTATGTCGACAAGCAGTACACCGGTACAGAGCTGATTGACCAGGTTCGACTGGAACGACGCAAGGAACTGTGCTTCGAAGGACAGCGCTGGTTCGATCTTCGTCGCTATGCCGTATGCGCAGCACATCCCTACAAGCGCACCATCACACACGTTCTGAACGTGCCCGACAGCAACAAGGGAACCTATCGCTACTCGTACGTATACAATCTCGAACCCGACGACCCTGCATACGTATTCGCCATACCGAGCGACATACAAGAGTTTGACAAATTAGAGAAGAACCCACGTCAGAAGCGCGAACCCGTACTCAAGGGTGTGCTCATAAAGACGGAGGATGAATAACGCTTAAAAGAACTACAATATGAGAAGACTATCATATATAATAATGTGTGCCGTAGCCACCATTCTGTTCTCGTGTGGCGAGGATGCACTAAAGCCCGAGATCGATTTCTCGTCGCCTTACGTCATGCAGGACAACCCTTCCGACCCCATACAGCACCGCTGCTATGAGGTGTACAAGCAGTATGGAGTGTCGGTTTTCTTCACCGACACCATCACCAAAGAGTACGTCGGCGAGGACCACTTTGGCAAACCGCTCTACAAGAGCGAAACGCTCGACCTCAACTGGGACTTCACCAGCAACTCATCGAAGGGCAGCAAGTATGTGTTCGACTATCTGAAGGATGCCGAACAGCAGACCAACGCCCTGCGATTTGTTGACATTCATCTGCGCAAAGTAAGCAAGTCGATGCGCCCGTTCACCATTCTGCTCACCGACAGCATACACCGCATCAAGGGCACAGAGACCACCGACTATCAGTACGTAAGCAACTTCCGCGTGCTGGCTTTGGCAAAACTGCGCGACATGACCGACCGTCAGCTCGACTCATTGAGCCTTGCCATCATCAGCAAAACGGTGATAGACAAGGTGAAACTCAACTCGTCGCTCACCGCACGTTTTTACGCTGTCAGCGACAAGGGAGGCTATTATGGCAAGGAATGGCAGGAAATCGGCTCTACTCTCAAGTACTTTACCGAAGCCAAATGGAAGAATGCCAAGCTCGCGCCCAACGTGATTTGGAACGAAGGTGCATACGAGGCATCATGCGCCAAGAATCCATATAGCGTGTTCAACCCTAACCGCGGTTGGACCGAGGAGGCTTTCAATACCGCACGTACAGAGATTACAGCCGAGGCAGGCAAGTACGGTTTCATCTGCGGCGACTGCTATCTTGACGGCGCAATGGGTCACCTCAACACGCCATCGAAGGACGACGACATCCAATTCTTCGTCACAAAGATGCTCGATCTGGGTGCTGCCAAGTTTAAGGAGCGCTACGGCAAGAGCACACTCGTAATGAAGAAGTACGACATTCTGGCAAAGTACATAACCGAGACTTTGCAAGTGGAACTGTAGAACGTCAAACTCACAAATTAAAACAGACACGTTATGAAGAAATATTTATATATGTTGGCAACGGTGCTAAGTGTCGGTATGCTCAGCGCATGCAGCGATGATGATGCCACAGCCGACAACTTCAACCCGAACGTAGTGTCACAGACAGAGGACTTTGTCGACCAACGCGACGGACATACTTACAAGTGTATAAAGATAGGCAACCAGATTTGGATGGCTGAAAACCTCGACTACTATATGGAGGGAGGCTCGTCGGTAGGCTGCTACGTGTACAATGAGGAAACATTCAAGGCTGGAGCAATACCTCTTTCGCCCACAGAATGGAACGCATTGGCTTGTCAAGTGGCTACAGAGACAGCTGGTGACAACCCTATGTACGCGTATGGTGTATACTTTCTAAATGGTATGATGGCTGGTCCTATACACAGTTGGGAAGAATTCGAAGAACTTAGAGTGGAATATTCACAAACGGGTGACAATCTATTAAATTACTTCGCCCCTAACTTCAAGGAAGAACTGACTAAACAAATAGCCGTTGCCGAGAAGGAGAAGGGTGAGCGTGAGGGCAAGAAACTTGCCAAGGAGCAGTCGGAGAAGACCGATAAGGAGAACGGCAACTACTCGTCGGAGTACGGTTATCTGTACACTTACGAAGCCGCATTGGCTGCCGTACCCGAGGGTTGGCGCCTTCCAAGCGACGAAGACTGGAAGAAACTGGAGGCTGCATTGGGCATGGAGCAGTCGCAGATCGACCTCGACAACTCATGGCGCGGAATCAATGCAGGCGACTATCTGAAGCAGGGTGGAGCCTCAGGATTCAACGCTCTGTTTGCCGGATGCAACGCTTACGTACCTAAGACCAACGGTATGAACTACATAAAGAAGCAGGAAGGTGCCTACTTCTGGACAAGTGACATTCGCGAAGTGGACGTATCGGGCTCAACGGAAGGCACTACTACACGTGCAGATGACAACGATCCAAACGGCGACGACGACAAGTCGAGCATCGCAAAAGTAGCAAAGTATCGTATCCTCACACTGTTCTCGCCCAAGATATGGCGTGGCGACACACGCATTGAGAACGGTTATCGCAGCGTAGCGTTCAGCGTAAGATGCGTTAAGGATGCCCAATAACATTCAGACAGCAATTAGTTACAACTAAAGAACAATACTGATAGAAATCAAAATGAGAAGAATATTCATTTCGCTTGCGGCAGCAATGCTGTCGCTTGCGGCTTCCGCTCAGGTGAAGTACAACATCAATGGCGACACACGCAATCAGATTGAAGGAGCCAAGGTTTACCTTACCTTCCTCGACCAGGGTTCGATTCCCGTAGACAGCACAGTCGTAAAGAACGGCAAGTTCAACTTTAAGGGCGAGACCGACATGCGCAAAGTGGCATACATAACAGCAGCGGGCGCAGCGCTGAAGGTGATAATCGAGAACGGAACTGTAGAGGCTTCGCTTGCCGATGCCACTACTGGCGGCGCTCCACTCAATGCCCGACTGGCTGCATTCAACGCCCGCAAGCGTCCGTGCAACCTTGAGATGTATCGCGTTATGGGCGAAGCTTCGAAACTGAACATGCCTGCCGACTCGGCTAAGATGAAGCAGCTGGAGGCTGAATACAACAAGTATTCGACAGAGATGTACACCATGGAGCGCGAATTCATATTCTCCAACCTCGACAATGTGCTTCCTGCCATTGAGCTGCCGTCGTTCTGGCGCAATCTCTCGGCAGCCGAACTCGACGAGATTGAAGCCAAGGCAAGCCCCGAACTCAAGGCTAATGCCGAATTTGTGAAGGTGATGAGCCGCCGCAAAGTGGCAGACAAGAAGAAGAACGAGTGGGTTGGCAAGAAGTTTGTCGACTTCCGTGCGCAGAACCTCGAAGGCAAGTCGGTATCGCTGAGCGACTTCGCCGGCAAGGGCAAGTATGTACTTGTAGACTTCTGGGCATCGTGGTGTGCGCCCTGCCGTAAGTCGATGCCGGCTCTGAAGAACGTTTACGATAAGTATAAGGACCGCGGCTTTGACGTAGTAGGAATATCGCTCGACACCAACCGTGATGCATGGCAGAAGGCAGCAAAGGATCTTGAGCTGCCATGGCACCACATGTCCGACCTCAAGGGAGGTCCAGACAGCGTAGCCTCAGCCATATATCACGTCAACGCCATACCTTACACCATGCTGCTGTCGCCCGACGGCACTGTCATGGCAACCAATCTGTCTGCCGATTCGCTTGACAAGACACTGGCAAAGGTACTGAAATGAACACTTCAATCATGAGATACTTAAAGACAATGACGCTTGCCCTCATGGCAAGCGTCTTCTGTATGGCGGCACACGCACAATTTTCCGTGACCATACCCTACGCTATGGAGCGTGGCAAGATGATAATCAGCGCCGAGGTGAATGGCGTTAAGGGCCGCTTCGTGCTCGATACGGGTGCGCCGTGCGCCCTCTCGTCCGACTTCGCCCGCAAGGCCGGCATCAGTTCGGGACAAGAAATTACGGCAAGCGACTCCAATGGCAACCCCGTAAAGACGCGCGTTCTGATGCTCGGATCGCTCAAGCTGGGCAGTACAAACTTCCAGAAGGTGCAGGCGCTGGAGCTTGACATGAAGGACAATCCCGTGTTCAGCCTGTTCCATATCGACGGACTCATAGGCTACACGCTGCTGAAAATGGGCACATTGAGCATATACGGACGTGAGCACAAAGCCGTGTTTGCATCGGCTGCTCCTACCGATGCCGACAGCGGGACACGCTATGTGGCAATGCCGCCCCACCCCATGCTTGCCCTTGTTCCGCTGCAGATAGGCAACGCCAAGGACACCGTCATGTTCGACAGCGGCGAGGATCGCGTCTACGTAATGTCGCGCCATAAGCACGATGAGCTTGCAGCACAGCACACCAAAGGCATACGCACACTTGGCGAAGGCATGGGATTCTCGTCGATGGGCGTAGGAGGCGTCGAAGCCGCAACACGCAAGGTACGCGTATGCACAGACACGCTCGCCCTGGCAGGCTACAAGCTGGCTAACGTTTGCTGCATAGCCACCGACAATCCCACATCGCGCATCGGCACCGGACTGCTTGCCTATGGCGACATAACGATTGACTACCGGCACAACACCTTCGCATTCAGCCCCCACACCGACTCCACGCCCAATCTATACCAGCCCGATTGGGACGTTGTGCTCACCGTAACGCCCGACGGATGGTTGCGCGCCGGAATAGTATGGGACAAACGTCTCGCCATACACAGCGGCGACCGCATAGTGGAGGTGAACGACCATCGCTTTGACGACAAGCTCGATATGCGCGAAGCAACGACCAAATCGTTCACAGCATTGTCGGGCAACAAGGCAGTGATTAAGTTCATAAACAAGAAGGGAAAGGAACAGAAAGTTGTGATAAAGAAGCAATAAAGTTGAGAGTTGATGTGTCAAAACTCAAACAACGCGGGCTGAAAGCCCAATAAGCACATAGCCCAGGGCAACACCCTGGGTGTAGGGATTGATGAAAACAAAACGCCCTGTAAGGGCAAAAGCATTGATTATTAACGCTTTTGCCCTTACAGGGCGTTTGATTGTTTGGGCATTTTCACCCAGGGTGTTACCCTGGGCTATGTGCTTCTGCCCCCTTCGGGGCGTACTGCTTAAACTTTTGAGACACCCTCTTGAAAAAAGAAAAGCCTCGCAAATCTTTCGACTTGCGAGGCTTTTCTTATGCGCTTCAAGATGGACTTGAACCAACGACCCCCTGATTAACAGTCAGGTGCTCTAACCAACTGAGCTATTGAAGCATTATGTTTTAGCAATCTTGTTTTCTTGATTGCGGGTGCAAAGTTAGCGGTTATTTTCCATTCCTCCAAACTTTTCGCAAGAAAATTTCGCAAATTATGTGATTTTTCTTTGTCAATACGTAAAATAAGGTACAAAATGAGTGTTTTGTGAGGTTAATGTATTACTTTTGCATCAGTCTACGACATACACATATTATTAATATAGCAACATTATACCAACAAGACATGTACCTACGCAAATACACCAAAACAATGCGCAGCCTGATGCTGACGGCACTCATGGCTGTCGCTATGCCTATCATGGCACAGAACACCAGCGACCACAACTTCCGCGTGGCAAAGAACCTTGACATTTTCAATGCCATCTACCGCAACCTCGACCTGATGTACGTCGACTCGCTCGATGCCGACAAAACCATCGGAACGGCAATACGCTCGATGATGCACTCGCTCGATCCCTACACCGACTACTTCCCCGAGGACAAGGCGGCTGAATACAAGCAGATGATGACGGGCAAATATGCTGGCATCGGCTCGATAATAAGCTACAGCTTCACACGCAAGCACGTCATCATCAACGAGCCTTACGAGGGAATGCCGGCTGCTGAAGCCGGACTGAAGAAGGGCGACATGATACTGAGCATCGACGGCGAATCGATGGTTGGAAAGACCACTGCATACGTCAGCGACCACCTGCGTGGCGAGCCTGGCACAACGATGGTGCTTAAGATTCAGCGCCCATCGACGGGCAAGAAGATGACCGTCAAGGTGCAGCGCAAAGCCATACAGATGCCCTACCTGCCCTACTACGGCATGCAGAAGGACAATATCGGATACATCAACTACAACCAGTATCTGGAGAACAGCGCCAAAGACGTGCGCCGTGCCTTTATCGACCTGAAGAAGCAAGGCATGAAGGGACTGGTGCTCGACCTGCGCAACAACGGCGGAGGTTCGGTGCAGGAAGCCCTGCAGATACTCAATATGTTCATACCGAAGGGCAAACATCTGCTCTCGATGAAGGGCAAGGTGAAGAACGCCAACAGCAGCTACAACACCACCGTAGAGCCTCTCGACACCGTAATGCCTATCGTGGTGCTCGTAAACGAGGCTACAGCCAGCGCCAGCGAGATAACGAGCGGAACGCTGCAGGACTACGACCGTGCCGTAATCATGGGCACACGCACCTACGGCAAGGGTCTGGTGCAGATACCAAACGTATCGTTGCCATACAACGGCAAGCTGAAGCTCACCACAGCCAAATACTACATACCCTCGGGACGATGCATACAGGCTCTGCGCTACAAGCACACCGACAACGGATATGTAGCCGAGAACGTGCCCGACTCGCTCACTCACGAGTTCCGCACAGCTGCCGGACGCATCGTGCGCGACGGCGGTGGCATCAAGCCCGACATCGAAGTGAAGCCCGACTCGCTGCCCAACATCGCCTTCTATCTCTCGCGCGTTGACACAACCGACATCATGCTCAACTACGAGATTGACTACATAGCAGCCCACCCCACCGTGGCAAGCCCCAAGGACTTCGAACTCTCGGATGCCGACTACGAGCAATTCAAGCAGCGCGTGGTAAAGAGCGGATTCACATACGACCAGGTGAGCGAGAAGATACTCAAGGAGCTGGAGAGCCTGGCACGCTTCGAGGGATACTACGACGACGCCAAACCCGAGTTTGAGGCACTGCGACAGAAGCTGAAGCATAACATAGCCAAGGACCTCGACTATCCGTACAACAAGCAGAAGATAAAGGAACTCATTGCCGCCGACCTCATGGCTGCCTACTACTTCGAGAAGGGTTCGCTCGAAAACTCGCTGCGCAACGACAAGCAGTTTGCCGAGGCTGCACGCCTGCTCGGCAACCCCACCGAGTACCAGAAACTGCTGCAACCAAAGAAGGAGAAATAAGCTGAAATACAGATTTTCAACACCCCCATTCAAAAAGGAGTCCTTTTGCCTGTCAAAAGGGCTCCTTTTGAAGGGTAAAAGGACTCCTTTTGAAGGGTAAAAGGACTCGTTTTGAAGTGCAAAAGGACTCCTTTTGGAAATGAGAAGGGTTATTTTAAGTGTTAGATGTTAAATGTTAAGTGTTAAGTGGTGAGGATTGAATGTATTGAAACGACTCTTTAGCTATCAACAATGATATTGTCGCTTCTAAAAGCAATGATTATAAAAATAAGAATAAACTTGTTTCCTATCAAAAAATTAGTTATTTTTGCGCAAGAAGACAAACCACATAGAATTATCACATCAATTTAGAACACATTAATAATATTATAAATATGGATAGAATTAAACTAACACGTGAGGAAGCCTTGCGACGTTGGAAGGCATCCAAAGAAATAAAACGTAAAATGTCTGAGAAATTAGAACAATTAGTACGCGACAGTTGCAAGGAGCAAACTGACAACAATTCTATTAGTGTAGAAATATGGTAATGGAAAAACTGTCATTAGATGCAATAAATGCCAAATCTGAGTATCTTGTAAAAAAAGAAGAGGATGAATTGACCTTTAGTTTCATGACTGATAATATGGCAGAAATTTTCATTTCATTTGAAAAAGATGACATATTACAATCAGGCATTGTCTATCAGTTTGGTATATCCAATCCGCAAGGAACAAAATCCCCTCGCGACCCAAAGGTACGCAATACGATACTGGCAATTATTGAAGAATTTTTTAATAAAAACAAGGCTGCTCTGCTATACATATGCGAGACTGGCGACGGTATGCAAAAAATGCGCAGTCGTTTGTTCCAATATTGGTTTAGCATTTATAACGAAAGGGAAGAATACCTGTTTCTTCCGCAGATTGTCTACGACGAAGAAGAAAACGAGAATTATGCAGCTTTAATTATAAGAAAGGACAATCCTTGTTTTGTCGAATTGGTGTCAGAATTTACTGATACAGTAAACTTGCTTAACGGAAAACCCGAGTAACGCAACAACAAAAAAGCAATAAGCCACAAAAGACATAATGGCGCATACTGGAAAAGTGTAGTTTTCCGACAAGAACTGCTGCATTTCATTTTGTATTGCGACCGATTTGCACTATCTTTGCATATTAAAAACAAGATTTAAACAGATAAACAACATGCAAGAAACAAGACAAAACCGTATAGCACGACTCCTGCAGAAGGAGCTGAGCCTTATATTCCAGTCGCAGACACGTGCCATGCACGGCATCATGGTGAGCGTGACACGCTGCCGTGTGTCGCCTGACCTGAGCATCTGCACAGCCTATCTCAGCATTTTCCCGTCGGAAAAAGCCGAGGAACTCATCAAGAACGTAACAGCCAACGAGAAGACAATACGCTACGAACTGGGCACCCGCGTACGCAACCAGCTGCGCATCATCCCCGAACTCAGATTCTTCATCGACGACTCGCTCGACTACATCGAACGCATTGACGAACTGCTGAAGAAATGAATTTCCCGTTCTTTATAGCACGACGCTATGTCTTCTCGAAGAAGTCGACTAACGCCATCAACGTCATCTCTGCCATTTCGGTGGTAGGCGTAGCTGTGGGCACAATGGCACTGGTGATTGTGCTGAGCGTGTTCAACGGATTTCACGACCTCGTGGCGTCGTTCTTCACCAACTTCGACCCTCAAATCGAACTTGTGCCGACGCAAGGCAAGACGGCTCCTGCCGACGATCCCGTGCTCGACCAGGTACGCCAGATGCCTCAGGTGAGCGTTCACACCGATGTGCTTGAGGACCAGGGACTGGCTGTATATGGCGACCGTCAGCAGATGGTGACCGTTATGGGTGTCGACGACAACTTCACCCAGCTCACCAACATCAGCGACATCCTGTACGGCGACGGCGAATTCACGCTTCAGGCTGCCAATCTGTTCTATGCCATTCCGGGCATACGCCTGGCGCAGGACATGGGACTGGGCGCACGCTTCGACGGCTATCTGAAGCTGTATGCTCCCGTACGACGCGGACAGATTACCGACCTTGAAGACCCGTCAGACGGATTTGTGGTAGACTCGCTCATATCGCCGGGCGTAGTGTTTGCCGTCAACCAGGCAAAATACGACCGCGACCACATTATATGCTCCATAGGTTTCGCACGCCGACTGTTCGATCAGGACGGCATGCTGTCGTCGTTACAGATACGACTGAAGCCGGGCAGCGACCTCGCGGCTGTGAAGAAGCAGATGCGCGAGATTGTCGGCTCGAAGTATAGGGTGCTCGACAGATTTGAACAGCAGTCGGACACGTTCAACATCATGCAGATAGAGAAGGTGCTGGCATACGTCTTCCTGACGTTCATACTTATGGTGGCATGCTTCAACATCATATCGTCGCTCTCGATGCTCATCATCGACAAGAAGGCCGACGCTGCCACCCTGCGCAACCTCGGTGCTACCGACCGACAGATACGCAGCATTTTCCTATTCGAAGGACGCATCATATCAGCCATCGGTGCCGTCGTGGGCATACTGCTCGGACTGCTGCTCTGCTGGCTGCAGCAGGAGTTCGGACTGGTGCACATGGGCGACTCGGCAGGCTCGTTCGTGGTCAATGCCTACCCCGTGAGCGTCCATTACGACGACGTGGCTATAGTCTTCGTCACGGTGCTCTTGATAGGATGGGGTGCAGCATGGATTCCTACGCGCAAGCTTAAGGTATAATCTGGCTTTTGACACACCCGCCTCCTACATCAGTTATTATCAAAAACGTTGTTCACTCCATATTTCGGATAAACCAATAAAAAAGCGGGGCAGCCTACAGCTGTCCCGCTTCTACTTGACGCACGATGCGCTCGGTATATTTATCGACGCCTTCTGCGTCATATTTTTTTGTAAGCGACGCGCCGAACAAGGCTGCGAACGCCTGATAAAAGCCTGCCCTTATAGGTCCGAGAAACGCCTGTATCAATTGATACGACGACGAATTGCACTCGCGATACACCAGTTTTATCAGCAGTTTGCCCTGCGAATACGTCAGCTTCTTCATGCGTGGCGTGTACTCCTTGCGTATGCTGCGCTCCACACGTTGCATGTGCTCGTCCTTAGCCTTCTTGTTGGGCAGCGTCTGCAGAAACTCGTAGGTCTCTATAATTATCGCATTCACCTCCTTGGCTATAGGCAACACCTTCTTTATATTGGCCACAAGTCGGTTGTAGGCCTGCCTCTGGCGAGCGTCGGCAAATACGGGTTGCGGATAGACATACAGCGTGTTCAGCTCGACATACTGTATGCTGTCGCCGTCGTGCAGCACCTTGCCCACCTTGACCATAGGGACAAGCGTGGGCGTATCCATATCCACCTCGCGGTCTTCGGGGTTGACACGGCGACTGCCGTTGTCCTGCGCCCGTGCTGACATGGCGCTGAACGCAAGCAACACGACCAACAGTATTATGTTGCGATTGCTTCTATACATATTTATATATTACTTTTCCGAGTACAATATCTGCACCATAGTCTGTCCGACAGCCTTGAGTGTGGCGCGGTCGATGTGCTCCATTGTGTCGTTTATGGTGTGCCATGTAGGTCCGAACGAGCTCTGCTGGCAGTCAGGATAGAACGGAATGATGTCGATGCAGGCTATTCCAGCCTTCTCGTTGACGGGCACGTGGTCGTCGGTTATCATGCCGCCCTCCTGCATTGGGAAGTACGACCCATAGCCAATCTGCGACGCTGTGCGCCACACCTTGTTCACTATCTCGGCAGCATACTGCTTGGATACCGACTCCTGATAGAACTTTGCACCCTCGCCGCCTACCATGTCGAGCAGCACACCGTATCGTGCCTCATAGCCCTGTGGCTGATGTTCTGCCCAATACTGAGCGCCGAGCGCCCACGAGTCTTGCGAGTCGGGGGCCGACGACCACTGCGGAGTGCCGTAGTCTTCGGCATCGAAGCACACGAAGTCGACACCTACGTTGAGTGTAGAGTCGTTGCCTATGATGCGAGCCAGCTCCAGCATCACAGCCACACCGCTTGCTCCGTCGTTGGCACCCATAACGGGTTTGCGCCAATTGGTTGAGTCGGGGTCGTTGTCTGCCCACGGACGGCAGTCCCAATGGGCGCACAGCAATACGCGTGTGGTAAGTTCGGGGCGGAAGCGTGCCCATATGTTGCGCGAACGGAGCATAGTTCCGTCCCAAGCCTTAAGCTCTGCGTCCTGAGCCTCAACCTTCATTCCGTAGCTGGCAAACTGCTTCATTATCCATTCGCCGCACTTATCGTGTGCTTCGGTGTTCATAAGGCGCGGCCCGAAGCTGCATTGCTTGGCACAGAAGGCATAAGCCGAGTCGGCACAGAACGTAGGACCTACAAGAGCAACGGTGTCAGGCTCAGTAGCCGACTTGCGCGAACTCTTGCAAGACATGCACGAACAAGCCATTGCAACAACGACAAATGCTAATACTAAAGAGAATATCGATTTCTTCATTTTAATTGAACTTTCGCAAGTTCAGAAGTTAATGGTATTAAAGAAGTTACCACTCCCTTTGGTCGTTCAAGAAGTTAACGGACAATAGCTTTATTGCTTAAACAACAGGACATTTGTCCGTTCGCTCGGCTTTGCCGCTTGCCTGAGCAAGAACTTCACGAGCAAAGCGAGTTATCTTCCTATAACTACTTTCGCTTGCGAAACTTAAGTCTTTTTAATAATTCAACATTGAAAATTCCTAATCGGCGAAGCCGACCAATTCAACATTCAACATTCCTAATTCAACATTCCTAATTCCTAATTCTTCTTTGCTTCATACGCCAGGGCGTACATGCGTATCTGCTTCACCATAGCCAGCAATCCGTTGGAACGGGTGGGCGACAAATGGTCCTTCAGACCGATACGGTCGATGAAGTAAAGGTCGGCATCAAGAATCTCGCGCGGCGTGTGTCCGCTTATCACCTGAATAAGCAGGGCGATGATGCCCTTAACGATAAGGGCGTCGCTGTCGGCTGTGAACACCAGACGTCCGTCGTCGGTCATATCGCATTGCACCCATACACGACTCTGACAGCCGTCTATGAGGTTCTGCTCGGTTTTATACTTAGGGTCGAGTGGCTCAAGTTCGCCACCCAGGTCAATCAGCAACTGGTACTTGTCCATCCAGTCTGTGAAGTCTTGAAACTGCTCAATGACTTCGTCTTGTATTTCGTTTATAGTCATTTTTCTTTATTCTACCACTACAATCTTAAACAATTTATCACTTGGGCGGATTTTGCCCGGAACGCGGAACGACACGTGTTGTCCCTTCTGTGCGGTCTGTACAGGATTGAGGTCGTAGCGTATTTCGTCCACGTCTACATACATCACGCCTGTAGTAGGACCCGTGATGAGCAGCTTGTCGCCCACGCTGAACTCGGCAGCTTCGCACGTAAACTCGGCAACACCAAGCTTTGAGAAGTACTTGACACCTCTGCCTACATACACCTTCTTCTCCGTAGCGTTCGAACCATAGTTGCTGTTCCACTCGCCCAGAGTCTGACCCTGATAGTAGCCGTCCCAGAATCCACGGTTGAACACAGTGGCAAGACGCTTGTCCCATTCGTCCTTCTTCTCTTCGGTGAAGTCGCCGTCGAGCACAGCCTGGATAGCCTCCTTGTAGCAGCGCACCACATTATATACATATTCAGCGCCACGTGCACGACCCTCAATCTTGAATACTCGCACACCCGAACGCATCATCCGGTCGATGAAACGAATGGTCTTGAGGTCCTTGGGCGACATGATGTACTTGTTGTCCACCTCAAGCTGCGTGCCCGTTTCGTTGTCGGTGACGGTATAAGAGCGGCGGCATATCTGCATACATTCGCCACGGTTGGCAGAGCGTCCGGTGTTCATAAGGCTCATGTAGCACTTTCCGCTCACCGCCATACACAAAGCTCCATGGCAGAACATCTCAATGCGCACCAACTCGCCGTTGGGTCCGCATATGTGCTGCTTCTCTATCTGCTCGAAGATATAAGCCACCTGGTCCATGTTCAACTCGCGTGCCAGCACCACCACGTCGGCAAACTGAGCATAGAACTTCAGAGCCTCAGCGTTGCTGATGTTGAGCTGTGTAGAGAGATGAACCTCCTGACCAATCTCACGACAGTATGACATTACAGCCACGTCCGATGCAATGACAGCCGAAATCTGAGCCTTCTTGGCAGCATCGATTATCTGGTGCATCAGCTCCACATCCTCGTCGTAGATGATGGTGTTGACGGTCAGATAGCTCTTCATGCCGTGCTCGGCACAGATAGCAGCAATGTCGTGCAGGTCGTCTATGGTGAAATGGTTGGCAGAGTGTGAACGCATGTTCAACTGCTCCACACCGAAGTAGATGCTGTCGGCACCAGCCTGTATGGCTGCCTGAAGGCTTTCACGCGAACCCACGGGCGCCATTATCTCATAGTCTTTTATTGTTGTATTATCCATATTGGTGCAAAATTACTGATTTATAATTGTAAAACCACAAAAATATATAGAAAATAGCTATCTTTTAATGTTTACAATGTATTACATTTGTGAGTTTTTGTGTAATTTTGCTACGATAAAACTAATCAACTAATATAAATAAACAGACCCAAGAAAGAGAATTATGAAAATCAAAAGCTTAATCGTACTTTTGGCCTTAGGCCTTTCTGCCTGTACCGGAAGCAAGTATGCCGGTGTGCCTAAACAGTATAACGAACTGATAAGCCAGACTATGCAGACGGCGGGCAACAATGCCAAAGAACTGAAGAAAGCATTGAAGCAGACTCCTACCACACAAAGAGAGGGCATGGCTTTCCTCATCTCTTACATGCCCGAAAGGGACGCAAAGTCTCTGACAGCCGACTTCCTGCTGGAGAATGTAGCTTACGCCTACAAGGCAAGAAACGAATTCCCGTGGGCTAAAGAGGTGCCCAACGACATCTTCCTCAACGACGTGGTGGCTTATGTCAACCTCAACGAGAAGCGCGAAAACTGGCGTAAGGACTTCTACGAACGATTCAAGAAGTACGTAGTCAACTGCAAGACCATGCGCGAAGCTATCGACTCGGTCAACAAGAATGTACGCGACGAACTGCTGGTCGACTACAATACCAAGCGCGAAAAGCCCGACCAGGCTCCTTACGAGTCGATGCGCCAGCACATGGCTTCATGTTCAGGTCTGTCGATATTGCTGACCGACGCTTTCCGAGCAGTAGGCATCCCCTCGCGTGTGGCTGGAACTCCGGCATGGTATGACGACCGTGGCAACCACAACTGGAACGAAGTGTGGATTGACGGCAAATGGCGCTTCACCGAATATTATCCGTCGGAAGACCTCGACAAGTCGTGGTTCCTTACCGATGCCGGCAAGGCCATTAAGGAAGACTTGCGCAAGGCCATATACGCAGCATCGTTCAAGCCTACGGGCTATTACTTCCCGTTGGTTTGGGATATGAACCTGCGCTATGTACATGCAGAGAATGTCACCGACCGCTATACAAGTCTTTACAGAGCACAGCTGTCTGCCACTCCTGCCGACGAGCATCACGTAGACCTGAGAGTAATGGTGTTCAAAGACAAGGATCATGCTGACAATTCGGGCGACCGTGTGGCTACCAACCTGGATGTATTCAAAGGCGAGGAGAAACTCTTCGGCGGACGCAGTACGGGAGCTACGCAGGACATGAACGACGTGCTCACCTTCAAGGTGGAGAAGAACCAGTCGTACACAGTAAAGTTCACAAACGGCAAGGGCGAATTGCAAACCCAGAACGTGGAAGTGGGCGATAAAACCACTACATTGAAACTGTTTATGAATTAAAATACGTATATTTGCACAATCCCCGCATATTCACAAACAAACCAAATACAATCTTTATGGAAAAAACATTGATTTTATTAAAGCCGTGTACAGTTCAGCGCCGCCTCATCGGCGAAGTCATCAACCGCATTGAGCGCAAAGGTCTGCGCATCGTTGGCTTGAAGATGATGCAGCTCGACGACGCTATTCTCAACGAGCACTATGCTCACCTCGTTGACCGTCCTTTCTTCCCGTGGCTCACAGCCTCGATGAAGTCGGCTCCGGTCATTGCCATGTGCGTTGAGGGCAACAGCGCTGTTACTGTTGTGCGCAACATAGTTGGCGCTACCAACGGACGCAAGGCTGCTCCCGGCACCATACGTGGCGACCTCTCTATGAGCGGTCAGGAGAACATCATCCACGCTTCTGACTCTATCGAGACTGCCGAAATCGAGATGAAACGATTCTTCCGCGAAGGCGAAATATTCGAATATCCCGATCCTCTGCACGACTACTTCTACGCTCCTGACGGAGATTAAAGGAAGGGGAGCACGGCTCCCCAGTTGAGGTGGTGAGAAAAAGAAGCTAAGGTAAAGATAGCATCTAATCTTCTTTCTCTTGGAGTGCCTATTGAAACTATCATACAAGCATCGGGCTTGTCTGAAGAAGAGATAAAGAATATATTATAAATATTGATTGGCAAAGTAATATATATTCATTAGCAAACTAATATATATTCATTGGCAAACAAATATATATTACTTTGCCAAGTATTATTATATTACTTCCCGAACGGTTCCCGATAGCATCCCGAACGATTCCCGACCACTTCTCGTTCTGGAATCGAATATTCATCGCACAAACATCGGAGCATCAACGTTGGCATAACGGAGTTATAACGAAGTTGTAGCACATGCGTCTTTAAATGTGTATCTTATTTAATTTAAAAGCCAATGAAGCATATTAACCTTATCTTTTTATTATTGGCAGTTGTGGCATCTTCTGCATTGGCCCAAACTGTCAGTTCCGCCACTATTGCCACTCGTCTGTGGAGGCAGGTCAACGCATTTTCGCAAGAGAAGCTGTATACACAGACCGACCGTGCGGAATATACGTGTGGCGACACTATATGGATGCGCCATCACGTTGTCGATGCTCTGACTGGCATGCCGTCGTATGCCAGCCGATACGTTTATGTGGAGTTGGTGAACCCGATGGGCTCAATTGTAAGCCGAGTGATGATGAGCCAGGACGAGAATGGGGCTATATACGGATATATGCCCACTACAACCGATATGCCATCAGGGCAGTACATGCTCCGTGCTTATACGAGATATATGGCTGGCACTACACCCGATTATCTGTTTATACGGTCCGTAAGACTGCGTAGTGTTATGCAGAACTCTGTAAAGATAACTCCGCATTACGGCAAGAGTACTATTTCTATGTCGTTTGCCGATCCTCAAACGGGCAAACCAATACATCAGGCTGGCGTTAAGGTGAGTTCTACGGATGGCGATATGGCATTTACGGGCAACTCCGATGATGGCATAAGGCTGCATACGCTTGATGTTGGTTCAAAGCAACGCTGCCTACTTGTTGAAGTGGGCAATTACAAGGAATACGTTCCATTGGTTCGTGAGCGCATCGACTTGCAACTGATGCCTGAAGGAGGACATCTGGTTGCAGGCCAACGCTGCCGTGTGGCGTATAAGGCGGTTGATGCTACTGGACTCGGTATCAATGTTAAAGCAACTGTCACAGACGAACATGGCAATGTAGTAGCCGAATCGAAGGCGGCACACTGTGGTATGGGATTCTTCTATATAACAGCACAGCCAGAGCATTCGTATAAGATTATGTGCATAACAGCTGACGGCAGGCAGGTTTCAGCTATTCTGCCCAAGGCTCACACCGACGTTTCCACATTGGCTGTTGCACAGAACAACGGACGTATTATGGTAGGTGTGCTACGTCCCGACGCTTCTGCAACGAATGGCAACGAATGGCTCATCGTACATCAAGGAGGTGCTCCGCTCTTTGCCAATCGTGTATCATCTCCGTCACTAAGCTTCAGCAACGACATGTTTCGCAACGGAATAGTGCATATTGTGCTTGCCGACAACAGCATGAACATCATTAGCGAGCGACTGGTGTTTGTATGGAGAGGCAATGAAGTGTATGATTCTGACGATGCCGTTGCCGTATCGTCAGACAGCAACATGCGTACTCTCAAGCTTTCGCTTCCCGACAGCGTCATGGCAGACTGCGCTGTCAGCGTGACTGATGCCACAACAGTAAGCAACGACACAGCCAACAATATAGTATCCACGCTGCTTCTGTCGCAAGAACTGAAGGGCTATATAGAGCAGCCGGCATGGTATTTTGCCGACCGTGGCCGTAGCGGCTATCTCGATCTGCTCATGCTTACGCAGGGATGGCGACGCTATGACATACAGAAGGCATTGAAGGGCAATACCGAAAAGGTATCTATCTGCCCAGAGACAAGCATGTCGATAAGTGGAAAGGTGACATCGAACGTTACAACCAAGGGCAGAAAAGGCTCAAGCGTAGTGATGTCGTCAAACCGTGGAGGACTGGTTGACGAAACGACAACTGACGACAATGGACTGTTTCATTTCAATAACTTCGAAATGCCCGACAGTACTGGCTACATGCTTATGACACGTAGTGCTAAGGGAAGCACGAACTCTGTCCTGCTTATTGACAACGCAGAATATCCTGCCGTCAGCAATATCATTACTCCGATAATGTGCGACACTACCATGCGTGGCGATATGGAGACAATGAAACGCTATGCCGACCACATTGCCATGGTGAATGGCGGACGTGTAGTATTCCTACCCGAAGTAGAGGTCAACTCAAAGCGTGTCCCCAAGACCGAATACGAGAACTTAGCCAAGATCAATGGCAAGTCTATAAGCGAAACCGAATTGATGAATATGGGCAACAAGTCAATATTTGATGTGTTGAGGTGGAATGCATTCTCAGGTCTTATATTTGATAGTAGTTATAATTGGTTTTTATATCACATGCGTCCCACATACTTGGTTGTGGATGATACGGTATGGAATACGGGAGGCACAGCTATGGACAGCTTGTCGCTGTATATGGCACAGACAACTCTTCTGCAGTCGCTGCGCACACGTGACGTCCTGCAGATTGACATTTTGAAAGGTGCTATAGTAGGAACATTGCCCATTATATCAGGCAACGTGAGAGCTATGGATATGGATTTAAGTGCTATTGTCATAACGACAAAGGGCACTACTCGTACCCAAAATAATCATGTGGCTTTAGTCCGTCCCCTCGGCTATCAGCGTCCCGCAGCTTTCTACAATCCCAAATATCAAGTTCCGGAAGAATACGTTCTGCGCCAGACCATATACTGGAACCCATCGCTACGGATAAAGAACGGCAAAGCCGTAGTGCAGTTTATGCCTAACGGAGCCAAGAAATACCGTGTCACAATGGAAGGAGTGGACAAGAGCAGCCGACTGATACATCTGGAAAAAGAGACAGAATAGCCGTTAGAAGTATATAGAATGTGACGCAAGCACGCGCTGCTCACTCGAAAAACAATTGCAAGGAATTGAAAAAGGGCCGACGAGCATCACGCTCCCCGGCCCTTAATCATTCTATGTCAATAAAAAGTATATCCAATGCAATTGTATGCCGCTTATGCAGGCAGCACTACAACATGCACCTCATAAATGCGCTGCGACTGTGCAACACCCTTCGGACGACGCATATTGTTCTTCACCAGATACTGGCGAGGTACAGAGAAATCGCCCGGAACACCAAGTGCCGGAGCACCATTGAGCGGTGTGAATGTTGTGGCATCACCGTTATACTGGCTTGCCAGCATTGTCACAACCAACTGCTTTGTGTCAACAGGTTTGGTTGCCTGTGTTGACATGCCGTCAGTAGGATTTACAAGAGTATATCCTTGTGGCATCTTTGAACCGATGAACAAGTAACCCTTATTTGGAGTTTCGTATGTCACCGTAGAAGGAATGTAATATGTAAGCACATAAACCTTACCTTCCGGAGCACTTGCATCATCACGTGTAGTCATGGCATAAAGTCCAAGAGGTATATTTACCTTCTGTCCAGGAGCCACTACAGTACCATCCTCAAGCGTATAGTCTGAACCCGTATTGTTGGTCCATTGTGTAGCATCCTCTGCGAAATCCACCTGACGTATTGCCGATGTGATTTCGCCTTTTCCACCATTGTAGTTCTTTGCGAAGAGGCAGTCTTCGAAAAGAGCTCGCGAGCTTACCCAGCATGAACGCAGGTTCACATCAGTGTAATAGCTCTCAGGCACATCGTCATATTCCAGTCCAGTCTGGCAGCTTGTCGTTGCCATGGCTGCCAGCATCACGAACACGCCTGTATAGATGTTCTTTATTTTACTGAAAAGTCTCATAGTGTCGAATTGTTAGAAAATTAATTGTTGTTCTGATACTTGAAGCCATGCCAACCCGGATTCTGCTGTATCTGCTTGTTTGAGATAAGCATTGTGGCAGCATACGGGGTGAAATAGTAGCGCACATTGTCGAACTTGCGCTCGTAGTAGCTGAAGTCCATCGGATATGTGCGGAAGGTTGGTGTCTCATAGTTCTTGCCGTCGGTGTTTGTCTCACCCGGCTCCAGAGCCACACCATTCTCGCCTGCAACATTACTGTGCTTACCAACGCGGAAGATCATGATACCACGTGACACCTTGTTGAGTTCGGGTATAACGGTCTTGCCTTCAGCCTCGCCCCAACGCAGAAGATCGAAATAGCGGAAGCCAGGGTTCTCGAATGCGAACTCCAGACGACGCTCTACCTTCACCTCATCGTATACGCTCTGCTTGTCGGTAGCGCCATCGTATGCGCTCAAGCCGGCACGCTCACGTATCTTGTTGATATAAGTGATAGCCTCAGGAGCCTTGTCAAGATTTACAGCAGCCTCAGCAAGATTGAGCAATACCTCTGCATAACGGATGTTGAAATAGCACGTTGTGCGCTGTGTGGTCTTAAGCGTACCGTCATCGTTAAACTGGTCGAAGTGAGAGTACTTGCGAGAGTAGTAGCCACTAATGGTCTGTGAAGAACCACGACCGGTAGGAGCCGATTCAATATTCTCCATACCACGGTAGCCAGAATGAAGTGCGCTGTATTGCAAAGTCTTCTGGTCGTCCATAGTAGACTTGTCAATCCATGTCTGAATCTGATAGATTGGATTGTTTGTCGGACCCATATAGGCACCGTCGTAAGTCACAGTGGCATAGAAACGCTTGTCACGGTTTTCGAACATCTTGCGATAATTGTCGCCCGAACCTGAGTATTCCTTGTTGCCGTCCTTATCGGTTGTAACAGCAATATTAAGGTCACGCGCCTGCTTGGTTTCCCACCAATGCTTCCACTTGCCGTCAGCTTCGTCCTTCTGCAGATAGCAGTCTACGAGATCCTGTGTCGGGAAGAGTCCGGTACGGAAGCCCCACGTGCGTGTCACCTTGTCGCTGTTGCCGTAATAGTCACCATCAGGACCGTTCTTGGCAGTCGGGTTAAAGCCACCACGCTGGTTCTCCTTGAACATAACGGGCCAAATAGACTCTACGCTTGTATGTGCTGTCTCCGAGGTGAAGAGGTCCCCGTAGTTGGGCTCCAAATCGTACTTGCCAATCAAGTCCTTAGCAGCATCATAGGCAATCTGATAGTAGTGCTGGGCGTTCTTCTCAAACTTGAACAGTCCGGCAGCATCGTCTGTGTACAATCCCTTGGCTGATGCTGAAGCGGCATCGGCTGCATAGAGGGCTACACGCGACTTGAAAGCCTTAGCTACATTGACGTTTACGAGTCCTAATTCCGGAGTTCCGCTCATCTTACCGAACAGTTCGATAGACTTGTCAAGGTCGGCAAGCATGTTGTCGAACAGAGTCTCACGCTTGGTCTGCGGCAGGAAAGTCTCTTCGTTTACTGTGAGTGCGTGGTCAACATAAGGCACGGTGCCCCAGTATTTCTCCATGTCGAAGTACACCCATGCACGGAAGAAGTAGCACTCAGCGAGCAATTGGCTCTTCAGCGATTCTGTAAGTGCCTTGCTACTGTTGATTTTCTCTATACCTACATGTATGTTGTACAGATTCTTGTATGCTCCCGACCACGGACCGCTGTAAGGCGAATTCTCGTCATAGCGGCGGTTGTTGAATGTGAGTTGGCGGTATGTATCCCAGTCGTTCTCATAGTTGCCCTGGCAGTTGTCCGACCATTGCTCGGATGTGAAGTTGTCGCCAGATGCTGTAGCGTCTATGAAGTAGAAATTGTTGACATACGAGCGTGCCAACTGTGGATTCTGCCAGAAACGCTCCTCGTCCACCTTTGTTGTAGGCTCTACGCCCAGAGGGTCGCAGGATGTCATTGTAGCTCCAACAGCCACAGCGAACATTCCAGCCCACATATATTTCTTTATATTGAGTTTGCTTTTCATTGTCGTTTACTATTAGAGTGTTAATACAACGTTGAATGTGTATGTACGCTGTGTCGGGTAGCTACCCAGACTACCGTTGCTGTTGAAGATGGATGCTCCAGATGTGATGAACTCCGGATCCTGCAGGTTCTTGTAAGGATATGAATCCTTGGTCCATGTGAACGCATTGGTGACAACGAAGCTCAGGTCGAGACCCTTGATGAAGTCTACGTTCTTCAATACCGAACGCTTCATGTCATAACGCAGGCTGATGTTCTTCAGCTTCAGGTAAGAAGCATCAAACTGGAAGAAATCCACATACGAATAGCCGAAACTGTTGTTTGCATTTGACGGCATAGGTATGGCAGCATTCACATTAGGATTGCTCGGGGTATATGCGTTGGCGAAACCATACTGGCCATAGTTCCACATATAGTCTTGCTGTGAGCGGAACGGCGATGCCATTGTAGCAGTAACATCGGCTGCGCCCTGGAAGAACAGCTCAAGTTCAAAGCCCTTGTACGAACCTCCAAGCGTAACACCATACTGTGTTAGCGGTGTACTGCCCGGAAGATTGGTGAGATAGTAGTCGTCACCTATGTAGCCACTGCCGTTGAGGTCGGTAATCTTTATTGTACCAGGAGCGTAGTTGGCATCAACATCCATTGGCGAGTTGTATATCTCCTGCCATGACTTGAACAGACCGTTGCTCTTGAGAGCGGTCCAGTATGTGGCGTCGTTGAATGCCGTACGCTTGCCAATATAGTCGCGTGAGTTGAAATAGTGGTTGGTCGACTTGCCGGTGTAACGAGTTGTAATCTTATCCCAATAAGAATATGTGAGACCAAGCTTGTAGCCGAACTCTCCAATCTTGTCCTGCCAGTTGACAGAAATCTCAAAACCACCCTTCTTGCTGGTTGCGAACGGAGCGTTGATCTGCGGAACGTTAGGCATACCGAGGATGTCTGTGTTGAGCATCTCGCTCGTAACATTCATCACGTCGCCCTTGTTGACATACAGATAAGTATCGAACGAACCGTTCAAGCGGCCCTTGAACATGCTGAAGTCAAGACCGGCACCAAGCTGTTTTGAGCTTGACCACTGCAGGTCGTTGGCGACACTGTTGATATACCAACCTACATTGGATGTCATTCCGCTGCCAAGCAGCAACTTGGTTCCATTCTGTGAGTACTGTGTGAGATAGTCGAACGCACTGCCAACCTCATTACCTACCAGACCGAAACCGCCACGCAGCTTCAGCTCGTTGACGATAGAACGCGGCACGAGGCGCTTGAACCATGACTCCTCTGCCATGTTCCAACCTACAGAGAAGGCGTGGAACAATCCCCAACGCTTGCCTGGGCTATAGTTGAGCGAGCCATTGTAGTTCATAGTATACTGGAACATATACTTGTTGGCGTAGTCGTATGTAAGACGGCCAATCAATGAAGCCGAACCCCAATCGTATGCCGAACCGCCGCTCGATACCATTGTGGCACCTATATCTTCCTGCGGAGCAAGAGTAGTGGCAAAGCCCTTCTTGGTCTGGCTGCTCCAGTTCTCATGGCGAATCTGGCTCTGATAGCCTGCCATTGCAGAGAATGTGTGCTTGCCTATGGTCTTCGAGTAGTCGAGCTGGAAGATGCCAGTGGTAAGCTTGTAGTCGTACCAGTACTGATAGAGCTGTGCATTCTCAGGATTATAAGTGGAGAATGATGTAGAATAAGGGTTGTCATATACGTTCTCCTGGTCGTATGTGAAACGCTTCTGCATCTGGTGCGAAGTGGTGTAGTTCACACTGGCTGTTGCCGAGAGTCCCTTCACCCAAGGCAGGTTCCACTTCAACGAAGCGTTCATCTGGAAACGCTTGGTATCGTTGTTCTGGAATCCGTTGTTCAGGAGCGATTCTGCCGAATTCTTACGAGCATTACCAGTTGACCATTGTGAAGGACGGGTAGGCATAGTGTGTCCGTACATAACGCTGTTGAATGTACCGTCACCGTTGCCCGGCTTCTGCTGGTTGCTGATATTGCCGTTGATGTTGAATGTGAACTTGAGGCTCTTGTCCTTCAAAAGGTAGGCATCGGTGTTGAGCACTACGTTGTACTGGGTGTAGCCGTAGTTGTCGCTCAGACCCTGCTGGTCGAGATAGCCCACTGAAGAATAATACTTGAGGCGCTCGCTACCACCACGCAGACTCACGTTGGTCTGATACATAGGCTGTGTGTGGTCGAACATAGTCCATGGGTCATAAGTCTGATAGTAGTTCTCGATGTCGCCGCCCTGTGTCTTGTACGGGTCGAAGAGTTCGTTGACATAATCCTGCGACCAGTTTACGTCATACTTCTCGTTGACCATGTCGTGTATTTCCTCACGGCTGTAGCCTTTTTGGTTGAGGTAGCCCATATAGTACTTCGCCACCTCGGTGTTGCTCATGTAAGGATTCTCCTCATGGTTGGCAAGATAGAGCTTGTTGCGCTCGTTGACATAGTCGTATGCGCTCATCACGTGCGGACGATACGACGGTGTCATGATAGTAAGCTTCTGGTTGAATGTAATCTCAGGAGCGCCCTCAGTACCGCGCTTTGTCTGGATTACGATTACACCGTTGGCAGCACGCGGACCGTAAACGGCTGTAGCAGCAGCGTCCTTAAGCACTGACATGTTGGCGATGTCGTCCGGACGCAGACGGCTGAAGAAGTCTTCACCCTGACTTGTGTCGAGCACAACATCATCAATAACATAAAGGATGTCGCTACCACCACGCACCCAGATCTTGGTCTTCTCGCCCGGAGCACCTGAGCTCTGCTGTGTGAACACACCTGCAACACGACCTCCCAGACCTTCTGCCATAGTGGTGACAGGCAGCTTCTGCAGCGTACCCATGTTTACGACAGTTGCCGAGGCAGTCATGGTCTTAGCCTTCTGAACGCCGCCGTAACCCGTCACGACAACCTCACCGATGGTCTGTGAGTCGTCCTGAAGTGTAACTTTCACTGGAGTACCGTTCCAGACAACTGTCTGTGTGGTCATACCGATACTCGAAATCTCAAGTGTAGCACCCTTCTTAACGCCCTTAAGCGAGAAGTTACCGTCGATGTCGGTTGCAATTGCAGTCTGTGTTCCCTTTACGCGGATCACAGCACCGATTACAGGCTCACCCGTAGCATCCACAACATTACCTGTGCAGACGCCATTCTGCTGCTGAAGCAATATGGCATTTGTGGCATTAGCCTCTGAGTAATCACCCCCCCAGATTGGCATTAACGCCGCACCCATAGCTACAAGCAGACTGAATGAATTGCTTGTTTTTTGCATAGTAGATGGTTTATGTAAAAATTAAAATACAAGTCTCCGCTTCTTTAGTGTGCCAAAGTATTAACAATAGCATATAAAGACTTGCGTATAAAACTCTCTTCTCAAGTAATTAATGTTGTATACTGCGTACAAAACGCTCCTTTTTTAAAATAACTCTTTTTACTCTTTTTATTAATTATTGTACATTATATAATATATATAACGATTTATAATATACTATGCCTATAAAGGTCTGGCAGGCTGCACGACCTGCCAATAATGTACAAATAACAATGCAAAAGTAATTATTTTTCTTTAATATTTGACATCAGTTTGTATTTTTTTTGTAGTATTGTAAACAGAATATTAAAAAAATCGAATAAAAAAGCCATTTTAATACAATTATAAACAAAGAAAGGTCAGAATGTCCACTCTAATCCCACATTGAAAACTTGTTATTTGGGTAAAAAAGTGTATCTTTGCACAAAAGTCCCTTGGAAAAGTGACACATACACACAAAAAGTCCCTTGAAAAAGTGGCACGAACAGGTCAAAAGTCCCTTGGAAAAGTGACACAAACAAAAGTAAATCACTCCTAAACAATTGATAGTCATGCTTAAACGTAAGATTGAAGAAGAACTCATTGCGTGGAAGAACGATTCTAATCGCAAGCCTCTCGTAATAAAAGGCTGCCGACAATGCGGCAAAACATTCATAGTACAGAAGTTTGCAGAAGAGAATTATGCAAATGTTGTATATCTCAACTTTATGCAAGACTCTGATTATGCTCTTGCCTTTGAAGGGTCAAAAAGGGTTGACGACATCGTCATGAATCTATCAGCCATGATACCACAAAGTCAGTTTGTAGCCAACGAAACATGTATAATAATAGACGAGATACAAGAATGTCCTGCTGCACGTACCGCCTTGAAATTCTTCAAGATGGACGGTCGCTACGACATTATTGCCACCGGATCATTGCTTGGAGTAAAAGGATATGGCGAAAGACGAAACAGTAGTGGCAACGAAAGCTCAAAAACGTCAATCCCCGTTGGCTACGAAACCATTATTGATATGTATCCTCTTGACTTTGAAGAGTTTCTTTGGGCAAATGGGATAAGCGAAGCTATAATTGGTAAACTCACAGAATGCCTTGACAGCATTCAGCCCGTACCCGAAGCTATTCATCAGAAAATGCGTCAACTCATACTGCAATACACCGTTGTAGGTGGTATGCCATCTGTAGTAAACACATTTGTCAATACCCACAACATGGGCAGAGTTCTTGCCGAACAACGGGGAATAGTTGCTGAATATGAAGAAGATATGGTGAAGTATGCCTCTGATGCTGACAAACCACGCATACGCGAATGTTTTGAATCAATACCACGTCAACTGAGCAAGGAATACAAGAAATTTCAGTATTCTACTATCCGCAAAGGTGCTAAAGCTTCACAATATACTGGCAGCATACAATGGATTGAGGATGCAGGAATTATAACCCGATGTCGAAATCTCACTATTACCGAACTACCACTCAACGGAAATGCCATCGACGACTGTTTTAAGATATATATGGCAGACACAGGATTGTTTGTATCTATGCTTGACGATGGTACGCAGTTTGATATTATGCAAGGCAACCTGCATGCCTACAAGGGAGCCATATTCGAGAATCTTGTGGCTGATATCTTCACCAAAATGAAACGCCGATTGTACTATTTCCGTAAGGATTCGGGATTGGAGGTAGACTTTGTCACAAGATACAAAGGCGAATGCGTACTTGTGGAAGTGAAGGCTAAAGACGGAAACATCAAAAGCTCAAAGACTATACTCTCCCACCCCGAGAAATACCACGTCAACCATGCCATTAAACTTGGTGACCTCAACATTGGCAACAGCGGACAATTCCTTACGCTACCTTTATATATGACATTCTTGCTACGACAATTATAAAACGTGAAAAGGCAATAGACCGGTTTCCTTGATTGGAACCGGTCTTTTTTTTGCTATTATAGCATAAAAGTCTTACCTTTGCATAAAATATTCGCATAAAAACAATAATAAATACAACTATGAGCAAAGTTATCATCAACAGCTATCATGAGTTTGCCGCGTTGCTCGGCAAGAACATCGGAGTATCCGACTATGTAGAACTCTCGCAGGAGCGCATCAACATGTTTGCCGATGCCACACTCGACCACCAGTGGATTCACGTAGACACAGAGCGTGCCGCAGTAGAAAGCCCGTTCAAGTCAACCATCGCTCACGGCTATCTCACACTCTCAATGCTGCCCTGCCTGTGGAACCAGATTATCGAGGTGAAGAACCTCAAGATGATGGTCAACTACGGTATGGACAAGATGAAGTTCGGCCAGGCTGTAAAGTCGGGCGAGCACGTACGCCTCGTTGCCGACCTCTACTCTATCGAGAACCTGCGCGGCATTGCCAAGGTACAGATCAAGTTCGCCATCGAGATAAAGGAGTCGCCCAAGAAGGCACTCACCGGCATTGCCACATTCCTCTACTACTTCGAGTAAGCACCACCGACAACCAATCGAAAGTCTGCTAAATGAAGATAGGCAACATAGAGTTCGGACCACGTCCGCTGTTTCTCGCACCGATGGAGGATGTCACCGACATAGGCTTCCGCCATCTGTGCAAGCGCTTTGGAGCATCAATGGTATACACCGAGTTTGTAAGTGCCGAGGCACTGGTACGCTCGGTCAACGCCACCCTGCGCAAGCTGCACATTAGCGATGAGGAACGCCCCGTGGGCATTCAGATATACGGACGCGACGTAGAATCAATGGTCGAAGCGGCACGCATCGTTGAAGAAGTGCATCCCGACGTAATCGACATCAACTTCGGCTGCCCCGTGAAGAAGGTGGCTGGCAAGGGAGCCGGTGCCGGAATGCTGCAGAACATACCGCTTCTGCTCGACATAACACGCAATGTGGTGAAGGCTGTCAACACGCCCGTCACCGTGAAAACGCGTCTGGGATGGAACTCCGACAATCTGGTCATCACCGATCTGGCAGAAGCTCTGCAGGACTGCGGCATCCAGGCGCTCACCATTCATGGACGCACGCGTGCCCAGATGTACACGGGCGATGCCGACTGGACGCTGATAGGCGAGGTGAAGCGCAATCCGCGCATCCACATCCCTATAATAGGCAATGGCGACATCTGCACTCCCGAGCAGGCACGCGACGCCTTCGACCGCTACGGAGTAGATGCCGTGATGGTGGGTCGCGCCACCTTCGGCCGCCCATGGATATTCAAGGAAATGCGCGACCTGCTCGACGGCCGTCCCGAAGACACGTCGCTCACATTCGACCGCAAGCTCGACATCCTGCTCGAACAGCTGCGCATCAACGTTGAGCGCATCGACGAATACCGCGGCATACTGCACACACGCCGCCACATAGCAGCCTCACCCATATTCAAGGGCATTCCCGACTTCCGCCAGACCCGCATTGCTATGCTGCGAGCCACAACGGTTGAGGAACTCACCGGAATAATGGAGCAAGTGAGAAGGGAGCGAGGCTCCCAGTTGTGATGGTGATGTGGTGAGATGGTGAGATTTCACTTGGCATATTGTAGGAGGCAATGGCGTCCCCGCCATTGCCTGAGCAAGCAATCAACATCAAGCATTCCAGACCAGAGAAGTGAGCTTAGCACACCTTGAGATTGTGAAATTGTGATTTGGTGAGATTAACAATTAGCAACAAAAACAACATTTTCAGTTATAAATTATAAAAAAACAACCCAGTTATTTTTTGTATTTTTTATACCTTATTATATAGTGTCAGCTTGCAAGTTCCCATAGAAAAGTGTAGCATTCACAATAGAATGTAGAAGATAATGGAATCCATTATTCTTGGAAAAACGGACAAAAAGCAGCAAAAAGCCTTGGAAAAACGGACAAAAAGCGGTATATTTGCCTTGGAAAAACGGACAAACAATAATTCTGTTTAATATTCGCTATATCTGATTTTTGGAATAATAATATTAGAAACTGAAAATTGAAGAGCGGATTTTACAATACAATCCGTAGGAGGATATGGCATCCTCGTCATACCCTGAACAAACAAGAGGGTGTGTCAAAAGTCTAAGCAGCACGCCCCGAAGGGGCAGAAGCACATAGCCCAGGGCAACGCCCTGAGGTAAAAAGCCA
>URDM01000032.1 GCA_900546575.1 uncultured Prevotella sp.
GAGTAACGGATATAAAGTTCTTTCTTTTCAGACTTACAAAGCTATATGCATAATCCCCCTAGTTTATCGGGTGAGCCTCTTTCAATGTGTCAAATGGATGCATATTTTTCAGAATGGATACAATAACAAAGTCCTGGAGACATGTAAATAGCGAAGGATGGGAAAAATATCATGATGAAATGGTTTTAAATTGCATTTTGCAATTTGAAACAGAAGATGAATTGTACCTTGATGTTTCAACAATTTATAGATATTTATCTGAAAAAAGCAAATGGACTACTGCCGAATTAGAAACATTGTTGAATAAATACAAATATCATGACTTTTCTGTTCATGAAGAAAAAGAAATAATGGATGATTGCTACTAACAACAATCACCCATTACTTTATATGTTACTTTTTTCCTATTGATGCAAGATACTCTTCCCATGTATATAGTTCATGTTCCTTCAGTTCTTTGTATTCTTGACCATTAGACAGGCATATCCAAGAGTCTTTATAAAATTTCCCCAAGCGCAGTTGCTTCTGGGTACTCTTTTCTACAACTAAATCTCCTTCTTTGAATTTGGAATCATTTAAATTTTGTTCTTCAGATGAAGGTTGTTTAGATTTTTTCGGATTTAAATGAGCTACAAGAAGATTTTTAATGTCTCGTGTATCATTGCAAAGCTGTATGAACTTTACCAGTAGATACGCAAGAAATGCAAGATAGATAAGTGCAAAAATAAATGCTAATCCTTCCATAATAAATTGTTTAAGTTGATTACTATATGCAAAAGTAGTAAATATAATTTACAAAGAACAATTATATTATCATAATCTCACCCCACCCACGCAAATTGGATATAAATCGTGCTGTGGAAACTTCTCGCAGCCGATATAGAGAGTATCGAAGGCATCAGTGCCGTCGGTACGGTGTTCGAGAAGGTCTTTGTTCTCACCAAAAAGGTGCAGATGAAGCGAAGCGTAACAGGAGATGATGCCGATGGCTGCTGCCCACAAAGGAAAAGCCATTGTCCTACGTTGGTTGGGCGCAAGATAAAGGTTTTATCTATTAAGGCGGATTCGGATGGAGTCCACGTTAATATGTTCATTCAGTGAATCATTAGCATGTAATTTACCAAAAGGGTCAGTATAATAATATTTGAAAATATTTACTGTGGCGCCCATTCCAGTATGTGATACTATATATTGTGTATTTGGCAATAATTTTATGAATGAAGGGTCGAGATTATATTCTCGTGTGTATGAAGAAGATTCAATTACTTTAAATTTATTTGGAATCTTCCTTTCTAAATAAATGGTGTCAACTTCCTTGCATGGTTTCGGGTTTCGTAGGAAAAAGTCATAAGAATATGCTTTGCTAAGGCTGTCCCATGGCTCAATGGAAAAATGCAGCATTTGGTTGATGTAAAAAACTTGTTCTTTTTCAGATAGTTCAAAATCATGATTGTCACAAGAGCACATCAAGAACAAACACATTGCAAATGTTATAATATACTTCATATTGAAAACTTTAATGAAAACTACATATTGACCTTTCTGATAAGTTTACTGACAACATTTTATAGTCCTTATTGTTGCCATTGAGAGGATTAATAACATGATTTTTAGGATTATCTGCAAATGCGTTGGTCGTATTTATTTCATATTTTGTAGTTCTATATGCATACAGATTTGCGAATACAAAAAGATGCATATTTTCTTTATAGCATAAGTATTGTCTAAAATAACAATCTATTGTATTGTTTTTATTAGAATAATGATTTTTATCTTTGTTGTCAAGATATTTCGCAACAAGATTTTCTACATTATATATGCAATCTTTTGTCATTTGCATATATTCCTGTTTGTTCGTTAGAACTTTTTTTCCATTTGCAAATTGAGCATTAGACGATAAAACATGAATTTTGGAATCATTACTGCAATCTTTCGCCCATTTCTTCTCAATTATTGTTGAGTTTGTATTTTGTTCTTTTCTTTCACCTTTACAGGCATACAAACAGAACAAAATTATTACTATGAAATACTTTTGCCACATATAGTAAAATTTCTGATTGAACATTCAACTTTTCTTTTCAAGGATTCTAAGATTAGGTTTTTATAGTCAATATTTGACTGCTTTTAAAATTTTCCCATTGCGATTTGTCCAAGCCTTAATACGACATTCCACAGCACCCAAGCCTGTGGATGAAATTGTATAGGTGGAGTTCGCTTTTAGTTTTATCTTTCTTTCAGATGATGGTATTCCACCACGGCTAACAATATATCCATTTGGAATATAGTTGTTCAAATCAATCTTTGTAGGAGGTACACATAATGAATCTTGCCATATCAAAAATAATGCGCCTTCGTATGATTTTCCATTTGGAAGAACGGAGTCATTTTCAAAACATAAGTCATAAAAATAGCCATTACTGATATGGAGAGATTGTTTGTAGGTGTCGAAATCGAAATCAATCGTATTTCTACAACCACAAATAAGAAAAGCGAGAAGGCAAATCACGAATTTCTTCATTTTTCATTATTTAGTTTAACCTTACAAAGTTATACCATAAAAACGGCATTTCCTCCGTTTTATTGTATTATCTCACCTCACCCACGCAAATTGGGTACAAATCGTGCTGTGGGAACTTCTTTGCAGTTGATGTAGAACGTGTCGAAGGTATCGGTGGTCTCGGTGTTTGAGAATTTTATTAGAACTAACAGATTCTAAATGTACATTAAATACATTAGAACTCTCTGCTCCTACTGGGCTTGATGCGTTTTCTATGTTCCATTGTCGTTGGAGCATGTCTTCAATTTCATTTGTACTTAAATCGAATGTAGATGCCCCATGTGAATCGTCAGCTTTTTTGTTATATGAATTAGGATCCTTTTCATTTCCTATATCAACAACAGTAATACGATTACCTGTTGATGTGTCTGTAATAAATAGACGCCATGTCTTCCATTTTTTGACATTCTGTTCATCAACTTCTATTTCCATTTGGTATTTAAATGAACCTTTTACTCCGTTAAATGAACCTTCTACCATTCCTTCGTCGCAGACATAGCATTGTGTCATTACGACTTTAGAAATGTGTTCTGTTTTTAATTTATAGTCAGAGCCAAAGTATTTTTTTAATACTGCATTGCGATAGGAAATACACATAGAATCCGTTACCAATAATTTCAAACTGTCTTCATGCGCTTTTCTTTCTCGTTCAATGTCAAAAAATGAACTTTGACGTTTCTTATTACTATTACCACATGCTACAGCTGTAATAATTACTGTAGTAAGAATAAGAAATCTAAATAGATATGACCTCATTTTATTGTGATTAAGATATTGTTGAAAAGTTTTTACTTCTCCTCTTGTTTCTTAGCTTCTGCTCACTTGGAATCCTTTTTGACACAGGCTCATTTCTACGAAGCGTGCCTTGTCGTTGGGGCGGTGTTCGTTGAGGATGCGGCGGATGCGTGCTGCTGCCTCTTCGTCCTTGGCTATCATGTATAGATAGCCTCCACCTCCGGCACCTGGCAGTTTGTAGCCGAGGCAAAGGTCGTTGATGAGGCTGGTTATGGCCTGTACGGCAGGGGGATTGGTGCCTGCGTCGAGGAGTTGGTTCTGTTGCCATGTACGAGCTACGAGATGTCCCATGCGATTGAAGTCCATACGCTGTATGGCGTCGAACATATCGAGGGCGTGCTGCTTCATGTCGCGCAGCATAGCCAGTTGGTTGTGCTCGTTGAGGAACATACGTCGTACAATCTCGGCAAGGATGGTCTTGGCGGTGCGCGTGATGCCTGTGTAGTAGAGCAAGTGGCAAGCCTTGTAGTCGGATTGTGTGAAGAGGGTGTCGGGCAGATAGCGCACTTCGGGTGTCTGTGCAAAGCCACGGTCGGTCTGAAGCAGTTTTACGCCAGGTAGCAGTCCACCGAACTGATCTTGCCAACCGCCACCAGTAGTTAGCAATTGTTCGAGCACGAGGGTGCGATGTCCGATGTCGGTGTTGTCCCAACCCAGTCCGCAGAAGTCGTTGAGTGCGCCGAGCACGGTAGATGCAAGGAGTGAGCTGGTGCCCAATCCCGAACCGGCTGGAATGGCAGAAAGCAATGTCACCTCAAGACCGCAACCGAAAGCGCGTAGCTGACTCTCAAGAGTGGGGTAGGAGTCGGTGCAGAACTGCGGAAGAAATCCGGCAAGAGCCAATGCTGCCTTGGGAATGGAGAACGGCGACCCTACGCGGTTGTATTCAGCAAGCTCGCTGTAGGTGGTAATCGTCTCGGATGCTCCGAGGTCGATGCTGCGCAGTACGATGTGTGGCTGAAGGCAGGGCTTCACGTAAGTCTGCAATGGTGGCTGTCCGTTAAGGTTGATGGCTATGTTGACCACATTGCCACCCTCCATAAGACAATAAGGTGGTGTGTCAGTCCATCCGCCTGCAATGTCGATGCGTACAGGTGAGCGTCCCCATACAATCTGGTCGGCATATACCGACAGACGTGGACGCTGGCTTACACGCAAGGCATCGGCTGTAAGACCTTCGCGCAGCAATCCGAATGCCTGCATTTCGTAAGAGGCAGACTCGTTGATAGTAGCTTCTGCACGGAACATAGCGTCGCATGCTCTTGTTAATAAAGGTGCCGATGACGGCAGCGGTGAAGGCAACTCAACGTTGTTGTTGCGATATTGGCGGGCAAGGTTGTGCAGGTCGCACTGATAGAACACGCTATGCTGCCAGTTGCGTGCAATCATAGGCAGATTGTGTGCGCGGTAGAGGGTGCGCTGGCTTACGAGACGGCGCAGATTGGCTTCGTTGCTAATCTCGTCGGCACTCATACGGCGAGCGTTAGTCCACAGGTGTCTGCCCTCATCGAGATTAGGCTCGGAGAGCATCCATCGCAACATAGTGCCCATGTCGTTTATGTTGTCGACAATAGGGAAGATGCGTGCAGCCTGAAGGTCGTGGTTGCCCTCAATGGTTGAGATGTCGATGCCACGCTCCTCTGCCCACGAAGCGAAACTGTTGCCAAGGAATTCAACATCGGCAAGAGGTCCGCGGAAGGTGTCGTTGAATCCGTATGGACGTACAGCCCATTGGCTGGTGCCTATAGGTACGATGTCGACACATTGGCCCGGAGCAAGCGTTAAGGTCCAGTCGTTGTCGGGCACTCCGGTCACGATATTGTCGCGTGTCAGAGTCCATTGTTCGCCTATGCATGCGTTCTCAATCCATTCGTTGCGGTTGGATTGTGTCCAGCGTATCTTGATGTCGGCATTCTGCACGAATATGGAAGGATGCGGCTTGCGGTCGTGGTGCATGATCTCACGCTGGTCGTTGACGAGATTCTGTATGGCAAGCATCGACGATAGGAGTTCGTGAGATGTGCCGAAGTGATAGAACTCGCCACCGGTGAGAGGCAGAATTGCAACCTTCAAGTCTGCCACTTCCGCATCGGCAATGGTTGGATTGGAGCCGAGAGCGCAACCGAACTGTCCGTACATGTCGTAGGCTGTGACCGGACCTTCGGTGATATGACCTTCGGTAGTGGAATGCTGCATGAGCACCTTTACGGCACGGTCGCTGAGTATCCACACACCGATGTCGGTAAGATAGAAGTGGTCGGTAGTGAGCGAAGCCAAAGTCTCTACCGACGGCTTCTGAAGCATACATTTAAGCTGTGTAGGCTGTTCGCGTGTAGACACGAACACGCCATGATTCTTGGCGGTTTCGGGTCCGAGCCACAGTCCGTAGCACACTATGTCAGCCCATTCTGGTATGGGTGGCAATGGTGAAGTGGTGCGTATGAACACGTCGCCACTGACTATCATTGTGTTTAGTCCGTGTGGCGCCATGTTCATTATGCGATTATAGAGCGGCACCTGAAGCGAAAGCAACGACTGGTCGAGACTCTGTCCACGCTCCCAACGGAACACCGGCAGCGGTGTGAGTACCTTGCCTGAAGGAGCATACGACGGCAGACGTCGGCTTTGTCCACCGGCGTGCAGAAGCAGTCGTTTGTCTGAGGCAAGCCACTCGTCGAATGTCATGTTACCATGTTCTGCCTCGTAGGCAGCGCGCAGCAGCCATGTGGTGCCACCGCCCGACCCAAGCTTGGTGCCTACAGGGTCGTTGGTGCAGAACCATTCGTCGGCAGGCAGATGGGTAATGTCGTGGAAGCATCCCACAAGATTAGGGGGTAAGGACAGGAGTTTCTTCATGAGTGTGTGCTTAAATGTGCTTGAATATAGGTGTTATTGCTCGTCGTAGATATGGAAAATACGCTCCATCATCTGCCATTTCTGGTCGGATGTGGCATTGTCGTCGCACGACTGGAACTGAGCCACATGTGCCTCCCATTCAGCCTGGCGTGGCAGGGAGGCGAGTCGGCTCATTGCCGAATTCCAGTCGAAGTCGGCAGGTGCGTCAACAATCATCACAAGGCGTGTGCCCTGTATGTAAACCTCCATTTCGAGTATGCCCACAGCCTTGATACCGCGTCCTATCTCAGTCCAAAAGTGTTCCTTGTCGTGAGCCTCGCGATAGCGACGGATTATTTCGTTGTCGTCGCTCTTGAGGTCCATGGTCTGCACATACCGCTTGGTAGGCTGGTCGTAGTGCTTGGCAGGATATCCGTTATTTTCCATATTCATTAAGCTTTGTTTTGATAATATTAAAGTAGAAAATCTTAGTCGTTGAGTGCTCCGATAATCTCGCTTACTGATGAGCATCCGTGGTTGTCGAGCCACTGGTTGATGCCGTCGCGTACCTTAATAGTAACGGCCGGGTCAAGGAAGTTGGCTGTACCGATCTCGATGGCTGTAGCGCCTGCCATAAGGAACTCGATGGCGTCCTCGGCGGTGCAGATGCCTCCAAGACCTACTACAGGTATCTTCACAGCCTTAGCCACCTGCCATACCATACGCAGAGCTACGGGCTTGACGGCAGGACCGCTCAGTCCGCCAGTAGAGATGCTGAGCAACGGACGACGACGCTCAATGTCGATAGCCATGCCCATGAGTGTATTGATGAGCGACACGCTGTCGGCACCCTCAGCTTCTACGGCACGTGCTATCTCAGTGACGTCAGTAACGTTGGGCGAGAGCTTCACGATGATAGGTTTGTGATAGCGCTGGCGCACGGCACGCACTACGCTGGCTGCACCAGTTGTGGTAACGCCGAAAGCCATACCGCCCTGCTTTACGTTAGGGCAGCTGATGTTGAGCTCGATGGCAGGAATATTGTCGAGAGCGTCGATGCGGGCGGCACATTCTGCGTAGTCGTCGGGCGACGAACCGCTGACATTGACAATCATGTTGGTGTCGATGTCCTTTATCTGCGGATAGATGTTCTTGCAGAAGTAGTCGACACCCTTGTTCTGCAGACCGACGCAGTTGAGCATACCCTGCGCTGTCTCAGCCATACGAGGATAGTCGTTGCCCTCGCGCGGATTGAGCGTAGTGCCCTTAACGATGATGCCACCAATGCCGTCGAGTGGCACGAAGTCGGCGAATTCGAGGCCGTAGCCGAATGTTCCCGATGCGGTCATAACGGGATTCTTGAGTTTCAGACCGCCTATTTTTACACTTAAATCTGCCATGACAATTTCTTTATATTCATTACCGGACCTTCTTTACATACACACTTGTTGCCGTCTACAGTCTTCTCAACACAGCACAGACAGGCACCTACGCCACAAGCCATCTTGTTTTCGAGCGAAACCTCACATTCGATGTTGTTCTTGTAGGCATACTTGGCTACAGCCATCATCATTGGCTTGGGGCCGCATGTCGAAATGAGGTCAAAGTTTTCCTGCGACAATACCGAATGGTTGGTGACGAAACCTTTCTCGCCCTCCGAACCGTCCTCAGTAGTGATGAGCACACGGCCCACTTCCTCAAACAACGGTTTCTCCAACACGTCCTTAGCAGTACGGGCACCGAGAAGGAATGTAGGCTCAACGCCCATAGCCTTAAGCTTCTTGCCGAAGTAGAGCAGCGGAGCCACGCCTACGCCACCACCTACAAGCAGCACCTTATGCGAAGCATCGGTAGGCATAGTGAACGAATTGCCGAGCGGCAGCATACAGTTCAGGCGGTCGCCCTTCTTGAGCTGCTGGAGTCGCTTGGTGCCTTCGCCTACGGCAGCCACGAGGAGCCACAGTTCGTTGGCATCGTAATCTACATTGTTGATAGAAATAGGACGACGGAGGAATGTCGAAGGTGAATTGTCGATACGTATCTCGACAAATTGTCCCGGAAGCATCTCGGGCAAAGGCTTGTCGTCGGTAAGCTTGATGAGGACGTGCTTGTCGCTCAAAGCTTCAACAGAATTGACCGTAAGGTCGAGGATGAATTTTTTCATTTATATAGTTTAATTGTTTTCGGAGTACAAAAATAGTGTTTTTTGCAGAATTAACGGCATAGTTTCGACATAATTGTATTACATTTGTACTCGAAAAGTACTTGAAACAATAAACAC
Source organism: uncultured Prevotella sp. (assembly GCA_900546575.1). GTDB lineage: Bacteria > Bacteroidota > Bacteroidia > Bacteroidales > Bacteroidaceae > Prevotella. The sequence goes on from URDM01000032.1 coordinate 8,469, forward strand.
TATGAGCAAATATATACTTCCTGCCGAATGGCACCCCCAATCGTGTGTGCAACTGACGTGGCCTCATGAGGACACCGACTGGCGCGATTATCTTGACGACATCACCGAGACATTTGTACAGATAGCCAAGGCTGTGGCACATTATGAGCCGCTTGTCATCGCTGCCAAATATCCGGAGCGTGTGCGCGAGGTGCTTGCCGAGAACTTGAACGACGACGAGATGGCGCGCGTCAGTATCTACGAGTGCGACAACAACGACACATGGGCACGCGACCATGCCTTCATCACGCTTGTTCCTACTTCGGATGCTTCGTCTCCATGCCGACTGCTCGACTTCCGATTCAACGGATGGGGTGAGAAGTTTGCTGCCGATAAGGACAACCGCATCAACTATACCTTATATAATAAAGGTGTATTCAGCGGCGAACGTGTCGACTATGACGACTTTGTGCTTGAGGGCGGTTCGATAGAGAGCGACGGCTGGGGCACGGTACTCACTACAAGCGTATGCCTTATGGCTCCCCACCGCAATCAGCCTATGACACAGGCAGAGGTGGAAGCTGTGCTCAAGGAGCGTCTGTGTGCTAGAAAGATAGTATGGTTTGACCACGGACAGCTCATCGGCGACGACACCGACGGCCACATTGACACAATCGTACGCATCTGTCCAGACAACACTCTGCTCTATGTAGGTTGCGACGACGTGAACGACCCACAGTATGCCGACCTTAAGGCGCTTGAGAACCAGCTGCAGCAAGCCACCGATGCCGACGGCAAGCCATATCGGTTGCTCAAGCTCCCTATGCCCAATGCGCTCTATGACGATGGCGATCGACTGCCTGCCACTTACGCCAACTTCCTGATTATAAATGGAGCCGTGATAGTTCCTACATACAATCAGGAGGAAAACGACGCCCGTGCTCTTGAACTTGTGGCTGAGGCGTTCCCCGGCTATGACATCATAGGCATTGACTCGCAGACCATTGTTCGACAGCACGGCTCTATACATTGTCTCACAATGCAGTATCCTGAGGAGTGCCGACGATAGTCGGAGCGGCAAACTACAATAATTAAAGCTAAATATAAATAAACCTAAAACAAAAAATGAGAACATCAATTACAAAGATTGCGTTAGCCGCAATGCTTGGCATGATGCCAATGACAAACCTATGTGCACAGGAAGAGGTGCAGGGATTTGTACACGAACAGTCGTCGGAGGACGGATATGAATGGCCTACAGACAAGCAGGTACTTAACAAGCTCGACCAATGGCAGGACCAGAAGTTTGGAGTGCTGATGCACTGGGGACTCTACAGCATACCGGGCATTGTGGAGTCGTGGAGTATCTGTTCGGAAGATGTAGACTGGATTTCGCGCAAGAAGCATCATCTGCCTTACGACGACTATAAGAAATGGTATTGGGGACTGAAGGACGAGTTCAATCCTTCGAAGTTTGATCCCGACCAGTGGGCTGACATGATGCAGGACGCAGGCGTGAGATACATGATATTCACAACCAAGCATCACGACGGCTTCTGCATGTACGACTCGAAGTACACCGACTTCAGCATAGCACATGGCGAGGCGTTCAAGAACAATCCGAAGCGCGACATAGCACGGTATGTGTTTGACGCATTCCGCAAGAAGAACTTCATGATAGGATGCTACTTCTCCAAGCCCGACTGGCATTGTCCTTGGTTCTGGAGTCCGGAGTATGCTACAGCCACACGTTCGATAAACTATAAGAAGGAACGTCATCCGGAATGGTGGAGCAACTACCAGAAGTTCACCCAGAACCAGCTAGGCGAGCTTACCACCGACTATGGCAAACTCGACATACTATGGCTTGACGGCGGATGGGTAACTGGCGAAGAAGTTGGATTGGACAGCATTCTGGTTGAGGCACGCAAGCGCAATCCTGGACTGATCTCGGTAGACCGTGCAATAAAAGGACGCAACGAGAACTATCAGACTCCAGAACGTGGCATTCCCGACCATCAGCTGTCATATCCCTGGGAGAGCTGCATCACCTTGTCGTGGGACTGGGGTTGGACCCCCAACGCTCCCTACAAGTCGGCTCAGTGGATAATCAATACTCTCGCAGAGATAACGGCCAAGGGCGGATGCTTTGCGCTTGGCATTGGTCCCGACCAGTATGGACAGTTTGACAAGGCCGTTGCCGACCGCCTGCATGTAGTGGGTGAGTGGCTGCGCAAGAATGGCAAGGCTATTTATGGCACACGCAATGCCAAGGTTTATCATGATGGTAAAGTATGGTTCACTTCGTCAAAGGATCACAAGACAACCTATGCCATCTACGCTTTGCCCGATAATGAGAAGTTGCCGCAGACGGTAGAGTGGACAGGCAACGTGCCTCGCAAGTCGGTGAAGCTGCTTGCTACGGGCAAGAGTCTTAAGTTCACTAAGAAGGAAGGACGTGTAAAGGTCGCTCTGCCTGCCGGACTGAAGCAGGAGAGTCTGGCTTTTGAAATAAAATAAAGATACATGCCAATAATAGAAATAACGTCATTGAGCCATCCCGGTGTAGAGGTATTCGGCAATCTCACAGAGAAGCAGTTGCGCCATAGCTACGAGAGCGACAACGGCATATTCATCGTGGAAAGTCCTAAGGTGATAAGCCGTGCTCTGGATGCCGGCTATAAGCCCTTGGCTTTGCTGTGCGAGCGGAAGCATGTGGATGGCGATGCGGCTGAAATAATAAGCCGATGCGGTACGGAGGTGCCAGTCTATACTGGCGACCGACAATTGCTTGCCTCGCTCACAGGCTACGTGCTGACGCGCGGCGTATTGTGCGCCATGCATCGTCCCTGCTTCAAGAGTGTAGAGGAGGTGTGCAGCGGAGCCAGACGTGTGGTGGTGATAGACGGGGTGGTAGATGCCGTTAACGTTGGCTCAATATTCCGTTCGGCTGCTGCATTGGGCATTGATGCCGCCTTGCTCACCCGTACATCGTGCGACCCCCTAAATCGTCGTGCCGTAAGAGTGTCGATGGGTTCTGTGTTCGCTATTCCATGGACGTGGATGGACTGCCCGCTTAGCGATTTGAGCAAGACAGGATTGCGCACGGCAGCCATGGCTCTTACCGACCGTTCGGTGTCTATCGACAATCCGCAACTTATGGCTGAGCCACGACTTGCAATTGTAATGGGCAACGAAGGCGACGGACTGCCACAGTCGACTATCGACGAGGCCGACTACGTAGTACGCATCCCGATGTCGCATGGAGTTGACTCGCTCAATGTGGCAACTGCTGCTGCCGTTGCGTTCTGGCAATTGACTTGACCATATCATAATTAATAATTAGTAATTAATAAATAATCATTTATGAAAGTAGGATATCTTCAGCTGCATAATACTGCTGATATAAAATCAAACATTCTGCGTATTGCCGATGGCATAAGAAACCTGGCAGAGCGCGGAGCCGAACTCGTAGTGCTGCAGGAACTGCACAATTCGTTATATTTCTGTCAAGTTGAGGACGTTGACAACTTCGATTTGGCTGAGCCGATACCGGGCCCTTCAACCGACTTCTTTGGCGCTGTAGCCAGAGAGTGCAATGTTGTCATCGTGACATCATTGTTCGAGCGTCGTGCTCCGGGGCTCTATCACAACACCGCCGTTGTAATAGAGCGCGACGGAACCATAGCAGGCAAGTATCGCAAGATGCACATTCCTGACGATCCGGCTTACTACGAGAAGTTCTACTTCACACCGGGCGACCTCGGTTTTCATCCTATTCAGACCAGCGTGGGCAAGCTTGGCGTGCTCGTGTGCTGGGACCAGTGGTATCCGGAGGCTGCACGCCTTATGGCTCTGCAGGGTGCCGAACTCCTGATTTATCCTACAGCCATAGGTTATGCTGCCAATGACACAGACGAAGAGCAGCAGCGCCAGCGCGAGGCTTGGACAACTGTACAGCGTGGTCATGCCGTTGCCAACGGATTGCCCGTCGTTTCGGTCAACCGTGTAGGCTTCGAACCCGACCCGAGCGGACAGACTGAGGGAATACAGTTCTGGGGTTCGTCTATGGTAGTGGGCCCGCAGGGCGAAATGCTCTACCGTTCAGCACCCAATAAGGAGGAGAGCATAATAGTAGATGTAGACCTTGCTCATAGCGAGGATGTGCGTCGCTGGTGGCCGTTCCTGCGCGATCGTCGTATCGATAAATACGGCGACATTGTGAAGCGTTTTATCGACTAAAAAAATAAAGGAGTCCTTTTGCCTTCCAAATGTATTCGTTTTGGAGTGCAAAAGGGCTCCTTTTGGTATGTAAAAGGACTCGTTTTGGAATGTAAAAGGACTCCTTTTGAAAGCTTGAAGAGCAACTTTAGAAATTGTATCTAATTCCGCTTATTTGCGGAACATGAAAATATTGACAGCGGCAACCACTATGGGCACTATGTAAAAGCCCGTTGTCAATATGAAGAACTGGCGATAGCCAATAACGTTTTGTATCAGTCCGGAGAATAGAACCGAAACGATTACGATGAGCGACATTATGCCTAATGCAATTGCATTACGCAGTTCTGTACCGTTACCGGCATTGGCAAAGCGGTCGATCATTGCCCAATAAGCCGACATTCCTATTCCGAGAGCGGCATAGCCGATAAATGTAGAAAGGCATACTGTGCCGAGCGATGCTGCCGTATTGAAACTCATAAACGTCATCATAAGTCCGTGGAGCGACATGAGCAATGCCATTGGCAGAATGCAACGACGCATACCGCAACGCTCTATTGCCTTGTTGCCAAAATGGATGCCTGCAAACAACGCCACAATGCCAATTGTGCCAAACGAGAGTCCGAACTCCTGTGGCGACAGACCTAATCCGCCATTGTGTGGCGCGTCGATATAAAGCAAAAGTGAAATGGCGGCAGCCAAAGCTTCGGGCAGAATGTACAGCAACGAGAAGAGCATAAAATGGTTGCGCATTCCACTTGTCATCATTCGCATGACGAGGCGGAATTCGCCACGATGCAATCCCAACAAATCCTTAGGCTGGGCGTATGGCTTCTTGCCTCCAGGCAGGAATATGCTGTGCCACAGCCACAGGAAGAATTCGATGCCTGCCATAATGTAGAACATAACACTCCAGGAATAGCGCACATTGCGTGTCAGTACCTCCATGTTTCCGCTGAGCATAGTCATTGCACCGATGCCGAACATCAAGGAAGCGCAACGCGACAGACGTGCAATGAGTTTGTGGAATGGCGGTATGTTGTCGGTTTTGTTGATATAGAATCGGCGTATTGCTATCTTATAGAAAATGCCAGATACTATGATGAAAGGCATAAAGCACAGAAATCCCTGTAGCCAATAGTTGGTGGGGAGGGTGAAGGCGATGGCCCAAAGCGACAGGGTGCAGATGAATTCGGAAGATAGAATCCATACCTTTATGGTGCCACGGAAGTGGGCTACAACCATCTCGAACAACGGACGCAGCAGGAATGGCAGGCACAACAATGAAATGTAGAGGGTGGTAAGGGCGTTGTTGAGCCCGAAACGTCGCAACACCACAAGTGCCAAGACAACCAACGACAGCAACATTCCGTCGCCGAGAAACAGCGACGGAAACCACGACCAGCGCAAACGGTTTGTTGGCGTAGGATGAGGGTTGTTATAGTTGTTGTCTGTCATATATTAAAAATGTTAATCTTATTTATGTATCACTCCCCTCCATGCGGGGGATTGGGAAGGGGAATGGGGTGTCGTTTCTTCCAAAACGTTTTATCTATTCTTTCCAAAGCGTTTTATTTCTTCTTTCCAAATTCCGGATCTATCTTCAGGAATGCTGTAACTACGAATGTTATGAGGCAGCAAACCATTACGATGATGAAGAATTTCTGATAGCCCACATAGTCCTTCAGGTAGCCCGACACCATGCCTGGGAGCATCAGTCCGAGGTAGGATATTCCGGTACAGATAGAGTAATGTGAGGTGCGGAACTTGCCTTGGCAGTAATATAGCATATATAGCGTGAGCACGGTGAATCCCAATCCATAGCCAAACTGTTCGACGAAGAGGCACGACGACACAATCCATAGGTTTGACTCAAGCGTATAGCTGAGGTAGATGTAGACCACATCGGGCAGCGTAATAGCGCAAACCATAGGCCAGAGCCACTTCTTCATACCGTCGCGACTTACCAATACGCCACCTATAATGCCACCGAGCAGGAGTCCGATGAGTCCTACCGTGCCTTGTGCCAGACCATATTCTTCGGGCGACAGTCCGAGTCCGCCCTCTGATGGCGGGCGCATGAGGAATGTCTTGGTCATTGTGTTGAGCAATGCTTCTGGGAATCGATAGAGCAGGAGGAATAGCATAACGAAGAAAGTCTCTTTAGCTCCGAATTTCGAGAAGAATGTTATGAGCATCCTCTTCAGTTCGGCAGCCACTTCGCCAACACCTTTGTCCGAACTGATGTCGTCCTTGGGGCGTGGCATCATGCGGCAATGGTAGAGCCAGATACCGATAAAAAGAGCTGCCAGTCCGTAGAAGATGAGCGTCCACGTGTAGACTACTGACATATGGAAAGAATGTTCCAGAAGTCCGGCGAGCGACACAAGCGCTCCATTGACGAATATCACGGCGAGTCGGTAGAATGTGTTTCGCAGCCCTACATACTTAGCCTGATTGTGTTCGTCGAGTTCAATCATATAGAAGCCGTCGGCAGATATGTCGTGAGTTGCGCTGGCAAACGCCATGGCGAAGAGGAAGAACATAGAACCTTGAAACCACATTGGTGTGGGCAGAGTGAAGGCTATGCCTGCCAATGCGCTACCCATGAGCAGCTGCATTGTCAGCACCCACCAGCGCTTGGTCTTCAGAAGGTCGATGAACGGGCTCCACAATGGCTTCACTACCCATGGCAGAGCAAGCCAACCGGTATATAGTCCCACCTCAGCATCGGTCAGCCCCATCTGCATGTACATTACAATAGACAGGGCTGTGACGACTACGTTGGGCAGTCCTTCGGCAAAATATAGTGTGGGAATCCATGCCCACGGACTTGTTCTTTTCATCTTTATTTATATATTTTCTTTATCTCCGCACCACGATAGTAGTGCAGCAGTATCTGGTCGTAGTTATATCCCTTGGCTCCCATTACTGCGGCACCAATCTGGCAGAGGCCTACACCATGTCCCCATCCGGCACCAGTCAGTCGGAAGGTTTGCGGCACTCCGTCCTTGACGTCGTCCTTGTCGACAACGAAGGCGCTACTGTACAGATGAGTATCACTCAGAGCGCGGCGTATTTCCAGTTCCTTACCGATGGTGAACGACTGCTTGGTGCCAACAATCTTCAGTCGGCAGATGCGTCCGCTGCGTCCTCGTTCTACGGGGATAAGGTCGACGATGCTGCCAAAGTCAATCTTCAGGCGTTCAGTCACGAGGTCTTGCAGTTGCTCTTGCGTATAGGTGACGTGCCAACGGTAGAAGTCGGTAGTCTCCTGGTCGTAATCGTTGAGCACCTCAGAGAGTATCTGTCGGTCGTTGGTGTTGCACAACGATTCGGGTGCGGTACGTATCCATTCTTCGGCGTTAGCCTCGATGGTGAGGTCGGGCAGATTGGTAGAGGCATCCTCTTTGCTCTGGACATTAGCCACATCCCTTACAGCCACGAGATAAGGCTTCTTGATATTCTCCCAGCAGTACTGGAATTCCTCGGTAGCGCCGCCACAGCATTTGGAGAAGCGGGCGTCGCAGATCTCGTTGTCGTTCAGGAGTATCTGTCCGCGTGTGGCGTGAATTGCCTGCGCCACTTGCGGGCTTGTCGCCTTTGTTATGCCTTGGTAGCGTTGGCAATGGTCGTCGGCGCAAACGTCGAAGATGGTATGGTCTTCGCGGTCGTACCACTTTATGAGTTCGTCGTCCTTGCGTATGAACGAGAAGAATCCGTTTTGTCCGGCACTTGTCTGCTGTTTGCGTCGCTGTTCCATCTGTGCGAGCAGCCAGCTGCGCGATATTACGGCATGGGCCTTGAGCAGTTCGATGCTCGATGTGGCGCTCATCTCGCTCGATATTACGCTTTCGAGATAAGTCTCAACGGGCAGTTCGTTGATGGCGCACACCTTGTCGGAGTCGACAACGAGTCGCAACGTGCCGAGGAAGGTCTGTGTCTCCTGACGCTCCCAATGGAAGTTGACGCCTATTGTGACGTCGTGAAGCGAGAACGATGCGTCGGTCGACTGTGGGTGGAAGGTGAGTTCGCGGTATTGCATTCCGTTCCAGAGGATTCCGCCTTCGTGGAATTCTACAGTCTGTTCGCCCTCGATAAGGTTGCCCTTTGCCATGTAAGGCTTGTTGAGCGAGAACGAAATCTTGGCACCGCTAACAATACCGACCGATACTGACGGCTGCTTGCCGGCAAAGTGGCAGTCTTGCGAAGCCTCGTTGGAGCGTGAGCGCAGCTTTTCGGTTGTCTCTGCAAATTCTGACGGCTTCATTCCGCACTCCTTCAGTATGTCGAGAGCCTCGTCGGGAGTGATGGCTTCGAAGTCTTCGCGGCGAGGTGTGACTATAAATCCAGCCATGTCCAAGGCTCCAGGACTGACGAGTCGCTGGGCGTTGCCGCTATTGAAGTAGCAGTCGGGGCGATGCTTGCTGCGCGGGATTACCACCGACAGATAGTTGTCGCCATCGCGCCATGCCAGGATGTTCATCATTGGTTCTGTGTCGCCACCGTGCATAGGCAGCGAGGCGTAAAGATTGCGGAATAGCTGTTCGCCCGTAGAGCGGTCGGCACAACGTATTGCGAACAATGGTATGGGTGTGTTTTTGAGAGCAGCCAGTTCGCCCTTGTCGTCCTTCTTGATGAGAATGTCGAGGTCGTGGCTAAGTCGTGCCCAGTCGTTCTGCAAAGGCAGCATGCCCGAGCAGATAGCCTGGAAGTGCATATGGTCGGGTGCTGAAGCTCCACATTTCGGTCCGTTGTAGAAGACGGTAAGTGTAGGGTAGGCATCAAGCAGTCGGTACACCTCGCCATAGTTCAATCCGATGCTTTGCGGGCGGTGTGCACGCAGAGGAATGGTGAAATGCTGCGGCATTATAGGGAACGGGTTGACAAGCAGGGTGAAGTTCTTGTCAATATGTTTTTGCATCTGTTCGGCTGGTCGGTTCTGTTCGCACAGGAAGCATGGGCGCTGGGCTATAGCCTTCTTCTCGATGTTGGCGCCGGTGGACACGATGCGGGCAGGGTTGAACTGAAGTTTAAGCGTAATCTCGCCACATGAAAGTTCGCGCGTCTTCACGTTGCGCAGGTCGTGGAAGTGGTGTCGGGCATCAGCCCACACTTCAAGTTGCCGGTTGAAGAAGCGTTGCAGCGAACTGTCGGTATTAGCGTCAGCGTTGCCAGCCGACATCTGTTGGCGAGCTGAGATTTCGAGCGTGCGCAGACGGTCCTTGTAGAGGTTGTTTGCGTTCTGGCGTTCGATGCTCAGGGCGGCGTCGCTGTTGCCGTCCCAGCGGCGGCACAGGTAGAGTTCGTCGAAGATGCGTCCGATGCGGTATTTGCGTGAGAATGCAAGTCCGAGGGCGTAATCTTCGCCATAGCTTGTATTGGGGAATTGAATCTGGCGTAATATAGGGGTGAAGAAAGCACGTGGAGCGCCGAGTCCGTTTATGCGCAATGCGTTGTTGGGACCGTTAAGGTCGGTCCACTCGCTATGGTCGATAAGTCCCGGGGGGAGTGTTTCGAGCTGGAAGTTGCACATACGGTAGCTTCCTATAATCATGGCAGCTCCCTGACGATGGAACTCGTCAACTATGCGTTGCAGGGTTTGTGGCGACGAATACAGGTCGTCGCTGTCGAGCTGTACGGCAAAGCGTCCGCATCGCTCGTCGTCGATAGCCACGTTCCAGCATCCGCCAATGCCGAGGTCGAAGCGTGTGGGTACAATATGGATGAGTCGTTTGTCGGCTTTGGCAATATTGTTGAGTATTTCGAAGGTGCCGTCGGTAGAGTGGTTGTCTACAACTATTACGTTGTACTTGAATGTAGTCTTCTGGCTGAGTGCCGATTTCACGGCATCGGCTACGGTCTTGGCACGGTTGTACACGGGAATTACAACTGAAGCCTCGCAGTTGAAGTCCTGTTCGCTGAAGTCGGGTTTGCAGTAGTGTGAAGTGTCAACCGTTGCACCAATCTTCTCAAGGTGGCGTGTGGCGGCTTGCTCCATCTCCACCTGCACTTCACGGTTGCGCGGATTGACATAGTCGAACTGTCGCTCGCCGCTCTTACGGAGGTCGGTTTCGATTTGTGTGTAGAGATATTCGTTGATGTGGAAGATCTCGGCTTTTCGGCTGATGTACAGGCGCAAGTCGTATAGTCCGGCATACTTGTATTCGGCCGTCTGCTGTTTGGCGGCATAGTCGTGCAGAAGCGACGAGCGTATGAGTATGAGTTGTCCGAAGTCGAAGTCGTCGCGGATGCTGCCCTTCTGATAGTCGATGGTGGGATGCTTCTCGGTCAGTCCGTCCTTCTGTATGTAGCTGTCGGCGTACACCATTCCGGCACCGCTGTCGGTAGCCACGCGTAGCATTCTGTCAAGCGCATGCTGTCCCAGGCTCACGGGTGTGGCCTTGAGATTGAGCAATACATACTCGGCATCGGTATTGGCTTCTACTTCGAGAAGGGTTCGGGATGCGTTCGGGTTGTCGACATTGATGAATGTGAGGTCATCGATGTTTTTTTTGCCGTCTTCGCATTGGCAGACATGGCTGTCGCCATTCACCAACAGGTTAATATGTTGTATTGTTTTGCTTTGGCGTAGCGTTTGCAGCAACTCTTCCAAGTCGTTTATGTCGCTGCAAGGCATAAAGCAGTCTATTTTTTCTCTCATATTTGTTTTATTTTTGTTTTGTGTGATGGTATTGTCAACAAAGATTTTGATACTGCAAATTTAGTGAATTTATTCATCATACAGCAAAAAAGTGTGTATATTTTTATTTCAGATTTTGAAGTTCAAAATAATTGTTCTAACTTTAGCTTTCAAAATATTAGTTTTATGAGAAAGTTTTTATTGACAGTATCGTTATTTCCCGTAGCATTAATGGCTTTCTGCGAGGTGCCCGACTGGCACGTAGTGCGTTCGCATCCGCAGAAACATTTTCTCAATACCATTCCGCCAGGCAATTATAGTGGAATAGCCAATATGGGTGGCGATGTGTATGCTATGGTGAGCGACAAGTCCGACTCGGCGCTTTATTTTAATGTGCGGCTGTATATAAGCAGGCAGACAGGCGAACTGCTGCAGGCTGAGTATATGGGCAGTAAGGGTAGGGTGGATGCTGCCGGACTTGACAACGAGGCAATTGCCAAGGTGTCGGATTCTACAATCGTAGTGGCAAGCGAACAATGCTTCCGGCTGAAAGAATATCTCATAGATGAGAATGGTAGGGAAGCTATGGGCGAAGCCGATGTAAATGAAAAAACTGCAGAAGCTGAAGGAAAGCGAAATGTTGCAGACGGCAAGGCTCAGCCGAAATTGTGGGAGTGGTCAATGCCAGAGAAAGAGTTCTGGCCAAACTATGGATATGAGTCGTTGGCTTACGACAGCATCGGCCGTAAGCTTTGGACTATCAACGAGAGTACGATGCGACGCGACGGCAAGGCTGCCACGCCTCAGGATCCGCATAAGAATGTGCTTAGGCTGATGTCGTTCAATCGCGACGACTTGACAGCCGCTCCCGTGGCTTATCTCTATCGTATGGACATGCCTACGACTATGAAGGCAGCCCAGACGTATGCTATGGGTGTGAGTGAGTTGTGTGCGTTGCCCGACGGCCAACTGCTTGTGTTGGAGCGTGAGGCTTTCGTGCCGAAAACCAAGCTAGGGGCTTTCTGCCAATGCAAGTTGTATGTGGTCAATCCGTCGGCAGAGAAACCTTATCCTTTAGAAAAAAGCGTTGAGGCTGATGCGCCTTACGTCAGCAAGCGTCTGCTTACTTCGTGGCGCACGACAATAACCCTGTTCAGTCAGAACTGGGCTAATTATGAGGGAATGTGTCTCGGACCGCGACTCGAGAATGGCGACCAGGTCGTAGTGCTGGTAAGCGACTCGCAAGACGGCTATGCTGGATTGCTGCGCGACTGGTTCAAGACAATAGTAATTTCGAATTAGGAGTTAGGAATTAGGAGTTTTGAGTTTTGAATTATTCTCGGCTTCGCCTGCGATTGTGAATTGTTGAGTTACGAATTCTCAATTCAAAATTGGATAATTCAAAATCGGCAAAGCCGACAATTCAAAACTCAAAATTCCTAATTCAAAACTCAGAATTATTCTTCTTTCAGCAATTCGTTGAGAAACGAGTCCAAATCTTTGTCAAGGCCCTCCATCAGGTCCTTGCCGATTATAACGGTATCGTCGTCGGCTATGAACAGTTCGGCTATGTTCTCCTTGTCGTCATTCTCGAGCACAAAGCTGTATGGCTTCAGAATGCCAAGATTTTCGATGAGCTTTGCCGAAGCGTTCATGGTATTGTTGAGTATGCGTTCTACTGAGTCGTAGAAGTCCTCGTCGTTGTTGCCTATCCATTGCTCCACAACGCAACGGGTTATCTCGTTGTCGTCGTCGTCGAAAGCCAGCATCTCACCGCTTTCCTGCGACACGCGCACATGAATGTCGGTCAGCGCCGAAACCTCGTCGTTGGTAGGAAACTTTTGGGCGATCTTCTTCAGAAAACGCTCAATCTGCTGTGTTGTCTGTTCTGATGGTTTTATCATTTTGGTTCTGACTTTTAGGTTTATGGCCATATCAACGCCTTGTTATTGGCGTGTCAACGGCTTGTTTATGTGCAAATGTACGTCTTTTTTATTGACAAGACAAACAAAAGTGGAGAAAATATTAACATTTTTATTTGTCGTTCCCGTTTAATAGTATTACTTTTGCATAATTCTAAAACTGAAAATCGGACCCCAACACATTATCAATACAATGAAGACATTCCGAATAGGAGGTATTTACCCCACAGAAAACAAGCTTACCGCCAAGAATCCGACTATGGAGGCCAGCCTACCCGAACGGGCCGTGTTTCCATTGGTTCAGCATATAGGCGCACCAGCCATTCCCGTGGTGGGCAAGGGTGACATCGTCAAGGTGGGAACACTCATAGCCGAGGCCGACGGAGTGATGTCGGCACCAATCTATAGCTCGGTTTCGGGTACGGTGGCAGCTGTCGGCACGGCTGTCGACGAGTCGGGTAGTAGCAATCCTGCTATAATAATAGATGTGGAAGGCGACGAGTGGGAGCCGTCAATCGACCGCTCCAACAATCTCGAAACTCTTGCGCAGCATCCCGAACTTACCCCTGAAGAGGTTTCGGCACGCATACGATGGGCAGGAGTGGCAGGGATGAGCCGGACGGGATTGCCCACACATGTAAAACTGGTACCTCCGACAGGTGTCAAGTTCGACAGCGTGATACTTAACGGAGTCGAGAGCGAACCGTATGCTACAGCCGACTATAGGCTGATGATGGAGCGTGCCGACGAGATACTCGTAGGTCTTGAACTCCTGATGTTTGCTGCGGAAGCGCAAAGCGGATACGTAGCAATAGGAGCCGACAAACCCTCGGCAATAGCCTTGATGCAGCAGAAGGTTGCCAACGACAGTATTGAGATAGTTTCGCTCAAACCTAAATATCCGCAGGGATGCGAGCGCCAGCTCACAGACGCCGTGCTGAATCGCCAGATGTCGTCAGCGCCAACAGCCACGCCTGCCGACGTAGGAGCGGTTGTCGTGAGCGTAGCGACAGCCTTTGCCGTGTACGAGGCCGTGATGAAGAACAAGCCTCTCGTAGAGCGTTACGTTACGGTTAGTGGTAAGGAAATGGCGCATCCGGCCAACTTCCTCGCCCGCATAGGCACCCCCATAATCCATCTGATAGACGCATGTGGAGGAATACCGGTAAGCGACAATAAGGTATTGTCGGGCGGTCCGATGACTGGCAGGGCACTCAGTTGTCTTGACGCTCCAGTCATAAAGAGCACTTACTGCATCACAATAATGAGCGGACGTGAAGCCCTGCGCCATACGCCCAAACCATGTCTGCGTTGCGCCAAGTGCGTCGACGTGTGTCCGATGGGGCTCGAGCCTTATCTGCTTGCCCGACTTGCCATGCAGCAGAAGTGGAAGCAGGCCAAGCGCGAACATGTGTTGTCGTGCATGGAGTGTGGCTGCTGCCAGTTTGCCTGTCCGTCCTATCGTCCGCTGCTCGACTACATACGCATAGCCAAAGTGGCGCTAATCGAAAAGTAAAAACGTCAATATTTATGTCAGAACTCAAGATGTCGCTCTCGCCCCACATACATGGTGGCGACTGCATCAAGCGCAATACTTACGGCGTAATCTTCGCCCTTGTGCCAGCCCTGTTGATGGCTGTGTTCAGCTACGGTCTCAACGCCATATATCTGGGCTGCTACAGTTTGGCTTCGTGCCTGTTGGCAGAGTGGCTCATCACACGCTATCTGATGCGCCGTCCCTGTTCGCTTGCAGACGGTACAGCCGTAATCACGGCATTTGTAATGGCTCTCTGTCTGCCCGTACGTACGCCCTTCTGGACGGTGGTGCTCGGAGCCTTTGGAGCCATAGGATTGGGCAAGCTCGTCTATGGAGGGGCAGGGCGCAATTCGGTTAATCCGGCTATCGTAGGAGTCTGTGTCACGCTTCTGTGTCCGGGCAGCCTCGTGCTCTCGCCCGGTATGGGCTATGGAGTAAAAAGCCCCTACTTGTTCGCCTTGGCTATGATTCTCGGTCTTGGATTCATGCTGTGGAAGCGCATAATCACATGGCACATCCCAATCAGCATAATTGTCACAACTATAGTGCTGGCAGGCGTGACGGCTGTAGCCGACCCTGCTTATGCCGACCCGTTCAATCTTGTGCTTGGTGGCGGAACGCTCCTTGGAGCCGTATTCATGGCGACCGACTACACTACGTCGCCAATGTCGCGCCCAGGCAAGATATTCTACGGAATAGCTATAGCTTCCATAGCCGTAATGCTGCGCACCCATGGCGAAGAACGCAACGCCATGCTTATTGCTATATTTGCCATGAACATTCTCACTCCAATTGTTGACAGAATATTCAAGCCGCGGCGCTACGGTAAGGCGTAGCATAAACTCTAAAAACCCATTTATCAACTATAAAAATTAAAAGTTATGAAACAAACTATCTTAGTGACCGGTGGTACCGGTTTCATCGGATCGCACACCACCGTCGAACTCATCGAAGCCGGCTATCAAGTAGTAATCGTCGACAACCTCTCTAACTCGAAGGTTGAGGTGCTCGACGGTATAGAGAAGATCACAGGCGTACGTCCGGCTTTCGAGCAGGTTGACCTTCGCGACTTTGACGCTACCGAGGCCGTATTCAAGAAGTACCCCGCCATTGAGGGCATCATCCACTTCGCAGCATCTAAGGCCGTAGGCGAGAGCGTTCAGCAGCCGCTGATGTACTATCGCAACAACGTTGTTTCGCTCGTTAATCTGCTTGAGCTCATGCCTAAGTATAATGTCAAGGGCATCATATTCTCGTCAAGCTGCACAGTTTACGGTCAGCCGAAGCCCGAGAACCTCCCCGTTACTGAGGATTGCCCTCACCAGAAGGCTACATCACCTTACGGCAACACCAAGGAAATCAACGAGCAGATCATTACCGATTACATCCACAGCGGCGCCAACATCAAGAGCATCGTTCTGCGCTACTTCAACCCGATTGGCGCTCACCCGTCAGCACTCATCGGCGAGTTGCCAAATGGTGTGCCCAACAACCTCATTCCTTTCGTAACTCAGACCGCTATGGGCATCCGCAAGGAACTCACCATCTTCGGCAATGACTATGACACTCCCGATGGAACATGTATCCGCGACTATATCTATGTAGTTGATTTAGCTAAGGCTCACGTTTGCGCTATGACACGTGTGCTCGACCAGGAGACCGAGCCACTCGAATTCTTCAACATAGGTACAGGCAAGGGCAACTCAACACTCGAGATTGTCAACACATTCGAGCGTGCTACTGGCGTTAAGCTCAACTGGAAGTTCGGTCCGCGTCGTGAGGGCGATATCGAGAAGATCTGGGGCAATGTCGACAAGGCCAATAAGGTGCTTGGCTGGAAGGCAGAGGCTAAACTCGACGACGTGCTCGCTTCGGCTTGGAAGTGGCAGGTTAAGCTCCGTGAAGACGGCGTAATGTAATCAGACTGGAGCTGTCTCCGTCATAATATTTGCATTTTCTTAAAAAAGTAGTTCCTTTTATTGTGAATGACTACTTTTGCTCCTCATTTAAGCCTCTATTGCAACTCAATAGAGGCTTTTTAATATGGTGCCGAGCAAGCATAACATTATAAAAATACCTTCTATTTTAATATTTTTGTCGAATGGTAAATTGGATTTTGCTATTAGGTTCAATATATGTCGCGTCTATACTGTGCTATGATATATATAAGGACTACAAAAAGGAACATCAGATAAGCCCATTGAGAGTAATCGGAGTGGGAGTTTGTCTGTTTTATGTGGTGCGAAGTATGCATGAAGTCTTATTAAATCAATAAATAAGCAGATTCAAGGAGGCGTATCAAGACTTGTAGTTTAGTTTTGGTACGCTTTTTGTTGTTACCTCTTCCACAATCTTTTTATTGCCTCGAAAATAGAGGAGTGTGCCTGTTGGTATTCGTCCAGAGCCTTGCGCATTTCCTGTTCGCCTATCAAGGTGATTTGAGTGGCTTTGTCGTAGTCGAACTCGCCATATTGCTGCATCTGTGCTTCAACCACGATGTCGGGCTTTGAGATGAGAGTCTGTTGCTTGGTGTTTTGGTCGACCATGATGGCAATGGAGCGCAAAAGCATATTGATGTAGTTGGGAGTTGTTTCTTCTTTATAGTTGTGCGTATTCACGTTGACTCCAACGAGCAGGTCGCCACGGTTTCTTGCCACCCGGTTTAGTGGCAGAGCGTTAACCAGCGCACCGTCCACAAGCAGCATTTCGTCCTTCTTGACAGGATCGAAGAAGAGGGGAATGGAAATGCTGGAGCGTATGGCTTCGTATAGGCTGCCCGAGCGGAACACGATTTCGCGTCCGCTGTTCCAGTCGGTAGCTACAGCAGTATAAGGAATGGGCAGGTCTTCGATATTCACATCAGGAACAATCTCTTTCAAGGCGTCCATTACCTTGATGCCCTTGACCAGATGGTTTCGGCTGAAGGAGAAGTCGACCAGCGAGAACATTTGCTTCTTGCTTAGACCTAACATCCACTTCTTCACCTCGTCAAGCTTGCCTGCCGCATACATACCACCAATCAAAGAACCCATAGAGCAGCCGGCAACAGAAGTGATGTTGAAGCCTCTACGCTCCAACTCCTCAATGGCTCCGATATGTGCCAAGCCTCGAGCACCTCCGCTCGACAATACCAATGCTACATTCTTATTCATTTCTATTCTTTTTTTTTTGTATGCAAGCCCTATGATCCTGTGTCAGGTGTTTTGCGTCCAGTATAGCGTGTTTCTATGCCAGTCCTGTATTCAGCAGGTTTTCCGGGTTCAACTGTATGCGCAGTCTGTATTTGTCGGCGTAATAGACGCTCATCAGTCGGCGTGGTTCGTGTATGGTAGGAGTCAGAGCAAGAGCTACGTGTCCCATAGTGCGGCGCAGATTTAGTTCCACGCACGGGTGCAGCCAGAAGCCCTCGCCCTCCGAACGTGCCACAGCCATCATGTCCACGCCGAACGGACCGCTATAGACTCCGCTCATAAGTGGCGCTACAATCTGGCGTATTTGCAGGCAGATGTTGTCGAGCAACTCCATGTCAACGTATCGTGACAGCATTTCGCGCTTGTCGTTCTCGGTAGCGCAGATGCTGGCAGTATAGGCTCCGCCACGAGTATCGAAGAGCGACAGGCCAAGAAAATCGACGGTTCCGTCGGCATTTGCCATAAACTCTATCCCGAAATCGTACACCTTATTATATAAAGGCTCGACCATGATTCCATCCTGCTGTCGCAGAACGCCGCGCATCCATCCCAGCAGATGATTGTCGGGGACAGGTTGGGGCACATAGCGCACGCCACGTCCGCTGCTGCTCCATGGCGACTTGACCACGCTGTGTCCGTATTGCTGCATGGCTGCCAACGCCTCGCCCTCGGTAGCGCAGTAGCGGCTTTCGCCTACTACACCCGGATTGGCATCGTGGAGCAAAGGCAGCAGATGTTCGGCAGCAAAACGGCGGCTGCTCATCTCGCGTATCTCGGCAAGACGCTCGTCGGAGGGCAGCAGAGGTTCGAGCGAAGGGTCGGCACGCAGCAATTGCTCCTTTATGGTGCGGTCCCATCCCCAAGGTGCAATCTGCAAGCCGTGGCGCATGTCGGGCGATATGTGCTTAAGGTCGGCTGGCGTGACAAATGCCACGTCGTGAGCATAGCGCTTCACGTGGCGCACCCATTCGAGAGCCGCTTCTACATCGTCCACCAATACCATGTCGCCGTCGTCAGCCCACAGGGCTGGTAGAAAACCGAGGTCGGCGCGCAACTGGCGCCCGGCATGAGGAGCTGTGAAACGTGGTTGGTTGGCCGCAAGGGCAATGTCGTGTTCAGGATTGAATATGTGAAGTTTCATTCTTTTTTCTTAATGTTGACAGAATACAAAATTACTTCATTTTTCCCATATATTTATCGTATATGGCTCAATGAATGTAAAAAAAATAAAAAAACGCATATTTTGCAATATTGGGTTTGCAAATAAAGAAATTAATATTACCTTTGCATAGATTAAATCTTAGCAAACCAGACAAGAAACATAATAAAAGCGGAATGGAAGCTTTCTTCAAGACACATAAGTACCTAGTAGAGCATACGGATGCTCCCGTCAGACGTGCCTTAATGGACGAAATTGACTGGAGCGACCGTCTGATTGGCATTAAGGGTACGCGAGGTGTGGGAAAGACCACATTCCTGTTGCAGTATGCCAAGGAGAACTTCAAGGCCGACGACCGCAAGTGCCTCTATGTGAATATGAACAACTTCTATTTTCAGGGACGAGGCATTGCCGACTTTGCTGCCGATTTCTACAACCACGGCGGTGAGGTACTGCTCATAGATCAGGTGTTCAAGCAGCCCGAATGGAGCAGAGAGCTGCGCCTGTGCTACGACCATTGTCCGGGGCTTAAGATAGTGTTCACAGGTTCGAGCGTGATGCGCCTTAAGGACGAAAACCCAGAGCTGAACGGAATTGTAGAGAGCTACAATCTGCGCGGCTTCTCGTTCCGCGAATACCTGAATCTGCTTACAGGCAGCAATCTGCCAATATATAGTCTTGACGACATACTGGAGCACCACGAAGATATAGCAACTGGCATAATAGGCGAGCACCACGACGTGCCCGAATATTTCCAGAGTTATCTGCACCACGGATTTTACCCGTTCTTCCTTGAACATCGCAACTTTGAGGAGAATCTGCTAAAGACGATGAATATGATGACCGAGGTGGACATCCTGCTCATCAAGCAGATTGAGCTGAAATATCTCACCAAGATAAAGAAGCTGTTCTATCTGCTGGCTTTAGACGGTGCCAAGGCTCCAAACATAAGCAATCTGGCACACGACATCTCTACCAGCCGAGCCACGGTGATGAATTACATCAAGTATCTCTCTGATGCCCGACTGATAAATATGATCTACAATCCGGGCGATGAATTCCCAAAGAAGCCCGCCAAGATAATGATGCACAATCCCAACCTGCTCTATGCCATCTATCCCATTGTGGCACGCACGCAGGAGGTGATGGAGACATTCTTTGTCAACACGCTTTGGAAGGACCATAAGGTGCATCAGACAGGCAAGGACGCTTGCTACATGGTCGATGACGACCGCTGTTGTCGTATAGTAGATGCGGCAGCCAACTCGCGTCTGCGCAACACCGCCAAGACTATCTACGCCGAGTATAACACACCCAGCGGCATTGGTCGAGACAACCATGTCCCGCTGTGGCTATTCGGATTATTATACTAAAACAAAAATACATTAACATTTTATTTTCAACAAAATGGCTAAAGAAAAAAAGTTTATCACATGTGATGGTAACACAGCTGCCGCTCACGTGAGCTACATGTTCACAGAGGTTGCTGCTATCTATCCTATCACTCCGTCATCGCCGATGGCTGAGCACGTAGATGAATGGGCTGCCAAGGGTCGCAAGAACCTCTTCGGTCAGCGAGTTTCTATCCAGGAAATGGAGTCGGAGGCTGGTGCAGCCGGCGCCCTCCACGGATCGCTCCAGGCTGGTGCCCTCACCTCAACATACACTGCATCGCAGGGTCTGTTGCTGATGATTCCTAACATGTACAAAGTTGCTGGTGAGTTGCTGCCTTGCGTATTCAACGTGTCAGCTCGTACATTGGCTTCTCACTCTCTGTGTATCTTCGGTGACCACCAGGACGTAATGGCTTGCCGTCAGACAGGCTTCGCTATGTTCTGCTCTGGTTCAGTACAGGAGGTTATGGACCTCTCGGCTGTGCCTCACCTCGCTACACTCGAGACATCAGTTCCGTTCATCAACTTCTTCGATGGCTTCCGTACTTCACACGAGTACCACAAGATCGAGGAGATGGATATGGAAGACATCCGTCCGTTGGTAAACCCCGAATATATCAAGCGTTTCCGCGACCGTGCTCTTACACCTGAGCGCCCTGTAACACGCGGTACTGCTGAGAACCCTGAGACATTCTTCACACACCGTGAGGCTTGCAACGAGTACTACGACCGCATCCCTGAGGTAGTAGAGAAGTACCTCGGCGAGATGACCAAGATTACAGGCCGTGAGTATCACCTCTTCAACTACTACGGAGCTGAGGATGCCGAGAACGTAATCATCCTTATGGGTTCGGCTACAGAGCCTGCTCGCGAGGCTATCGACTACCTCAACAAGCAGGGCAAGAAGGTTGGTATGGTGGCTGTTCACCTCTACCGTCCGTTCTCAGTAGACTTCCTGAAGAAGGCTCTTCCTGCTACTGTTAAGCGTATCGCTGTTCTCGACCGTACTAAGGAGCCGGGTGCTGAGGGCGAACCTCTGTATCTCGACGTTAAGTCGGCTCTCTACGACGACGAGCGCAAGCCGCTTATCGTTGGTGGCCGCTACGGTCTCGGTTCTTCCGACACAACTCCTGCCAAGATTGTTGCTGTATTCAAGAACCTCGAGCTCCCGCAGCCTAAGAACCACTTCACTGTTGGTATCATTGACGACGTTACATTCACTTCGCTTCCTGAGGAAGAGGAGATTCCAATGGGTGGCGACGACTTGTTCGAGGCTAAGTTCTATGGCCTTGGTGCCGACGGTACTGTAGGTGCCAACAAGAACTCTGTTCAGATCATCGGTAACAATACAAACAAGTACTGCCAGGCTTACTTCTCATACGACTCAAAGAAGTCAGGTGGTTTCACTTGCTCACACCTCCGTTTCGGCGACAGCCCAATCCACAGCGCATATCAGGTAAATACTCCTAACTTCGTGGCTTGCCACGTACAGGCTTACCTGCACATGTACGATGTGACTCGCGGTCTGCGCAAGAACGGCTTCTTCCTGTTGAACACTATCTTCGACGGCGAGGAACTCGTCAACTTCATTCCTAACAAGGTAAAGCGCTGCTTCGCTCAGAACAACATCACAGTTTACTATATCAACGCTACCAAGATTGCTCAGGAGATTGGTCTCGGCAACCGTACCAACACTATCCTCCAGTCGGCATTCTTCCGTATCACAGAGGTAATTCCTTTGGATCTCGCTGTTGAGCAGATGAAGGCATTCATCGTTAAGTCTTACTCTAAGAAGGGTCAGGACGTTGTCGACAAGAACTTCGCAGCTGTTGACCGCGGTGGTGAGTACAAGCAGCTCACTGTTGATCCAGCATGGGCTAATCTCGCTGACGAGGAGGCTAAGGAGGACAACGCTCCTGCATTCGTTAAGGAGCTCGTTCGTCCTATCAACGGCCAGGCAGGTGACCTCTTGAAGGTTTCTGACTTCGTTAAGCACGACACAGTAGACGGTACATGGCAGAACGGTACATCTGCATTCGAGAAGCGTGGTGTTGAGGCATTCGTTCCTGTATGGAATGTTGAGAACTGTATCCAGTGTAACAAGTGTTCATTCGTTTGTCCTCACGCTGCCATCCGTCCGTTCGTTCTTACAGACGA
>URDM01000033.1 GCA_900546575.1 uncultured Prevotella sp.
ACGGCTGCCACAACCACTTGAAACTCAAAACAAAAGCATCATTCTGCTATTTTTTGCTTTTTTAGGCGTTATTTTATTATAAAAAATTGAAGTATGAACACAAGAAGCGGCGAAAGCGTTTCCGCGCAAATCGGAAAGATGGGCGTGATTGACCTTGCGAACGGCAATTTCAGCCTTTCGGACGGTCAACCGTTCAACATCAAGAACGATTCCACAAGCCCCGTCAAATTGTCGGTGCAGCTTGCCGGAATGGATGATGGGGATTTCATCGAAACCAACTTTGAAAGTGGTTGGAATCCCGAAATCGTGAAAGTAATCAAGGCAACATCGTTGTCGGGTATAAACTTAAAATGGGGTTACTAATATGGGACTTTTAATCGGTGTCGGCAATACAAAGCCGACCTTTCCTTATGATTATTATTATGGCGTGGAATGGGACATCACGGTGTCCAATCCCAAGCCAACACGCGTTGGCAAGATGGAGTTGCACAAGGAATTGCCATTGCAAAACATGATGCGCAATTGCATCTTGGATGACAACGGCAAGGTTGTGTATTACCTTAACGCCAACGATTCTACCAAGCGCGACACAGGCGCGGCGGCAGACTTGACGGGCAAGGATGGCATGATGGAAACGGAATTGCCGGATATGTACGTTCGCTTTGAAATGGATGGCAACAAATGCCGCCATTTACAGAGTACACAACCATTGCCCGGATTCCATCTATGGCGCAAAGGCTATGTTTCAAGCGTTGAAGCAACGGTTCAGCGTTCAACAAACAAGCTGGCATCCGTATGTTCAACCGATGTTGACTATCGCGGCGGCAACAACAACGCAAGTTATGACGGAACTTATCGTTCATTCCTTGGCTTGCCCGCGACCGCCATTTCATTGAATGATTTCCGCGCAAAGGCGCGCAATCGTGGTTCGGTGGAGTGGAATGCAAACCTTTACAGGATGCACAAGATGATTTGGTGGTTGTTCGTGGTTGAATATTGCACATTCAATTCGCAAGACGCGTTCAATGCCGAATTGGATGAAAACGGATTCCATCAAGGCGGATTGGGTGATGGCGTGACAACATGGGATTGGGGTTCTTGGTCAACGCACAATGGCAACAATCCAATCATTCCATGTGGTGTTACAAATTCGCTTGGCAACCATTCGGGAACGGTTGATTATTCCGTTCATGGCGAAGATAATGCCGTTAAGAAAACATTTGCCGTGCCACGTTATCGCGGCGTTGAAAATCCGTTTGGTCACATTTGGAAATGGACGGACGGAATCAAGATAATCATCCAAAGCGAAGCGGCGGGCGGTTTGTCTAAGATGTACATTTGCGATGACCCGTCCAAGTTCACTAATTCGGGTGTCGGCAATTATGAGTATCGCGGCGACATCGCACGCAAAGAGGGATATGTGAAACAACTTATCCTTGGCGAAGATGGCGACATCATGCCGTTGGCGGTAGGTGCTGGAAGTACAACGTATTTTTGCGACTACTTTTATACAAACATCCCGGCATCCGGAGAATCGGAACGTGGTGTTTTGTTCGGCGGTAATGCGAATGGTGGTGCGTATGCGGGGTTCGTGTGCGCGCTTACGAATTACACGCCTGCGAATGCGAGTGCGAGTATCGGTTCTCGGCTTTGCTTTGACCCGCAAATCGAAGCGGCTTGAAAAGCCGTAAATCGACCCGCAAACAGATAAACGGGATTTGAAAGAAAAAAGAAATAATGGTTGTCCGATGTCGTGGTGTTTTGTTCAGCGGTAATGCGAATAATGGTGCGAATGCGGGGTTCGTGTACGCGAATACGAATAACACGCCTACGAATGCGAATGCGAATATCGGTTCTCAGCTATGCTTGTAAAATAATATAGTTGCTAATCGGAAACCATGCCAATCATCCCATCCGGGGATGGTAAGTCGGGAAAGGAAACCCGGCGGCAAAAAATAGAATATGTTGAACGGTTTTGGTAGGGCGCAAGCCCGAAGAATCCTATTATTCAAGCAAACAAGAAACTTTCAAGAATGAAAAGAATTGGAAACCTTTATGAAAAGGTCATCGCGATTGATAACTTGAAACTTGCGGACGAAAAAGCCCGCAAGGGCAAGTTGCATTCCTATGGCGTGCAGCAGCACGACAAGAACAGGGAAGCGAACATTCTTGCATTGCATGAAAGTTTGAAAAATGGAACTTTCAAGACATCCCAATATCACGTTTTCACAATCTTTGAACCAAAGGAACGGCAAATCTATCAATTGCCATATTTCCCCGACCGCATCTTGCATCATGCGGTGATGAACATTCTTGAACCAATATGGGTGTCCGTGTTCACGCACGACACATATTCATGTATCAAGGAACGCGGCATTCATGCGTGCGCCATGAGCGTGAAAAAGGCTTTGAGAAAAGACCCGGTCGGCACGAAATATTGCTTGAAGATTGACGTTCGCAAGTTTTACCCATCAATCAACCACGAAGTGTTGAAAGGTGTGGTAAGGCGGAAAATAAAAGATGGTCGCCTTTTGGCGTTGCTGGATGAAATCATTGATTCCAACATCAACACGGACATTCCGATTCGGAATTTTGTCACCGACCCGAACACAGGGGAATTGGTGGCAACGTCCTTGAACGGCGTGCCGATTGGCAACTATCTTTCCCAATACTTTGCAAACCTTTTCTTGGCGTATTTCGACCATTGGTTGAAAGAAGAAAAGCGCGTGAAGTATTATTGGCGTTATGCCGATGACATCGTTGTTCTTGCACCGGACAAGGAATCCTTGCACGCGTTGTTGCGTGACATACGGGCATACATGAAGTGTTTACAACTGAAAGTGAAACGCAATCATCAAGTGTTCCCGGTTGACGCGCGCGGAATTGATTTCCTTGGATTCGTGTTCTATCACGACCACACATTATTGCGCAAGTCCATAAAACAAAATCTTTGCCGCCGGGTGGCGAAGTTGAACAAGCGCAAGAAACAACCCACAAAGGCAGCTTACAAGCAAGCCATTTGCAGTTGGTGGGGTTGGTGCAAGTATTCGGATTCAATTCATTTATTCGACAAACTTTCAAAATCGTTTCCTTATGAAATTAAATTCAATCGAACCAAACGCGCATTATGACATTGCGCATGGTATGCCCGCCGTGCTGGAAAAGGACAATGACGGGTCGGTGATTTATCGCGTGAACATCGCCGAAGAAAAAGCCATTCCGGAGGGTGAAAAGGAAGCCCGCCCGATTGGTTGGTCATGTTATGAAGTGCGCACGTTCGCGAAGCCTACAAAGGCAAACTTGAAGCGTGTGTTCATCCGTTCAGTCATTGACGAAACGGCGGAATTTGACCTTGTAAATTCGTACAACAAGCACGTCATGGGCATTGCGCCGGATGACAAGGCGGTTGCCGAATACAAGGATTATTTGAAGTTTACCGAAGATTTGGACAACCAAATCGTTTCGGATTTGTCACACATCTAAAAAGAAGAAAATGCCACGATTTAGCGATTCTAACATTGAATCGGACGCAATAATTGGTAAGGGAATAGACCTTGAAGAACTTTTTGACCGCCGAATTGTCATTGAGAAAATCAAGATTGAACCGACCAAGTTTCCGGGAAAGAATGCGTCCGGTATGCGTATGCAAATGCAAGTTGTCATCAATGCCGAATTTATGGACACGCCCGATTCGGACGGCGACTTTTTCAAAAAGGATGCCAACGGAAAGGCAATTGGAACGCGGCGTTCCGTGTTCACCGGGAGCGACAATTTGATGTCGGAAATGAAGCAAGTGCAATCGCAATGGAAAACCGAACGCGTTTCCCAAGGGTTGCCCGCCGTTGATTTCGTTGTGTTTGATACGACAATCGCGAAAGTTGGCAAAATGTTTCATTTTACATGATTTTACGATTATGACATCAAACATTCATTCAACAATAGTTCCTATCTTGGCAAGATACATGATGACCGCATTCGGCGCGTGTTTCGCCATCATCAAGCCGACATTCCCGTTCATCTTTGTGTGTACGCTTGCGGTGCTTGCTGATTGTTACACCGCATGGTCGTTGAGCCGGAGAGTGAAGAAACGTTTTCCCGGTGCGAATGATGGAAAATTCAAATCCCATTATGCCGGGCGCGTGTTCCGAACACTTATCAAAGTATATGCCTTGACCGTCCTTGTTCACTTGATGGACGTGATGGTGTTCCCGGAAGTGTCTTTGCATTTGCCGCAAATTGTAGCCGGGTCGGTATGCTTTTGGCAAGTGTGGTCAATGCTGGAAAACGAATCGTCTTGCAATGATGCAAAATGGGCAATCATCGCCCAACGCATCATGGTTGACAAGACCGAACGCCATTTTGACATTGACTTGCACGAGTTGAAAGAACACAAACCAACGCCGCCGATGGATGGCGTGCCGTGTGCCAATACTTTTTGCGTGTTCCGTGGTGGCGGTTCATGTGACCCGCCAAAGTGTGAATTGTATGTAAAACCAAAAACAAACGATAATGGCGGACATTAAAAATTTGATTCCGTTCATCCTCAAATGGGAGGGCGGATTTGCGAACGACCCGACCGACCGGGGCGGCGCAACCAACAAAGGCGTGACAATCGCGACTTATGAAGCGTATTGCAAGAAGAAAGGTTTGCCCCGCCCATCGGTCGCGGACTTGAAACACATTTCGGATGCCCATTGGCGTGACATCATCAAGACGATGTTTTGGGATAAATGGCGCGCCGATGACATCCATTCCCAAAAGGTCGCAAACATCCTTGTTGATTGGGTTTGGGCATCCGGCATTCACGGCATCAAGAAACCACAAGCATTGCTTGGCGTTGTCGCGGATGGTATCGTTGGCAACAAAACATTGTCGGCGGTCAACTTTGCCGACCCCGACCAACTTTTTGAAGCCATATTCAAAGAACGCGTGAAGTTCATCAATGGGATTGTTTCGCGTTCCGTTGTGGCATACGAAAAGAAGATTGGGCGCAAGGCAACTGAAAAGGAGTTGTTGAAGTACACACAAAAGCGGTTCTTGTCCGGATGGATGAACCGATTGAACGACATCAAAAAGTTGCGATGATATGAAACAGGCATTGAAATTCATCGCGCTTTGTCTTGTCGCGTTACTGATTGCCGCGTGTTCGTCATCGCGCAAGCTGGAGAAGAACACCGACAAGGTTGTTGCGGATAGTGTGTCGGAAAGCATTTCCAAGGTCGCGGATGTTTCCAAGGTCGTTGACACGACCAAGACCGAATCCGGGGAATCCATCATCACGGAAATAATCTTTTTCGGAGATTCAGCGCGCGCGCCGGATTTGCCCGAACTGATTATTGACAAGGACGGAAAGATGACCATCAAGGGCGGAAAGGGCGTGAAAAGCATCAAGCAAACCGCCATCCGGTCAAACGTGGTGAAGAATGGAAAGACAACGGAACAGGAACACCACGCCACGACCAAGGACAAAGCGACCGTCCACAAGGAGAAGAAACACAACGAAGTTGCAAAGACAAGCAGACGTTCAAATGTATGGACGTGGGCAATCGCCGCATCAATCGTTGCCGTTCTTGTCTTGTTCATGCGGTACAGGAAGCCAATATTGGCATGGTTGCGCAAATTGCTTGCATCCATGCGCAAGGATTTGGAATAAATTATGTATCTTTGTAGCCACATTGTTGCGAAAGCCCCTTGCATCGCACGGGGAACAATGTTGAAGCCCGGTTCATCGCCGGGCTTCTTTCGTTTGGTATGTACACGGATTTTCTTGTTTTTGGACATAAAAAACGCCCGAAATTGTTAAAATTCGGACGTTTCGTGTACGTTTTCGTGTACGTTTTGCGTAAAACCTTGATTTTCAAGGTTTATTGCGGAGAGAGAGGGATTCGAACCCCCGGTACCTCTCAGTACGCCGGTTTTCAAGACCGGTGCATTCGACCACTCTGCCATCTCTCCATGGGGTGTTGGAATCCGGTAGATGTAGTCTTGCTACATGTTGCGACTCATTCAGTCGTATTGCTTATTTGCGGGTGCAAAGGTAATGCTTTTTATTTATTCCACAAATTTTTTTCGCTTGTTTTTTGCGATAACTTCAATATTTTTTCGATTTTCCCGTGTTTCCTTTTCAAAAGGAGTCCTTTTGCTGTTCAAAACGAGTCCTTTTGCATTGTAAAAGGAGTCCTTTTGCAGTCCAAATGTAGTCCTTTTGCAGTCCAAAAGGAGTCCTTTTGAAATAGGAGCGGATTACATTGGGATTTTTGCAGTGTTTTCTGCCGTTTTTAAGCAACCTTTCAGTAACTTTGCACCATGATTTATCCAGATAATTTTGAGAATAAGATACAGTTCAACGAGATTCGCTCGTTGCTGAAGGGCTACTGTCTGAGCCAGCTTGGCAAGGACAAGGTGGACGACATGGCTTTCACCTGCGATGCCGAACGCATAAATACTGCCCTGTCGCAGACCCGCGAGTTCCGCCGTATGCAGGAGGAAGCCGACGACTTCCCGCTTCAGTTCTTTTTTGACATGCGTGCTTCGATAAAGCGAATACGCATCGAGGGCACTCATCTTGAGGAGAATGAGATATTCGACTTGCGCCGTTCGCTTGAGACGATATCGGGTATAGTGAAGTTTCTGAACCGTAGCGACGACGACGGCAACTACGACTATCCTACGCTTCACGCCCTGACCGAGGATGTTGTGACCTTTCCCGACCTTATACGTCGTATCGACCAGATTCTGGACAAGTATGGCAAGATAAAGGATACGGCTTCGCCGCGTCTCGCCGAAATACGTTCGCAGCTGCGCAAGGCAGAGGGCAGCGTCTCGCGTACATTATATAATATACTGCATGCGGCGCAGAGCGAGGGTCTGGTGGAGAAGGACGTTACGCCTACGCTGCGCGACGGCCGACTGGTTGTGCCCGTGGCTCCTGCCATGAAACGCCGTATAAAGGGTATTGTACACGACGAGTCGTCGACGGGCAAGACGGTATTCATCGAACCTACGGAAGTGGTTGAAGCCAACAACCGCATACGTGAGCTTGAGGCCGATGAGCGTCGCGAGATAATCGTGATACTTACGGAGTTCTCCAAGCTTGTACGACCGCATGTAGACGACATAATATATGCCTATCAGCTGCTGGCTGAGATAGATTTCATACGCGCGCGTGCGGAATTTGCACGTCTCACCAGTGCCATTGAGCCTGATGTCAATGCCTGTCCGGTTGTCGACTGGATTACGGCGCGCCATCCGCTACTGTGGCTTTCGCTGAAGAAGCAAGACAAGCCTATCGTTCCGCTCGACATAATGCTTACGAGCGACCGCCATATACTCATCATTTCGGGTCCGAATGCCGGAGGCAAGTCGGTGTGTCTGAAGACAGTCGGACTGCTACAGTATATGTTGCAGTGCGGACTGTCGATACCCGTGAGCGAGCGTTCGAAGGTGGGCGTGTTCGACGACATAATGATTGACATAGGCGACGAGCAGAGTATCGAGAACGACCTTTCTACTTACTCATCCCACTTGCTCAATATGAAGAACATGATGCGTAGGGCTGGCGAGGCAACGCTGCTGCTTATCGACGAGTTTGGTACGGGTACCGAGCCACAGATTGGTGGTGCCATGGCTGAGGCTGTGCTCAACCAGTTTGTGAAGAAGCATGCTTGGGGCGTGATAACCACCCACTATCAGAATCTGAAGCATTATGCCGACTCGCACGACGGCATTGCCAATGGTGCCATGCTGTACGACCGCCATGAGATGCGACCGCTGTTTCAGTTGGCAATAGGTCAGCCCGGTTCGTCGTTTGCGATAGAGATTGCGCGCAAGACGGGCATACCCGATGAGGTGATACGCGAGGCGAGCGCCATCGTAGGGTCGGACTACATTCAGAGTGACAAGTATCTGCAGGACATAGTACGCGACAAACGCTACTGGGAGAACAAACGACAGAATGTACACCAGCGCGAGAAAGACCTGGAGAAGACCATTGCAAAATACGAGGAAGAGATAAAGGAACTTGCGCAAAAACGCAAGGAGATATTGCGACAGGCAAAGGAGCAGGCGCAGGAACTGCTAAAGGAGAGCAACCGCAATATCGAGAATACTATACGCGAGATACGCGAGTGTCAGGCTGAGAAGGAGGAGACGAAGCGTCTGCGTGAGGAGCTGAACGCCTTCAAGGAGGATGTCAGCGAGATTGACACTAAGTCGGCCGACGACCTTATTGAGAAGAAGATGCGCCAGATAATGGAACGCAAGGAGCGCCGCGAGAAGCGCAAGAAGGAGAAGAAGGAGAACGCCGGCAAGCCTGCTACTATCGGAACCAAACTGCCAACGCCTACAGCCAGTGCCGAGCAGCAGACGTTTGCTGTGGGCGACACGGTGCGTATGCGTGGTCTGACAACTGTGGGCACTGTGGAGACAGTGCAGGGCAAGGAGGCAACTGTGGTGTTTGGCGACGTGAGAACGAAGGTGAAGACGTCGCGGCTTGAGCATACCGTCAAGAAGCCCGAGTCGACACAGCCTGCAACGTTTGCCATCAGTCGTGAGACACGACAGACTATCGACTCGCACAAGCTCAACTTCCGTCAGGATCTTGACGTGCGTGGCATGCGTGGCGACGAAGCTCTTAACGCTGTGCAGCACTTCGTCGACGACGCTATACTTGTAGGAATGTCGCGTGTGCGTATCCTGCATGGCAAGGGCAACGGTATTCTGCGCCAGCTCATACGTCAATACCTGCAGTCGGTGCCCAACGTTACGAACTGCAAGGACGAGCATGTGCAGTTCGGCGGTGCGGGTATTACTGTGGTGGATTTCTAAGGATATAAAAAACGACAATAGAGACAATCCTTGACAAGTATATAGCTTGTTGTCAAGGTTTGTCTCTATTGTCGTATATGATTGTTCACCTGTTGTGGCTAAGGCGAGGATGTCATAGCCTTTTGTAGGGTTTTATTTCTCAAATTCAACCTTTACATATTCAAATCCCATGGAGCGTAGTAGGTTTTCAAACTGGGTTTTGGCGTTCTGCTGTGCAGTCTGGTAATTCTGTCGGGTGAGGCAGCGTCTGCGCATCATTGCGTCGGCACGGTTGTACATCAGCATTCGGTCCTGATGGCTCCACTTGCCGGTCTCAATAAACGAGCGGGTGCGTGTCTCGTCAATGAAGTCGTTGTCAAGCAGCTTTACTGGTGGCAATGTGGCGCAAAGCGTGTCGCCACGCATGGCTATCCAGCCCTCGTGAGCCTGACGGGTGTCTACGCCAAGGCGAAGAGTGCCGTAATATATGCGCACCAGTTCGTCGTCGGAGAAGAATCCGCGTCGTATCGTGTCAACGATTTCCTCGTCGCTGACTTCCAGAAACGACCACTTGCCAATCTGTTCGATTGAGCGTATCTGCGACGGAGTGATGTCAATGCTCTGATCGGTGACAATCTGAAGTGGGGTAGAGGTGTCGACCGTCTTCTTCATGTAGTGGCGTGCCACGACGACGGCGCACACAATAAGTATTGCAACAAATGCAATCTTCACGGCGGTTGACTTCAACCAGAATCCGAAGAATGTCTCCTTGGGGCGTATTGGGTTGTTATCTGACTTTTGCATTTTGCTTGTTTTCAATGGTTGAACGGTCTATTAGCTTCATGATGTCGCGTGGCTTGTAGTCGCGGCTGAACGAGATAGTGATGTTTTCGGGGCTGAATCCCATCTGCTTTATCATCGGAATGAGTACGTTGGCGGCTCCTATGCGGGCGTTCTCCATAATGTCAGTGTTGGCAACGTCGGCTATTATGGCATCGCGTCCTTGTCGTTCGTAGGCCGAGAGTTCCTCGTCAGAGAAGTTGCGGCGTGTCAGAGCTACATATTCACGAATGCCTTTGTGGTCGATGCGCGACGAAGTCAGCACGATGCGAGGTTCGGGCAGCACGATCTCGATATGTGTAGAGTCACGCCGAACGTTTGCGGCAGAGAAACCTGCAAAGTCGATGTAGGCTTTTACGGTGGCATCGACGGGGATGGCTATCTTGCGTTTGCCCAACGGCAGGTTTATGTCGTAGTCGTGACTGAGTACGCGTCCCTTCATTTTCACCTGGTCGTCGTGGGTGATTATCTTGTGTATGCGATACTCGGTGGTGTACAGACGTGAACATCGCTGTATCTGCATCACCATCAATCTTGTAGTGTCGACACGCGCTGTGACAGTAGTGTCGGCTGTAGTCGTAGGTCTCTCGCTCTTGGCGGTGCAAGAGGCGAGCAGCGTTAGGGCTACAAGTGTGAGTGTGGTTATTGCTGTTCTCATATTATTCATTAAAAATGACCGAATTCATTTTGTATTGTCTTCGAATTGCATTAACTTTGTCGTCATTATGAAGACACGGACATTATTCAATAGTTTATTTATAGTTGCGTGGGCGGCCATGTCGCTTGGCGTGGCAGTATCGTGCAAGGAAAAACCTCGTACAACTGATATCATCGTTAAGAAATCGGCTCCGAAGCCCAAGAAGGGTGTGCAGAAGATGGACGAATATCGCCAGGTGCGTGACGTGGAGTGGCTCGGCGGAACCTATAAGGTTGTGGCTGAGCGCAAGCCCGACACCTCGCTTCCGCAGGCAGAGGACGAGCAAGGCAACCGATACTACGACAATCGCATAACGCTAACCATAAGCCGACCTGACGGTACGGCTTTCTTCAACCGCACATTCTCGAAGACCGACTTTGCAAAGTATGTAGACGGTGACAATGCCGACGGCGCTTTGCTTGGCATCGTGTTCGACCGTGCTGATGGCGCTTCGCTGATATTTGCAGCCAGTGTTGGTTCGCCCGACAAGATGAGCGACGAGTATGTGCCGCTTGTCATGACAATATCGCGTGGCGGAACTGTGAGCATAGCCAAGGACACGCAGCTCGATACAGTCAGCGATGCTGCTGATGAGGCTGACGACGAGGACGGCGTATAATAGCCGTCTGCTCGTCGCTGTCGGTACGGACGGTTGTTTATTCGTCGCCGTCAATATCGTCGTCGATGTCGTCGAAGCCGAACATGGCTGGGTCGACAAATGCATCAAGCGCACGACGCTCCTTCTTTGTGGGGCGTCCTGTGCCACGTGCGCGGTCTACAAATCCGCTTATACGGCTCATCTCAAGCAGTTCGTACTGCTTGGGGTCGGTCACATTCTCGTATACTTCGGGTATCAGCTTGGCACCTACGCGCTGTTCTATCGTCTTGAGAACACGAAACGAGTAGGTGATAGGCGATTTCTTTACACTCACCACTTCGCCTGCCTTTATCGTGTGACTTGGCTTAACGTTCTGTCCGCCAATCGTGACACGGCTGTTCTTGCAGGCGTCGGCAGCTATAGAGCGGGTCTTGAATATGCGCGCTGCCCATAGCCATTTGTCTATGCGTGCTGTTTCTGACATATGATTATTGCTGATTGGTTTGCTTTGATTTCTTTCCGAACTTGTTGAACTGGTTCATCGTGATGTTCAGTCCGGCAAGTACGAAACTCTTTATTATCTCTACCGCCATGTCGATTGAGGGCTGCAGAGTCTTCATGTCCTCGTCATCGTATCTGCCGAGCACCCAGTCTACCTGTTGTCCTTGTTGGAAGTCGGCACCTATGCCCATACGCAGACGTGCATACTGCTGTCCGATGAGCTGCTGTATGTTGCCCAGTCCGTTGTGACCGCCGTTAGATCCGTTGCCCTTCAGGCGGAAGTCGCCAAGCGGAATGGAGAGGTCGTCGACGATGACGAGCATGCGGCTCTGGTCGATATTCTCCTTCTGAAGCCAGTATCGTACGGCATTGCCGCTAAGGTTCATGTATGTTGTGGGCTTTAGTATGAACACCTTGCGTCCCTTAATTGATGTCTCGGCTACAAAACCGTAACGCTTGTCTTCGAAAGTAGCGCCGAGCTTATTGGCCAGTTCGTCAACTACCATGAATCCAGTGTTGTGACGTGTCATTTCATATTCGCGTCCGGGATTGCCAAGACCCACTATCAAGTATTTGTCCACTTCTTTAATTATTAATTATTAATGATTAATGGTTGATTGATTCTCTGATTGAATCGATGTGCTGAAACAAAAAAGCGCACTCGTCGTAATGACGCGTGCGCTTTCCTTTTTCTATTAAATGTGCTAATGTGCTATATTGATTAAGCCTGTGCGTTAGCAGCAGCAGACATAGCGGCACGTGTCATCTTGATAGAGCATACGATGACATCCTTGCCTGTAGCGATCTCCAAGCCCTCGAAGCTCAGCTCGCCAACCTTGATGCTCTTGCCAATCTTAAGGGCAGTAACGTCGATGTCAAGGTGCTCAGGAATCTGCTGGTAGGGAGCAGTAACATCAATCTTACGGATAGAGAGGTTCATGCGACCACCATCACGTACACCCTGTGCAAGACCTGTGAGCTTAACAGGAATACCGATTGTGATAGGCTTCTGATCGTTAACTTCGAGGAAGTCTACGTGCAGAACAGCGTCAGTTACCGGGTGGAACTGGATCTCCTTGAGGATAGCTGTGTGTGACTCGCCGTCGATGTTAAGGTTGATAACATAGATGTGCGGAGTGTAGATGATCTTGCGGAGCTCTGTCATAGCGATAGCGAATGACTTGGCAACGGGCTTGCCGTCCTGCTCTGCCAAACCGTAGAGGTTGCAAGGTACAAGACCTTCCTTACGCAATGTTTTAGAAGCTTTCTTTCCAAGGGCTTCACGCTTCTGACCTGTAACGTTAATCTCTTTCATAATTGTGTTACTCTAAATTAAGTTTAATAAATAATGTGATTTATGCCTTAATTCGCCATCACACGAGAATTTTTTATTCATTTTCTGTATAGATGTGCTCAAAAAAGCGGTGCAAAGGTACATCTTTTCTCTGAAATGAGCAAAGTTTATCCTTAAAATGTATAATTATTACCGATTTTCTTGGTAGTTCTCCCAATTTTGCCTATTTTTGCAAAGCGAAAAACAAACAGAAACATTAGAGATACATTATATATAATATCAAAGAGATGATAAATCGCGAATTAATAAGAATCAAGATAGTCCAGTTAACCTACGCTTACTATCAGAACGGCAACAAACTCATGGACAGCGCAGAGAAGGAACTGTTGTTCAGTCTTTCGAAGGCTTACGATTTGTACAACTACCTCTTGGAACTTATCGTGGCAGTGACTCAAGAAGAGCGCCGCCGTGTTGAGGTAGCTACCCAGCGTGCTGTGCGTGAGGGTGGAGAAATGCCGTCACAGAAATTCGCATACAATAAGTTTGCTGTACAGCTTGAGGAAAACCGCCAGTTGCTCGACTTCGCTGAGACACAGAAGCAGTCGTGGGCTGACAGTCTGGAGTTTGTACGCTCACTCTGCAACCAGATAGAGCAGAGTCAGACTTATGCCGACTATATGGCTGATACCGATGATTCTTATGAAGCCGATCGTGAGTTGTGGCGCAAGCTTTATCGTCAGCTTATACAGGAGAACGAAAACCTCGACCAGCTGCTTGAGGAGCAGAGCCTCTACTGGAACGACGACAAGGAGGTGGTTGACACATTCGTGCTGAAGACCATCAAGCGTTTCGACCCGAAAAACAAGTCAAAGCAGGACCTTCTTCCAGAATATAAGGATCAGGAGGACAAGGATTTTGCAATGAAGCTGTTCCGTGCCACTATTCTCAATGCCGACCAGTATCAGCGCTATATGAGTGAGACATCGCGCAACTGGGACTTTTCGCGTCTGGCATATATGGATGTGGTGATTATGCAGATTGCCATTGCTGAGATGCTCACGTTCCCCAACATACCAATCAGTGTGACCATCAACGAGTATGTAGACCTTGCAAAGCTGTACTCTACACCCAAGTCGGGTGGATACATCAACGGTATGCTCGACTCTATAGCTCGCTATCTCGTTTCTACAGGCAAGCTGATGAAGACCATCGAGGATCGTCCGCAGCGTCGTCCGGCTCCACGTCGCCAGTCAACACCGCGTCTCAACCGTGCCCAGCAGGCTCTTGAGGATGGTGAAGTATTGCGCACACGCTATGCAGCACAGCAGGAGGAAGAAGCCAATACCGACGAACAGGAGTTTTAATTTTTGAAGTTTAATAATACATAATAATATAGACAATGAATACAATCGTACTCGCTGCCCAGGCAGCGCAAGGTGGTGGAATGGGAATGATTATAATGATGGTGGCAATCTTTGCTATCATGTATTTCTTCATGATCCGTCCGCAGCAGAAACAGCAGAAGAAGATTCGCGAGTTCCAGAACGCTCTCAAGGAGAACGACAAGGTGCTCCTTGGCGGAAGCATACATGGCACTGTACGCCGTGTAGACTTGGCTGCTGGCATTGTTGAGGTGGAGATTGCACGTGGTGTAGTCATCACTGTAGACAAGACTGGTGTTTACGCTGATAACGCACAGTCAGTACAGAAGTAATAAAACATACGGAAGGTTTGCCAGATGAAATATCGTTTGACGCAAATATTCAAGGTTGTCAGGAACTTCTTGTTCAGTTCGGTGAACAAGGAGTTTCTGATTTTTTTGTTCTTTCTCTTCCTGAGCAGCATTTTCTGGCTCATGATGGCATTGAACGAAACATATGAACAGGAAATAAAAGTGCCGGTTAGGCTGGTGAATGTGCCCAAGAATGTGGTGCTCACCACCGAAATGGAAGATACCGTGCGTGTCACCGTACGCGACAAGGGATTCACTCTTGCCACATATATGTATGGCGACATGATACAGCCGGTGTCAGTAAACTTCTCTGTATATGCCAATCGTCAGACGGGTTATGGATATGTGCCGGCATCCGACTTGCTAAAGATGCTTAGTCAGCGGTTCATGGCACAATCGAAAATCATACAGGTGAAACCCGACCGACTCGACTTCTACTTCAACTACGGCGTGTCAAAGCAGTTGCCGGTACGCATGGCTGGCTATGTAGTGCCGGGCAAGTCGTACTATCTGGCACGTACACGCTTCTGGCCCGACCAGATTACGGTGTATGCAAGCAAGCGCGTACTCGATTCGCTGCGTTTTGTCAAGACAGTACCTATTAATATAGTAAACTTCGGCGATACCGTCATTCAGACCGTAGCGCTTGAGAAGATAAAGGGAGTGAAGATGGTGCCTGACCGTGTGCGCATCGGACTCTATCCCGACATCATGACCGAGGAGAGCATTGATGTGCCGGTAGGCTCAATAAATATGCCTGAAGGCAAGGTGCTGCGCACATTCCCGTCGCGCGTCAAGGTGAATTTTATTGTTGGAGCAAGCATGTTCCGCAATATCACAGCCGACCAGTTCCAGGTCGTTGTTGACTATAACGAACTGATGGAGCATCCGTCCGACAAGTGCAATATATACCTGAAGGCGAGTCCGCACAGCGTACGCAGCGCCAAACTGTCAATATCTCAGGTGGATTATCTAATCGAACAGCAATGAGAATAGCAATAACAGGAGGCATAGGTTCGGGCAAGAGCTATGTGTGCCATATGCTTGAGCAGCGTGGCATCAAGATATACGACTGTGATGCAGCCGCCAAACGTCTTATGCGAACGTCCGGCAGTTTGCAGCTACAGTTGAAGGAACTTGTTGGTGAGGATGTGTATTCTGCCGACGGAGTGCTTCAGAAGCATGTGTTGGCTGAGTTTCTGCTTGCAAGCGAAGCCAACAAGGTGGCTCTTAATAATGTGGTGCATCCCGCTGTCGCAGTCGATTATGAGGCATCTGGAATAGAGTGGCTTGAGAGTGCCATACTCTTCGAAAGCGGATTCGACCGCCGTGTACATTTCGACCATATCGTATGTGTTACGGCACCACGCAATGTGCGCATACAGCGAATCGTGCAGCGCGACTCCATATCAGCCGAGCGTGCAGCCGAATGGATTGACGCACAGATGCCGCATGAGGAAGTAGAGCTGCGGAGCGACTTCGTCATAACAAACGATGGAGCCAGCGATTTGCAGCAACAGATAGACCGAATGCTGCAACTATTCAAACCATCCGAATAATAATTGTAATTATTTAATATAAGAATGTATATCGGTGCAATTCCAGTTGCCCGAATAATAATTAATAACTAATAAATTAATAAATAAAGAAAATGGAAACAATTCTTTCAATAGCAGGTAAACCAGGACTTTACAAACTCGTCAATCGTGGTAACCGTAACCTCATCGTTGAGGCTATCGACGCTACTCACCGTCGCATGCCGGCATTCGCTTCTGATCGTGTTACATCGCTTGCCGACATCGCAATGTACACCGATGCTGAGGATATCCCATTGTGGCAGGTACTCAAGAGCCTTGGCGAGAAGGAGCAGTCGAAGGAGTGCTCGCTCAACTACAAGAAGTGTTCAGCTGATGAGTTGCACGCTTTCTTTGCTGAGGTTTTGCCTGCATACGATCGCGACCGTGTTCACGATTCTGACATCAAGAAGCTCATCCAGTGGTATAACATCCTCGTCAACAACGGCATCACCGATTTTGAGGCAGCACTTGCTCCTACTGAAGGTGATAATGTAGACGACCGTCAGGAGGCCGAATAATGATAAAATCCGTAAGACCAAAGAAAAATCTCGGACAGCACTTTCTTACTGATCTTGGCATAGCCAAGGCTATTGCCGACACGGTAGATGCTTGTCCCGACATACCGGTGCTTGAGATAGGTCCCGGCATGGGTGTCATGACGCAGTTTCTTGTCACCAAGCCTCGCCCCGTTAAGGCGGTAGAGATAGACAAGGAGTCGGTGGCATATCTCAACGAGAAGTTTCCGAAACTTCGTGAGAATATCATTGGCCAGGACTTCCTGCGCATGGATCTCAACGAGATTTTCGACGGTAAACAGTTTGTGCTCACCGGCAACTATCCCTACGACATTTCGTCGCAGATATTCTTCAAGATGCTCGACTATAAGGAACTGATACCTTGCTGTACGGGTATGATACAGCGCGAGGTGGCTCTGCGTATAGCATCGGCTCCAGGCAACAAGGCCTACGGAATATTGTCGGTACTGATTCAGGCATGGTACGACGTGGAGTATCTCTTCACCGTCGACGAGACAGTGTTCAATCCGCCTCCAAAGGTGAAGAGTGCCGTAATACGCATGACACGCAATGAGGTGATGGATCTTGGATGCGACGAGCGTCTGTTCAAGCGTGTGGTGAAGACTGTCTTCAATCAGCGCCGTAAGATGTTGCGCGTATCATTACGCCAGATCTTCGGTGGCTCTGCATCGCCCGAATTCTATGCTCAAGACATCATGACCAAGCGCCCCGAACAACTCTCAGTGCAGCAGTTTGTGGAGCTTACGAATATGGTGGCAGAAGAAGCACAAAAAATCGGAAAGACATTGTGATTTAGAAATTCGAGTTTTAAGATAAAAGGCTTTACATTAGATATAACGAGAATTAGATTCTCTACAATCTAATGTAAAGCCTTTTTTTTTGTTTATAGGGAAATAGGAGAGAAATATCCTAATAAAAATCTTGAATAGCATGTCCGATTTTTTTGTTTCATACGTTATATCTATGTAAGAGAAATGAAACCAAGCGAATTTAACCATATCATCCTGCCCATGCGCGACGAGCTGTTAGGCTATGCGCTGAGTGTCACAAAGTCAGAGGATAATGCCGAAGACCTTGTGCAGGAGGTGATGTTGCGCCTTTGGGACATGCGTTCAAGGCTCGATTCGGGAGGGCGGCTCAAGTCGCTTGCCATGACAATGATTCACAATCTGTATCTGGACCAGCTACGACACGAGAGCCATACAGCAGCGATGCCCGACCAAGTGGACATAGCTGTGGACGACCGGCGGGCAGAACTCCGTGACGAGACAAGGTTAATCCGCGGCATCGTTGCACAGTTGCCACCTCTGCAACAGCAGATATTCCGTATGAAGGAGATAGAAGGCTATACCGCTGACGAGATAATGCTGATAACGGGATGCACTGCTGATAATCTCAGGCGAAACCTCTCAAGAGCACGAACCAAGATACGCGAGACTTACATTAAAATAATGATGAAAGGAATCGGAATATGATAAAAGACATAATGCCAAAACCGCACGAAACCGACATTCGGATGCTTATCGACAGATATATGTCGGGAGATACCACTAACGAGGAGGAGGCTACGTTGCGCACGTGGTTTCGGCTTGCCGGAGACGGCATACCTGAAGAGTGGCGACCGCTGCGAGCCTTGTTCTGTTTTGTGGATGAACAGCGTAGCACAACTACTTTGCAGCGAGCCATGTATCGACCCCGCATATGGATTTCGTCAGCTGTGGCTGCTGTAGCTATTGTCATCGTAATGTTTGTGACACAGATGTATAATGTTTCCACCACGACACCGCAAAACTATGCTGTCATTGACGGAAAGCTATACACCAATCAAGAAGTGATAAACGAGCAGGTGGATGAAGCACTGCAGACTGTCTCGGCAGAGAACGACGATCCGTTCAGCGCACTCGACCTGATGCAATAACATTTGACAACAATAAAAACCATTAACATTATGCATAAACTATTTGATATCATACGCAAACCTCCGCTGATTGCAGCCAGGATGGTTCTTCTGTTTGTCATGACGTTGTGCGTTATGCTTCCGTGCCACGCACAGGATGGACTTGCCGTTAATGGCATATTCCAGCAGTACGGTCATTCTAAGGGTTGCAAAATGGTGGTGATGCAAAACACCAAGCTCCGAGGCTATCAACTGGCCATATACAAGAGTCTTACATATAATAACAAATATGCAGCAAGCATCAACAACATCCTGAAGACCGACCGCCGGGCTGCTAAGAAGATTCGTGAGGTAGTGGACGACGGACGAATAGCAAGTGGCTATTATATGATGGCACCACTGCCGTCTGGCAACAATAGATATATTCTCTTTAGCCATACCGACCGAGGCAAAGGGGCTGTGATATACATCGAAGGCGATTTGTCACCAGACGACATAATGTCGATATGCTATACTAAGAGATAGCAAGATATATAAATAGAAATATTTGGAATTTTTTAAAAAACGTATATTATGAATATCAGAACATTGGTATTGACGGCAACCTTCATGCCAGCCATAGCTTTCGCACAGGAGGCAACCACAGTGCAAGACACAACATACACCCAGAAGTCAGCCACAGTGTCTGACACGTACGACACAACTTTTGTATTCAACAGTCAGAAGTTTGCCATATCTCAAAATGGTGAACGTACGAATGTAAGTGTGTACATGAAGTGCGGCACGGAGATGAAGAAGGTCAGAGAGACCGAGTTTGTCGACGGACAGGAGGTGGAGCAG
Organism: uncultured Prevotella sp.; assembly: GCA_900546575.1. Taxonomy (GTDB): domain Bacteria; phylum Bacteroidota; class Bacteroidia; order Bacteroidales; family Bacteroidaceae; genus Prevotella. Next base: position 19,318 of record URDM01000033.1, read on the forward strand.
GTGTATATCACGTCGCCCTTTATCCCCAAAAAGACATACAAGCGTCGCAATCAGGAGTATAGCCATTATCCGTTTTTCTTCTTTGGTGGCAACATGCTCGCAGGCTCGGCATTTGGTGTCAAGTCGGAAGGTAAGGAAATGCGCGACAGCAAGTCGGGTGAATGGGGATTTACGGGTTGTACGTTCGAGTGTCCTGTAAGTAACAGTTCGTGGGCAGTGACGGCTGCTATGTCGTTGGCTTTTGTCAGCCATCACTTTAAGACCGACTATATGCTTACTACCGTTGACGGTATAACAAGCTTTAAGCCTTTCGCCGTTGGAGATGATGAGAATGGCGAGCGTCCGTCGAAAAGCTACCTAAGCTATTGTGCCGTCCGCATTCCGATAATGTTGGAATGGTCCAACCGCATCGGTTCTGAAGACGTCTATGCAGCTTTCGGTCCATCCGTAGAGTTTCGTGCCAAGGAGCGTTCACGCTATAAGCTCGGCAAGAGACATACGCTGACAAGAGATGTCAACATGAATCCTGTAGGCGTAAATCTTGAGGCACGTCTTGGATATGGCTTCTTGATGCTTTACGCACGCACATCGCTCACTCCGCTGTTGCATACAAAGTATGCTCCCGAATGGCATCCATTCACCGTTGGAGTAGGACTGAGGTTGTAAGATTTAGGCGTAAAGTCCCCGCCACTAACACAGTGACGGGGACTTTTTTCCAACTACTACAAAATCTAACCTATTTACCTTAATTGACTAATAATAATCCTAAAACAATAATTTATAGTTCTATAACTATCTGTCTTCTCTTTTTCATTATTTACGATTGCAAAGTTACAGCAATTATATCACTATAGCTTCCACTTTATTTGCAAGTAATAACATTATTCTTACATTCTTTCCATTATCTCCAAACACATACGAGTGTTGTGGTAAGGACATTTCCAGAATCCAGCCTTGTCGTCGGTGCGGTTGACAGTTCCGTCCTCATTGATGCTCCAGTACCACTCGCCGTTCTTCTGGTCTACGAGGCGCGTTTTGATATAGTCCCAGCAGCGTGCAGCTGTGTCGAAATCCTCATCAGTACCGAAGTGCTGCCATAGATTTACGTGACCAATAACGTTCTCGCACTGCACCCACCACTGTAGTGAACGGTCGGTACGATCGGTGTCTTTCCAACGCTCGTATATCATCGAGCCATTGGGCAGTAGCCCCTCGTCGGCAGCTACCGCAACATCCTTCACTACAGGTTCTATCCATTTAAGAATATCCTTGTCGCCAAGAACGAGAGCCGTCTCGTGTAGCAGCCATGAAGCCTCGATGTCGTGTCCGAAACTCTCAATGTTTCTGCGTCCCTGCCACTCATCGTTGAAGAAGAGGTCGAGATGATGCGTGTCCTTATTAAGGAGTTTGTCGGTGAAAATGTGCAGAAGGTTTACGAGGCGTTCTTTAAGTTCTGCCGATGGAGCCACACGATATAGATTGGTGTACGGCTCTATGATGTGGAGGTGAGTGTTCATTGTGCGCGAACCGTTCTCGTCTTTGTCTGAGAGTCGCATGTCGGCAATGGGTTGCCAGTCGCGAGTAAGGGCTTCGATGTATCCGTTATTCTTGTTGTCGAAGGCATGCTCCTCAATACTACGGTAGAGCGAGAGGGCACATTCGAGCGCTTCCTTGTCGCCAGTGGCACGTGCCAGTTCGGACATTCCGTATATGGTGAAGCCGATGGCGTACGATTGTTTCTTTGTGTCCTTCGGAGTTCCGTCAGCATTGAGGCTCCAGTATACACCGCCATATTCTTTGTCTATGAAGTGGTTGAGGATGTATTCCTTGGCACGTAGCGCAGCATCCAGATAGCGATGGTCGCCTATGACACGATAGGCAGCAGCGAACGCCCAAAGGATGCGTGCGTTGAGTATGGCACCCTTTTCAGAATCAGCTACGATGTGGTCGTTGCCGTCAATACGTCCGTAGAATCCACCTTGTTCATTGTCAACCATGCGGTCGAGCCAGAAGTGTAGTATATTGTTTGTGAGACACTCGTGCATCTCTTGTTTAATTGTAGTCATAATAAAAAATTATTTCTTTCTTTTTTCCTCTAAATCTTTAGTTATAGCCTTCATTTTTTCCTCAGACAGCGGATAGCACATGATGAAGATAAATGACAGCAAAGCTCCGGTAGCAGGCAAAAGACTTAGGAACATCTTTATGCCGTTGATGGTCTCTGGGTTCTGTGTGCCATTGGCTACAAAGCCGAAGGCAGAGAGCAGAATGCCAGTAAGGGCTGTGCCTATTGCCCAACCAAACTTCTGACTCATTGATGATGACGAGAAGATAAGACCAGTGGCACGGTTGCCAGTTTTAAGTTCGCTATAGTCGGCACAGTCGGCATACATACTCCAAAGCAATGGGAATACGCTTCCTGCACAAATAGAGATGAGAGCCTGGAATACGAATATTGCCACGAGTTGTGATTTGTCGAAAAAGTAGAACACCACGCTCAACAAGGTGGCAATGAACATTGCAGCCATGAATGTGCGTCGCTTGCCGAAACGGTTGCTTATTGGAGCTGCAAGCAAAACACCAATGATGTTGGCTGCCTGACCTACAGCAAGGTAGAGTCCGCTAAGTACGAACGGAATACCAAGGAAGTTGATGTCGCCAAAGGCAGTCTCGTCGACGAAATACTTGAAATAGTAGACTGTTGCTCCATCGCGAATGGAATTGAACACAAGTGAGGCAATGCCTGCTCCAAGCAATATCCACCAAGGACGGTTGTGGATGAGATCGCGTATGTCGTTCTTAAGCGGAGTCTTTTCTTCCTTCACCGGACGCACACGCTCTTTAGTGAGAGCAAAGCATGCGAAGAAAAGCAAAGTACACATTATGGCTATTACTGCCACAGTGGCAAACCAACCGAACTGTGGAGCCGTCATCCAACCTACCGTCACATCGGAAGGACGGTCGCCGCCAAACGACTTAACCATAGGAGTGAACAGCAGCAAGGCAATGAACGAGCCGATGTAGGCAAACATCATACGGTAGGTGGCGAGTGTATTACGTTCTGCCGGATTAGGACTCATAACGCCAAGCAGCGATGCGTAAGGCACATTGATGGCACTGTAGACCATCATCATGAGTGTATATGTGATGTATGCGTAGACAAGTTTCATGGTTCCGCCACATGGAGGAGTCAAGAACGTAAGCATACCAATCAGTCCGAATGGGATGGCAAGATAGAGCAGATAAGGACGGAATTTGCCCCAACGGCTCTCTGTGCGGTCGGCAATGACGCCTACTACAGGGTCGAAAACAGAATCCCACACGCGTGTAACGGCAAATATAACGCCTACGGCTGCTGCCGACAATCCGAAGATGTCGGTGTAGAAAATCATGAGGTAAGCACCGAATATCTTCCAGAACATCGATGATGACATGTCGCCAAAACCATATCCGATGTTTTCTTTTAGTTTGATCATTTTGAGAATGCTAAATAGTAAATCAGGTTAAAGGGGGTGTTAATATAACGTAAAGGAGTGAGAAATATTATAAGCCCCACCCCCACGTGAGGACATATCCCCACTTTGGGTTGAGGGCTTAAAATGTTTTTACAGTATTTCTCTGTTCTTGGCAACAAGTTTCTTTATAGTCTCCACGCTTGCAGCAGTTGCGTATCCGTCTTCAGGAGTGTTCATGCAGTAGTCGATGAGTTTGTCTACGGTAGAGACAGCCACATGCATACGTGTATCTGACGAAGCGTAGTAGATGAGCACACGTCCGTCCTCATCCTCAATCCAACCATTGGCAAACGCCACGTTCATCACGTCGCCGATGTATTCTTCTCCCTCAGGAACGAGGAAGTAGCCGCCCGGCTGAGCGATAACCTTTGTTGGGTCTTCCAAGGAAGTCATGTACATATACAGCACATAGCGCAACCCCGATGCACATCCACGTACGCCGTGAGCTAAGTGCAACCAACCCTTAGGAGTCTTGATAGGGTGGGGACCCTCACCATTCTTCACCTCCATGATGGTGTGGTAGTGTCGGGCGTTGATAATCTTCTCTTCTTTTACCTCAGCGTTGGTGATGTCGTCTATTAAAGTCCAGCCAATGCCACCGCCAGAACCTGCATCGATGAAACCATCCTGCGGACGAGTGTAGAGAGCATACTTGCCGTCAACAAATTCGGGATGCAGAACAACATTACGCTGCTGACTCTTGGTCTTGAGGTCGGGCAGACGCTCCCATGTCTTCAGGTCATGAGTGCGTGCAATGGCAGCTGTGGCTGTGGCTGCAGAGAGGTCGCCGGGTTGTGAGTCGTCATGACGCTCAGCGCAGAATATACCATAAATCCATCCATCCTCATGCTGTGTCAGACGCATGTCGTATATGTTGGTGGCAGGAATGAGGTCTTCGGGCATGGTGATAGGCTCTTCCCAGAATCGGAAGTTGTCGATGCCATTAGGACTTTCTGCTACGGCGAAGAAGCTTTTGCGGTCGGCACCCTCAACACGCACAACGAGCAGATATTTGCCATTGAGCTTGATGGCACCTGAGTTGAGAGTGGCATTCATCATGATGCGTTGCATCAGATATGGGTTGCTCTTCTCGTCGAAGTCGTAGCGCCACTCCAGTGGAGTGTGTTCGGCTGTGAGAATAGGATACTCATACTTGGTGTATATACCGTTGCCCCACTGCTTTGGGGTGTTCTTACGTGTCAGAAGCTCTTCATGATGAGCGCGTAGCGCCTCTACTCTTTTTGCGAAATCAGTCATGTTGTTTATCCTTTATTATTTATGTTTAATTGCTTGTTGTTTGCTCTTGTTGTCAGAGCGTTTTCAATTGATTATTTCGTTGTTTTACAAAAGTAGTCCTTTTGCACTCCAAAACGAGTCCTTTTATTCATCAAAAGGAGTCCTTTTACTGGACAAAAGGAGTCCTTTTACTGAGCAAAAGGGGTCCTTTTGCGGGGGTGTCAAAATAGGAGTTGTCGGAATTGTTCTTGTCCCATTATTTTTGTTCTATATCCTTCACAAACAGCGTCTTGTCATCTTCGTAAAATCTTTTGAAATCCTGTTCCGACGGTTTGCCCGGTGCTGCTATATAGTTCTCTGTAGGTTGGTCCCATGCGTTGCGCCATAGCAGCACGTAGCACAGCGGATATTCCTTGAGTACGGGCAGCAGAGTCTCGGTAAACCATGTTGGGTCAGGAACGTTGTTGTAGCCAGTCTCTGTAAGTGCGATAAGCTTTTTGCGGTTTTCTCCGACCTTTTTTACTATATCGAGTTCAGAGCGTAGCCAACCTTGATACTGTGCGTTGTTAGGTTCGCGCTGGTAAATATCAATGCCAATGAGGTCTACTACGTCGTCGCCTGGATAATACTTCTCGTAGTGTTCTACGGTTTCTTTTTCGTCTGCAAGATTGGGCGAGTAAGCCCAAACGATATTACTGCATCCGCGACGCATCATATAATTATATGTGTAGCGGTAGAGCTTTTTGTACTGTTCGGCTGTGCAACGTCCTTCGCCCCACCAAAACCATCCGCCACTCATCTCGTGCCAAGGGCGGAATATTACGGGCACCTTTTGTCCGTCGGCAGTCTTCAGCGAATTGACAAATCGGCTCACCATAGCCAGCCATGCGTTGAGTTTGCCATTGAGTTTGCCTCCAGGGAGAATCTTGCTTACTGCATCTCCCTCAAAGTCCCATGCATTCTTGCCGGTAGCAGGATTGTTAGTGTGCCAGCTTATGGTCACTATTCCGCCACGCTCATGCTGCTTGACGATTTCCTTGCGCATACGGTCGAAAGGCACACCGTCAAGATTCCGGTCCTTGCCAAGTTCCAGGTCGCCCAGGTCGAACCCCATCACAGCCGGATAGTCGCCACAAACCTCCTTAACATCAGAGCGTCCCTCTTCCCATTTCCATGAGCATCCATACATAGGGTCGTCCTGATGTCCGATCATAATGCCTTGCTTCTGTATTGCAGCCAAACGGTTGATAAGCTTAATAGCCGGCTGGCGCGAAGCAGCTACCGATGATGTAGCAATGGCAAGGGCAGCCAATGTTGTCATAATCTTGTTCATATTTGGTAAGGTTATCTAATTATTTTACTTCAAACCTATTTGTGATTTTATCTCAGTCCCATTTGTTTCAGCAACCAAGCTTCCCACTCGTCCCACTGCTCCTGAACCCAGAAGTGGCGGGTTATCTGATAAGGGTGGAGCTCCTTAGGTGCTGTCACAATGTTGTATGTTGCGTAGGCTGTTGTAGGAGGAACCACATCGTCGTTATATCCGAACGAGAACCATCCCGGACAAGTGATGCGACGTGCGAAGTTAACACCATCATAGTAGCGTGATGTTTCCACTTTCTTTTGGTCGATGTTCTTAGGGTTATAATAGAAGTAGTGGGGCCATCCGCAAGCCGTGCCTTTCAGTGAGGCGGTATGGTCGCACATAGCTGCATGTACAGCACCATAGAAGGTGACGCGCTTGTCGAGTGCTGCACATACGAGCGAAAGCATACCACCCTGCGATGAGCCAGTAACGCCCAATGACGAACCGTTCCATTCAGCGAGCGACGCAATATAGTCGATAGAGCGCACGGCTCCAACGAATACACGCTTGTAATAGCAGTTGTCGCGATCGTTCATATTATAGTCCCAGTAGCCGTTAAGACAACCGTTGAACATGTCGTCGTATGTAGACTGTGGCATTGTGACGGGTACTCCATGAATACCAATCTCAAGAGTGATGGCTCCCTGCTCTGCTGTCCAGATGTCGCCGTTGTATGGGCGTACGCCAGCACCAGGCACACGAAGCAATGCTGGATACTTGCCTGGCTTCACAGGCACACAGAGAATGCCGTAGGTGCGACTGCCTTGGCGTATGTTCTGGAAGCTAACTTCGTAGACGTTCACCTTCTCTGTGCAACGCTCCGGAAGCAGACGACGCTTTGCTTCAAGTGGAGTCTTGCGTGCTTCAGCGAGAGTATTCTGCCAGAACTCGTCAAAGTCCTTAGGATTTACTGTTGTGGGCTGAATCTTCTCGGGCGAGAAGGCAGCAGTACACATGCCTACATATTCCTTGCCGTCGACGTGAGCCGTAACCTTCAGTCGGTACATTCCGGGCTGCTTCATTGTGCCGCTACATTTCATTGTGCCGTCCTTCAGCACCACTCCGTTCTTCTTAACAGTAGGATACATCTCCGGACCGGCTTCATAGTCAACTTTCACATTATCTATAGTAGTGCCTGAGCGTTGCACCTCCACTTTGAATCCCGCAGTCTCGCCAGTGCGATAGTTCCAGTCCTTGTGGTCGGGTGTAATGGCAACGTTGATGCTGCTCCATCCGTTCTGTGCCGACATGCTTAATGACATGTTCAATAGAATACACAGTGACATAAGTGTCCTTAATAATAATGTACTTTTCATTTTTATTTGTTTCGATAAAGTTGTAATACTGTGGTTTGAGTTTTTAATTATTTCGGTTGCAAAGTTATAGTAATTTTGTAAATCGCATTAATACTATTTTGCCAATAAATTACACAAAAATGCCATTTTGATATTTTTGCATTATTGCATCCATTGTGTTTTTGTGTCAAAAATGTAGAATTACAAAATAGTGTCAGTTGTTGTAAACAAAGTGTTAGTTGGAATATTTGGAAATGACTAACTTTGCACCGTGATTACTAACTAAACCTTTATAAATAAAAATGAACATACGCAATTATATGCTGATTGCAGTCCTGTTGTCAACAGGATGCCTCTCTTGTTCAGGCGAGAATGGCAGCAATGAAAATCAGGGGGCAGAACAGCCGGGCACGGAACAAACCACAACCCAGCAGCACAAGCTTGTCAACCCTAATGCTACTGCCGAGACCCAACGGCTCTACAATGCCCTTTGGTCGCAATTTGGCAAAAAGACTATTTCGGGTACAGTGGCAAGTGTTGACTGGAACACCCGGGAAGCCGACATCGTGAAGCAATGGACAGGCAAGTATCCTGCCATTAATGTGTTCGACTTCATCAATATCCAGGCGTCGAAGGATGTCAACCCCAAGGGATGGGTTGATTATAGCGACGATGCCGTGGTGCGCAATTGGGCAAAGGCGGGCGGAATAGTTGGAGCAATGTGGCACTGGCAGGTACGTGCCAACAACGGTACCGACTACACCTGTACTCCTGGTACAGCATCTGGTGAAACCTCGTTCGACCCTACATGTATTAATAATGTGTCGTCGGCCGACTACAAGCAGCTCATCCACGACATTGACCAGGTGGCTGGCTATCTGAAGCAGATGCAGAAGCGTGGCATCCCCGTCATTTGGCGACCGCTTCACGAGGCTGCCGGCAACACCTACGAATTTGAAGGAGGCAAGGCTTGGTTCTGGTGGGGCATAAAGGGTGCCGATGCTTACAAGAAGTTGTGGCGCTTCATGTACGACCGGCTTGTCAATCATCATAAGCTCAACAACCTCATATGGGTGTGGAACTCGCAGATGAACGACCACGACTGGTATCCCGGCGACGACGTTGTTGACGTTGTAGGACGCGACTCCTACTATGCCCTGCAATATCCGCTGATGAAGAACTTCAAGCAATTGCAGAAGGAATATCCGTCAAAGCTCATCACATTGGCTGAATGTGGCAATGGCGACGAGGTGCACATGTCGCAGTGGGGCGATATATGGAAGGAAGGTTCACGTTGGAGTTGGTTTATGCCATGGTACGACATTGACTACGACAATGGCAATTCCGACACCCATCGGTATGCCGACAAGCAATGGTGGCAGAACGCTTTCAGTACAGGTACGGTGCTCGACCGCGATGAGATGAAGGCGATAATAGACAGTATGAAGTAATAAGCTTTAAATGTTCTGACCAAAAACCTAAAGTAATGAAATCTGTTAGATTTATAATAGTGGTGCTTCTATGCCTTGTGTCTGCCTTAGGCAGCTATGCAGTGGAGCGCGTCATTCTTGTAGGTCCGAAGACTATCGGACCCGTATGGAAAGACCGTATAGTGCTTGAGCCGCGTCTCTTTGTCGAAGCTGAGGCTGGCGACGTGCTCACCGTGTACACCGACGGCTACAAGCGTTCGTCGCAGGGCACATTCCAAAGTCCTAAGAATTACCCGTTGGCGGAATTAATTTAAGTTGATAAATATGAGTAAAAGGTTGTATATATCGCTGATTTTTAGTAACTT
>URDM01000034.1 GCA_900546575.1 uncultured Prevotella sp.
CATGTACAGGAATACTGAAAGTTTTTTAAAAAAAATCACATACTGCCTTTAGCGATACATATTCGCTGAATAGTTACTATTTATTATTTATTAGTTATTAATTATTAATTGTCAAACATCGATTCCCTCGGGGTCTTTTAAACACGAATTACCAGATTTGTTTTTAGTCACGAATTATCATGAGATTTGTTCTTAGTCACGAATTATCAGGAATTGGCCATGAATTACTCCACGAATTAAATTTATGATTAATTTATGGGAATTCGTGACAAAAAGAACTATATGCAGGGTGCGTTGGTTTTTCGGACACGAATTATCGTGAGATTTGTTCTTAGTCACGAATTATCAGGAATTATCCATGAATTATGCCACGAATTGAATTTATGGGTAATTTATGGTGAATTACTTCCTTACAGTCAGTGGGTCCAAGGACAAATCTCGTGACTAAAGCCCTATTCTCATACAGTTATTAGTTATTAATTGTCAGTTATAAACAACAATCGACAACTGACAATTAATAACTAATAACTAATAATTTAGTCAAGTTTGTGGATAACAAGGCCTGAGCGTAGTTTCGGCTCAAACCATGTAGCCTTAGGAGGCATAATCTTGCCGCTGTCGGCTATGTCCATAATCTGCTGCATTGTGACGGGATAGAGAGCCAATGCCACACGCATTTCGCCACTATCCACACGTCGCTTCAATTCGCCGAGTCCGCGAAGACCACCGACAAAATCGATACGCTTGTCCGAACGCAAATCGGTTATGCCAAGTAACTTGTCAAGAATCAGTCGGCTTGAGATATCTACATCGAGCACTCCGATTGGGTCTGTTCCGTCGTATGTTCCTTCCTTGGCCTCAAGACTGTACCACTTGCCGTCAAGATATAGCGAGAACTCATGCAGATGCTGTGGCTTGTATTCGTCAGCGCCCTCACACTTAACGATGAAGTCAGCCTCCAATGCCTTCAGGAACTCCTCCGACGACATTCCGTTCAAATCCTTTACTACGCGGTTGTAGTCGAGGATTGTAAGCTGCGAAGCCTGGAAGCATACAGCCATGAAGTAGTTGTACTCTTCATTGCCTACATGCTGCGGATTCTGCTTAGCCTTCTCGGCGCCTACAAGGGCTGCCGCTGCACTACGATGATGGCCGTCGGCTATGTAGAGGGCTGGCATCTTGCGGAACTCTTCTGTGATGGTAGCAATGTCCTTATCATCGGAAATTGTCCAGAACTGATGGCGGAAACCGTCAATAGGTGCTATGAAATCATAAACAGGTGCAGTTGCGGCATAGCGGTTGATGAGTTCGTCGAGTACGCTGTTGTCGGGATAGGCAAAGAATACAGGCTCGATATTGGCATCACATACGCGTACATGCTTCATGCGGTCTTCCTCTTTGTCGCGACGGGTAAGTTCGTGCTTCTTGATTACACCGTTCATATAGTCATTGACGAAGGCTCCTACAACGAGACCGTACTGTGTCTTGCCGTTCATTGTCTGGGCGTAGATGTAATACTGCTCCTTGTCGTCCTGTACAAGCCAACCTTTCTCCTGAAATTTACGGAAATTGTCGGCAGCCTGCTTGTAGACACGAGGGTCGTACTCGCTTGCACCTGGCTCGAAGTCAATCTCGGGCTTGATGATATGATAAAGACTCATCTCGTTGTCGCCTGCTTCGGCACGGGCTTCTTCCGAGTTGAGAACATCGTAAGGGCGTGACTCTACACGCTCCACCAAATCGTGCGGTGGGCGCAGTCCTTTAAAGGGTTTTATTGTAGCCATAAAATTTTAATCGTTACTTGTTTACTTGATACTTAGTGCATCCCTCACTGAAGAAGGCATTGATCTGCTTGGCTGCAGCAATACCTGCATTGATGTTAGCCTCGGCTGTCTGTGCACCCATCTTCTTAGGTGTAGAGAAGTAGCGACCTTCAAATTTGCGGAACTCAGCATCTGCATCAGGCATAATATCGGTAACGTACTTGATATCGGTGCGCTCTTCCATAAGTTTGAGCAGCTCAGGCTCATTAATTACTTCCTTGCGTGCTGTGTTAACGAGGATAGCATTCTTCTTCATCTTACCGACAAGAGCGGCATTGATGCTCTGCTTGGTCTGAGGAGTAGCAGGAATATGGAGCGAAACCACATCACAATTCTCGAAGAGAGCGTCCTGCGAATCAACTGCAGTAACACCGGCAGCCTCAATAGCTTCCTTCGGACAGAAAGCATCGTAAGCAGAAACTTCCATACCGAAGCCCTTTGCGATGCGAGCCACATTACGGCCTACATTGCCGAAAGCAAGGATACCAAGCTTCTTGCCCAAAAGCTCAGAGCCCGACTTGCCGTTGTAGAAATTACGAACAGCATAAACCAACAAACCGAATACAAGTTCGGCTACAGCATTCGAGTTCTGGCCTGGAGTGTTCTCTACGACTACTCCCTTCTCCTTGGCATAAGCACAGTCTACATTATCGTATCCGGCGCCTGCACGAACTACGATCTTGAGCTGCTTAGCAGCGTCGAGCACCTCGGGAGTAACCTTGTCCGAACGAATAATCATAGCGTCGGCATCGGCTACAGCATCAAGAAGCTGCTGCTTGTCAGTATATTTCTCAAGGAGAACAAGTTCGTTGCCTGCTCCTTCAATTTCTGCCTTAATACCATTCACGGCTGCTGCTGCAAACGGTTTCTCGGTTGCCACCAATATTTTCATAGTAAACGATTTTTAATAATTATACGATAAGAAAACACCACAATTAGTGCTCTGCCTCAAAATCCTGCATGCACTTAACAAGAGCCTCTACACACTCAAGCGGAAGGGCGTTGTAGCAGCTTGCACGGAATCCACCTACAGAGCGGTGACCCTTGATACCTACCATACCATGAGCTACTGCATAGTCGAGGAACGGCTTCTCAAGATCCTTATACTCATCGTTCATAACGAAGCAGATGTTCATGAGTGAGCGAGACTCTGGCTCTACTGTTCCACGGAACAACTTGTTGCGGTCGATTTCAGCATACAGCATCTCGGCACGCTCCTTGGCACGACGGTCCATCTCCTCTACTCCACCGTTCTTCTTAATCCAACGCAATGTCTCAAGAGCGCAATAGATAGGCACTACAGGAGGTGTATTGAACATAGAACCCTTCTCTACGTGTGTGCGATAGTCGAGCATTGTAGGAATCTGACGAGGAGCCTTGCCCAACACTTCGTCCTTCACGATAACAAGTGTAACACCTGCCATTGCGAGGTTCTTCTGAGCACCGGCATAGATGCAGTCGTACTTAGCCACGTCAATTGGGCGGCTGAAGATATCAGACGACATGTCACCAATGAGTCTTACGGGAACATCGGGTTCTTTACGGATTTCAGTACCGTAAATCGTGTTGTTAGTAGTGATGTGCAAATAATCCAAATCAGCAGGGCATTCGTAGTCCTTCGGATAATAAGTGTAGCCAGCTTCGGCTGATGAAGCCACCTCTACTACCTCTCCGAACAATTTGGCTTCCTTCATAGCCTTCTTTGCCCAAGTACCGGTGTTGAGATAACCAGCCTTCTTGATAAGGAAGTTGAAAGGAACCATACAGAATTCAAGCGAGGCACCTCCACCAAGGAACAAAACTGAATATCCCTCGGGAACTCCTAAAAGCTCCTTGATAAGGGCTACAGCTTCGTCTACTACAGGCTGGAAGTCCTTGGCTCTATGGCTAATCTCTGCCAAAGAGAGTCCTGAGCCGTTAAAGTCTAAAATCTGCTTTGCTGTATTCTCAATCACTTCGCGAGGGAGTATTGAAGGACCAGCGTTAAAGTTGTACTTCTTCATGTGCTGTCTGTTATTAAGTTAATATTTAAATGTTCTTTCGATAGCGAAGTTACAATTTATTTTCGAGAAGAACAAATAAAACCTACTTATTTATTCCGGAAGGGCAAAAACTGCATGTTTGCACCCTCTTTTGTTGACAAAAAGCAACATGACAACAATCTACACCTTATTAATAATATAAGGGAGGTGAACTTTGGCGTACCGTCAGCTGTTGTTTCTCATTCTTTTCTTAAGCTTCAGCTTGGGAATCTTCAGCCTGTCGCCTGGCTTCACATCAGTACACTTGTTAAGCACTTCGACATAACACTCCATACCGTCGCCGAGGAATGCCTTGCTTATAGACGCAAGGGTCTGCCCCTTTTGGACAGTCACCACCTGGTCGACGCCTACTATCACATAAGCTCCGGTTCTGACACGTGCGTCATAGTTGTAGTCGGTTATGCCGGTCTGCACCTGTGGCTTAACTTCTACGGCAGGCTCTTTCTCTACAGATGGCTTATTCTGAACTGCTGCCTTGCTCTCGACTATAGCCTCTTTATCGATTGCAGCTGCTTGGCTGTCGGGATTTTGAGTTGGCTTGACAACACGTCTGTCAGCAACAGTCTGCTTCGAGAGCGTCTGTTTTCTTTCCTCTATTTGCTTCTCAAGTTTCTCGATAGCTTGATTTCGGGTCTCTATTCTAACATAAAGCGCATATAGTCCGGCTCCTATGCCTATAAGCAGCAAGAACGACAGGGCTGAGAGCCAATACGTCAGTCGGGGATTCTTCTGGCGACAAACCATCTGGGGCTCTTCTTCTTTGTCAATGGTCTTCTTAAACATGAGGAGTTCTGCCATCTTGCGACAGCGTTCACGTTCGGTCTGTTCTTCTGACGATTGGGCACAAGCAGGCGCTTCGGCCTTGTCGCATTCACAATGCACATCGGCCACTTCGCTCTCTGACGGCTGTTCCTCAATCCTGTCTGCTTCAACTGGTTGTTCCTCTGACAGAACTGCTTCAGCAAGTTGTTCCTCTGTACTTGTATTGTCAGTCTGTACGACAGCAGGCCCATTCTCCTTTTCTTCAGATTCTACTTCGGCATCAGCAGACTCTTCTTCTGCCATAGGTTCTTGCATATCAGCTTCAGTTTCAGCCGCATTATCCACCTCGTCGTTAACCTCATCATTGTCTTCAGAATCGGCAAAGTCTTCCTCATCCATTTCGGAGAAGTCTACTCCATCATTGAGTATTACCGTCTCGAACTGCAAGAAGGGTCGGTTGATGCGGTCGCGCAGCATCACTTCAGGAGAGAAAGAATACTTGCCTCGACCCGTCTTGAACGAGCCGAGTCCCTTTATCTTAACCGTAGCATCAGGATGCACAAGAAGTTCTTCGCTGACTGTAGCAAACATGAAATGTACAAAGCTGAAGGCATCATTGTCGTTCAAGCCATAGCGTTCGGTCAGGACTCTACCAAAGTCGCTGATGTCGACAAAGCCTTTAGGAACATTGGCGGTTTTACGTGCCGATGTCTCTGCCTTGAATGTCACGACAACCTTAGGCGGCACAAGCATACGCTGACCACTTGAAGGATTGACAACAATACGCTCCATGCGCTTCTTAATCTCGAAACCCCCGAAACTGGCTATCGAGACCCCTATGCCTTCATCAAACTTCTGCGACATACCCTCCACTACACAACGCACCATGCGCTGCGTATCATCCTGAGAGAATCCCGTATGTCGGGACAGTTCGGCTATGTATTCCTTGTTGTTCATACGGACATCCGGTTAGCTAAACGTCAATCAGTCGACCACCTCGCCATAGAGGTCGAAGTCGTCGCTATCAGTAATATGTACATTATAGAAGCTTCCTACACGCAGACGGCGGTCGGACTTGATCAGTACCTCAGGGTCAACCTCAGGCGAGCAGAACTCGGTACGTCCGATATAATACTCCCCTTCCTTGCGGTCGACAATGGTCTTAAGTACAGAACCGATCTTGCGCGCCTCTACCTCGGCGCTAACACGCTGCTGCACAGCCATAAGCTTGTCGAGTCGGCGCTGCTTCTCCTCCTGTGGCACATCGTCGGTATAATGCTCGGCACTATACGTACCGTCTTCAGCCGAATAGGCAAAAGCTCCCATACGTTCGAAACGTGCCCACTTGACAAAGTCGACAAGTTCGCGGAAGTCTTCCTCGGTCTCTCCTGGGAAGCCTACCATAAGCGTAGTGCGCAGATGGATGCCAGGCACACCCTGGCGAATCTTCTCAATCAGCTCCATTGTCTCCTTCTTGGAAACGTTGCGATGCATGCGTGTCAATACATTATCCGAAATATGCTGCAAGGCGATGTCGAGATACTTGCACACGTTAGGCTTCTCGCGTATCACGTCGAGCAGCTCAAGCGGGAACTGGTTGGGATAGGCGTAATGCAGACGCACCCACTTAACGCCCTTTATATCGGCAATGTCGGATATAAGGTCGGCAATATGACGCTTGCCGTCAATGTCAACGCCATAATAGGTAAGTTCCTGGGCGATAATCTGGAATTCCTTAACGCCACGCTCCACAAGCTCGCGCACCTCCGCAAGGATTTCTTCCTTTGGACGACTGACGTGTCTGCCCGTTATGATTGGTATGGCACAATAGGCACAATGGCGGTCGCAACCCTCGCTTATCTTGATATAGGCATAATGACGAGGAGTCGTAATATGACGGTCGGCAGAGTCGACAGCAGGAGTTTCGGGTTCGCCCAAATCCACAAGGAGCTGCTTGTAATTGAACTTGCCGTAATACTTGTCTACCTGAGGAATCTCCTTCTCCAAATCCTCCTTGTATCGCTGCGAGAGACAACCCATGACAAACAACTTGCCTATACGTCCCTCTTCCTTAGCCTGTACAAGTTCGAGAATGGTGTCAATGCTCTCCTGCTTGGCGTCTTCAATGAAGCCGCAAGTATTGACAACTACAATCTCTCCCTCTATGCGTTTTGCATCATGCGTACACTTATAGCCTGCCTTTTCAAACTTAGCCATAAGCGTTTCGCTATCGACGAGATTCTTGGAACATCCCATCGTTATGATATCTATCTGTCCTTTCTTCATCAATATTCTTTATCTTAATCCTGTTTGAACAACGAATCGACAAACTGGCGCTTGTTGAACAGCTGCAAAGCCTCCATCGACTCGCCAAGTCCAATATACTTCACGGGCACCTTGAGCTGGTCGCTGATGCCTATCACCACTCCACCCTTGGCTGTGCCGTCGAGCTTGGTAATGGCAAGCGAAGTAATCTGGGTAACCTGCGAGAACTGCTTGGCCTGCTCGAAAGCATTCTGTCCTGTACTGCCATCAAGCACCAAGAGCACTTCGTCAGGAGCCTGGGGCAACACCTTCTTCATTACATCCTTTATCTTTTTCAGCTCGTTCATCAGTCCCACCTTGTTGTGAAGACGTCCGGCGGTGTCGATAATAACAACATCTGCGCCATTGGCCTTAGCAGAAGACAAAGTGTCGAAAGCCACAGAAGCAGGGTCGGAACCCATCTGCTGCTTTACTACCGGCACACCGACACGCTCACCCCATATACAAATCTGCTCTACAGCGGCAGCACGGAAGGTGTCGGCAGCACCGAGATAAACCTTCTTGCCAGCCTTCTTGAACTGATAGGCAAGCTTGCCGATAGTCGTGGTCTTGCCAACGCCGTTGACTCCGACAACCAATATGACATAAGGCTTGTGCTCTGCAGGCAAATCCCAGTCGTCGTTGTCGCCAGTATGGTTCTCGGTAAGGAGCGAAGCAATCTCGTCGCGCATGATGCCGTTAAGCTCGGATGTCGACACATACTTGTCGCGAGCCACACGCTCTTCGATGCGCTTGATAATCTTAAGAGTAGTCTCCACACCTATATCCGATGTAATCAGAGCCTCCTCAAGATTGTCGAGCACCTCATCGTCGACAGTCGACTTGCCCATTACTGCACGTTGTATCTTGTCGAATACGCTATGCTTTGTCTTTTCGAGTCCGTTGTCGAGGACTTCCTTTCTGTTCTTATTAAAAAATCCAAAAATTCCCATATAACGTTATATTTTCTGCAAAGTTAGTTTAAAATAAGCAGAACACAAAGCATTTCGATTAATAATTAAGGTAATAAGTCGCATAACGCTACATACAGAAGCCTTTTATCATGTCCTAAAACGTTAATTATTATTAACCGCACATCAAAATCATCTACAAGTATCTGTGTTTTAAGAAAATATGTCTAACTTTGCACCCTGATTTTTAATTCACATAAAGTCTAACTTTATTAATTACATTTTTAACATTTAATTTTTTATGTCAGATTTAAAGAACGTACAGCCGTTGGCAGACTTCAACTGGGACGAGTTTGAGAACGGTGGCAGCTCAGAGGTAAGCAAGCAGGAGCTTGAGAAGGCTTACGACGAAACCCTCAACAAGGTGTCAGAGCACCAGGTAGTTGAAGGCGAAGTAATCTCTGTAGACAAGAAAGAGGTTATCGTAAACATCGGCTACAAGAGCGATGGTATCATCCCTGCATCTGAGTTCCGTTACAACCCGGACCTCAAGGTAGGCGACAAGGTTGAGGTTTACGTAGAGAACCAGGAGGACCGCAAGGGTCAGCTCGTTCTCTCACACAAGAAGGCTCGCCTGAGCAAGAGCTGGGAGCTTGTTAACGCAGCTCTCGAGAACGAGGAAGTTATCCAGGGCTACATCAAGTGCCGCACTAAGGGTGGTATGATCGTTGACGTATTCGGCATCGAGGCATTCCTTCCGGGCAGCCAGATCGACGTTCACCCAATACGCGACTACGACGTATTCGTAGGCAAGACAATGGAGTTCAAGGTTGTTAAGATCAACCAGGAGTTCCGCAATGTAGTTGTTTCTCACAAGGCCCTCATCGAGGCTGAGTTGGAAGCACAGAAGAAGGAGATCATCAGCAAGCTCGAGAAGGGTCAGATTCTCGAAGGTACTGTTAAGAACATCACTTCTTACGGTGTATTCGTTGACCTCGGCGGTGTTGACGGACTCATCCACATCACGGACCTCTCTTGGGGCCGCGTAAGCGATCCTCATGAGGTTGTAGCTCTCGACCAGAAGATCAACGTTGTTATCCTCGACTTCGATGACGAGAAGAAGCGTATCGCTCTCGGTCTGAAGCAGCTCACTCCGCACCCATGGGATGCTCTCGACGCAAACCTCAAGGTAGGCGACCACGTTAAGGGTAAGGTAGTCGTTATCGCTGACTACGGCGCATTCGTAGAGATCGCTCCGGGCGTTGAGGGTCTTATCCACGTTTCAGAGATGAGCTGGAGCCAGCACCTCCGTTCAGCACAGGAGTTCCTCCACGTAGGTGACGAGGTAGAGGCAGTTATCCTCACACTCGACCGCGCAGAGCGCAAGATGTCTCTCGGCATCAAGCAGCTTAAGGAAGATCCATGGGAGGCTATCGAGGTTAAGTATCCTGTAGGCAGCAAGCACACAGCTAAGGTTCGCAACTTCACTAACTTCGGTATCTTCGTAGAGCTTGAAGAGGGTGTAGACGGACTCATCCACATCTCTGACCTCTCTTGGACAAAGAAGGTAAAGCATCCTTCAGAGTTCACACAGGTAGGCGCAAGCATCGACGTTGTTGTTCTCGAAATAGACAAGGAGAACCGTCGTCTCAGCCTCGGCCACAAGCAGCTTGAGGAGAATCCTTGGGACAAGTACGAGGAGATCTACACTCCGGGTTCAGTACACACTGGCAAGATTACCGAGATGATGGACAAGGGCGCTGTTATCACTCTCAACGAGGGTGGTGAGGGCTTCGCTACTCCTAAGCACCTCGTTAAGGAGGATGGCACACAGGCCCAGCTTGGTGAGGAGCTTGAGTTCAAGGTAATCGAGTTCGTTAAGGAGACAAAGCGCATTATCCTCTCACACAGCCGCACATTCGAGGCAGGCAAGGAAGAGGTTAAGCCGGTTCGCAAGCACACCGCTAAGAAGGAGGCTGCTCCTGCTATCAACAACGTAGCTGCTTCTACAACTCTCGGTGACCTCGACGCTCTCGCAGCATTGAAGGCTAAGATGGAGAAGGGTGAGTAATCATAGCAGATAACTTGCATCCATAGATTTGACTATTCAAATCAATCAATAACAACAAGGTCGCAAATAAGTTGGCGCAAGCCCGCTTGTTTGCGGCCTTTTTTCGTATACCACATATTTGCAGCCATTTTTTCAGACTCCACACACTGCAAATTTCAATTCTGTTACATTTTGTCATTCATAAAATTGTCTGTTTAAAGAAAATTGCCTACATTTGCAGTTAAATTAAGATATACGGACTATGAAGTTAGCAATAATGACTCAATCCACATTCTTTGTGGAAGAAGACAAAATACTTGCGGCCCTGTTCGAAGCTGGGCTCGACAATTTGCATCTTTATAAGCCAGGCTCGTCGCCAATCTATTCAGAACGTCTACTATCGTTGCTTCCGAGCACAACATACAACAAGATTACCGTTCATGAGCACTTCTATCTGAAAGATGAATACAACCTTGCAGGCATTCACCTTGACGATGTTTCCATAGAGGAACCAATGGGCTACAAGGGACGCATAAGCCGTACATGCAAACGCATTGAAGACCTCAAGGAGACAAAGAAAAACTCGTCGTACGTTTTTCTTGGCAACATTCTCAACAGCCAGTCGAGCAAGACAGCACTCTCCAATCTGGATATGAACAGTCTGACAAAGGCTGCAGAATGTGGGCTGATTGACAAGAAAGTATACGCTGTAGGCGGAATGAATATCGACAACATTCAATTTGCGCGCGACCTTGGATTTGGGGGTATAGTGATATGTGGCGACTTGTGGAACAGGTTTGACATACACCACCAAAGAGACTACAAAGAGTTGATAGCGCACTTTGAGAAACTCAGGAAGCTTGTAGGCTGATAATACACATTATTATATAATATACATTATTATATATAGTATAAGCCGACTGAAAAGATAGCAAGAAGATATTACAGAAAACTATAATATAACATAAAACAAATTAGGAAAAATGAGTGAGCAAAACTCTTTTTTGGTATTCTCAGGCACTAACACGAGATACCTTGCAGAGAAAATCTGTCAAAGTTTGGGTTGTCCGTTAGGAAACTTGGTTGTAACAAAGTTCTCTGACGGCGAGTTTGCCGTATCATACGAAGAGTCTATCCGTGGACGTGACGTGTTCCTCGTACAGAGCACATTCCCCAATTCAGACAATCTGATGGAGCTTCTTCTTATGATTGACGCTGCCAAACGTGCATCTGCACGCAACATCATCGCTGTAATTCCTTACTTCGGATGGGCACGTCAGGACCGCAAGGACAAGCCACGTGTAAGCATCGGTGCAAAGCTCGTAGCTGACCTGCTTTCAGCTGCTGGCATCGACCGTCTTATCACTATGGACCTCCATGCCGACCAGATTCAGGGATTCTTTGATGTTCCTGTTGACCACCTGTATGCTTCGGGCGTTATACTGCCATATCTGCAGAGCCTCAACATGAGCACAGAGGATTTGGTAATCGCTTCGCCTGACGTTGGCGGTTCAAAGCGTGCCAGCACATACGCAAAGTATCTCGGCTGTCCGCTCGTACTCTGCAACAAGACACGTGCACGTGCCAATGTGGTTGAGAGCATCCAGATTATCGGTGACGTTAAGGGCAAGCACGTTGTTATCGTCGACGACATGGTTGACACAGCAGGTACTATCACCAAGGCTGCCGACGTGATGAAGGCTGCCGGAGCACTGAGCGTTCGTGCATGCGCATCACACTGCGTAATGTCAGGTCCTGCTTCAGAGCGTGTACAGAACTCTGCTCTTGAGGAAATTGTCTTCACAGACTCTATCCCCTACTCTAACCGTTGCGCAAAGGTTAAGCAGCTCTCTGTAGCCGACATGTTCGCCGAGACAATCCGCCGTGTCATCAGCAACGAGAGCATCAGCTCACAGTATCTCGTATAATCGCAATCGCAAGAATACGAACATAAACAATTAAAGGGAAAGCCTTAATATGGGCTTTCCCTTTTTTTAATATGCATTTTATGAAGTTATAGTGACACCACGTTAACAGCCAACCCCATTCTCAGTCGACTACAACCTGCTCCACTGCGCTCACAAGCGAATCCTTACCATTTAGCAGATAGAATCTCACACGAACAACATTGTTGAAGTCAGCGCTACCCTTCACTTTGATGTGGAGAGTCTTGCCATACACAAGCGTGTCGCGCTTTGACGGATAGGAAACAAGTTGCAAGAACTGCTTTGTGGAACCTGTGCCTACATAGAAAATGTCAGTACTGTCAACAACAGCCTGAGCCACACGTTTGAGGGTGTCCTTGGACAAGCGACTAGAAGCAAGCGAAGTATCAGCTGGTTCAAATTCCGATGCGGCTATGGTGTCACCATCTTTGTAAGAAGTGGCAAAACGACAACTTGTAAGCATCCCGCCCACTATGACCAACAGCATAAATGCAGGCAGAAACATTATCTTTCTCATTTTTTAGAATAACAAATTATTGAACTTTTGTTTTTATATTTGCTACAAAGTTAGTCCGCTTTTGACAAAAGCCCAAAAAATAAGAAGAAAAATGTCCTTCATTAGCACTTTTATTTGTACCTTCGCATCCATAATCAATATAATAAGCCTAAATTTAAGAATAAAAGATGAAAAAGAATTTAAAGACAGCCTCTATCTGCGTGCAGGGAGGCTATGAGGCAAAGAACGGTGAACCGATAGAACCACCTATCATACAGAGCACCACATTCAAGTATGACAACTCTGAGGAGATGGCAATGTTATTCGACCTAAAGAAGGAAGGATACTTCTACACACGTCTGCAGAACCCTACCAACGACGTTGTAGCTAAGAAGATTGCACAGCTTGAGGGTGGTGTTGGAGCCGTGCTTACAAGCAGTGGACAGGCAGCCAACTTCTACGCAGTATTCAACATCTGCGAGGCTGGCGACCATATCGTGACAAGCAACGAGATTTATGGAGGAACGTTCAATCTCTTCGGTGTAACACTCAAGAAATTGGGCATCGAATGCACTTTTGTCAATCCGAATGACTCGGAAGAGGAAATCCAGAAGGCTTTCCGTCCAAATACAAAGGTTGTTTTCGGCGAGACAATTAGCAATCCGGGATGCGCTGTGCTCGACATTGAGAAGTTTGCGCGCATTGCCCATAAGAATGGCGTGCCACTCATCGTTGACAATACTTTTGCCACTCCCATCAACTGTCGTCCGTTTGAATGGGGAGCTGACATCGTGACTCACAGCACCACAAAATACATGGACGGTACAGCAAGCCAGGTAGGTGGATGCGTTGTGGACAGCGGCAACTTCGACTGGCTTGCAAATGCCGACAAGTTCCCCGGCCTGTGCACTCCCGATGATAGCTACCATGGACTCACCTATGCCAAGAAGTTCGGCAAGATGGGCTACATCACCAAACTTGTGGCTCAGCTGATGCGCGACCTTGGATCAATCCCTGCCCCAATGAATTCATTCATATTGAACCTCGGTCTGCAGTCGCTCCACCTTCGCATGAAGCAGCATTGTACCAATGCACAGCAGGTGGCAGAATTCCTACAGGCCGATCCTCGTGTGGCATGGGTTCACTTCAGCGGACTGAAAGGCGACCAATATCATGAACTTGCAGAGAAATACTTGCCCAACGGCTCTTGTGGCGTGATTGCCTTCGGCTTGAAAGGCGACCGCGATACAGCCATCCGCTTCATGGACTCGCTTGACATGATTAACATCGTGACCCATGTAGCCGACGCTCGCACCTGTGTGCTTCATCCGGCAAGCCACACCCATCGTCAGTTGTCTGACGAGCAGTTGCGCGAGGCTGGGGTTGCTCCCGATCTCATCCGCCTGTCAGTAGGCATTGAGGACGTTGAGGATATACTTGACGACATTCGTCAAGCTTTGGACAAAATTTAAACATAAAAAGAATTGCCCTTTCACTCTCCAAATGTATTCGTTTTGAAGAGCGAAAGGGCAACTTTCGTTAAGCAAAAGGGCTACTTTTGCCATGCTAAAGGGCTACTTTTGCTATGCTAAAGGGCAACATTACGATGTCCCCTACTATAGTCCTCTTGCCTTATATATCGTTTCCTTGGCAGCATTAATCTCCTGAAACTTCTGTTCGGCAGCCTTGCGCACATCCTCTCCAAGCGTAGCTACACGGTCGGGATGATGCTTAAGAGCCATGCGGCGGTAGGCAGCCTTCACCTCATCATCAGAAGCGTCTGGGGCGATGCCAAGCACCTTGTAGGCAGCATCAAGATTATTGCCGCCTGACGACAGGTTGAGCATTGAATTCAAGTCTTCGGCTGAAATACCAAGATTGGCTGCAATAAACTGCAAGGCTTCAATCTCGCTTTGAGGCACACTTCCATCGGCCTGTGCAATCATCACGAGGAAGTTGACGAGCTGCAGACGCTGCGAGTATTCCATATGCTGCGCAATCTCAGCACACGAGTCGCGTATCACATCCTTAAACGCCATATTGCCCATCTGCTTCTGACGTTCAAACAGGCGAAGCAATATCTGCTCACCCTGTTGTACTGCAATATCACCGAAATTGCGACGCAGGAATGAACGTACGAGTTCCATCTCAGAATGCATTACCCTTCCGTCTGCCTTCATGATATATGAAGCGAGCACAAGCAGCGAGAACAGAAACGAATTGCGCTGTCCCTCATATTGCTGCTGCTCTGTATAGCCACCATACTGACGGTTGGCATTATACACATTGTCTTCTCCACGGAATCCTTCAGCTCCCTTTTCAAACAGCCAACCTATTGCATAGCCGGCAAGTGCTCCGAGCGGTCCACCCGACATAAAGCCGAGAAATCCGCCTATCCATCTTCCTACTCCCATTTTATTCTTCGTTTTATATTTTAATCACTTTGTATTATTATCAATATTATCAATCCTTATTCCTTATAAGACTCTTCTTCACTACGGCAGGATTGCCGGCTGCCAATGAGTCGGCAGGGATGTCGCGAATCACAACGCTTCCTGCTGCAATAATGCTACGAGGACCGATAGTCACTCCTGGGCACACCGTAACACTACCACCTAACCAGCAATTATCGCCTATTCTGATAGGATGACAAGTCTCAACGGGCTGCATACGCTCCTCATAGTCGATAGGATGCTGTGGGGTGAAAAACTGACAGCGGGGACCAATCTTACAATGCGCCCCTATAGTTATCTCTCCACCATCAAGCATTATACAGTCGTAATTGACGAACGTGTGCTCACCTATAGTAATTCCATGTCCATGGTCGCAACGAAATGGAGGAATGATAACTGACGACTTAGGTATGCCAGGGATTAGTGCTTCGACTGTCGACCTGTATTCAGGCGAGGCGAGTGTCATCAATGAGAATTGGGCACATAGCTCATTTGCACGGACTATACTTGCCATTACCTCAGAATCCTCAAAGCAATACTGCTGCTGGCTGCGCATTTTTTCATATTCAGTCGTCATTGCCGACTCGTTCTTATGTTCTGTCATATTCATTGGTTGGGGTTATTAATTTCACTATAATCAGGAATTTCCCTCAAGAACTCATACTTACGATTCTCGTAGTCCATACGGCAGCAATAATGCTGCAATCCATTGCTCATAACGAGATAATCAACATGTAACAAGAGATTGTAGGCCGCAATCTGATCGAACACCTTCTGTGTTATTTCGATTGTCGGAGCCTTGTACTCTATTATCATGCGAGGTTGCAGCAGGCGGTCGTACAGCACGCTGTCAGCCCGTAATTTCTTATTACCAATCATCAGTCCTACCTCGTTGGCCATAAGGGCAGCAGGATAGCCCTTGTGTCCTGTAAGGAAGTGGACGAAGTGCTGACGTACCCATTCTTCGGGCGTTAGAGCCACATAGCGACGGCGCAGAATATCGAAAATTCGTGGATGTTCCTTGGTTCCCGATAACTTTATTTCGAAAGTTGGTAGATTTAATCGAATCATTTTCGTAATTTTGCTTTTAAATGCTGCATAAGCAGCAAACAGCATACAAAAGTATGCAATTTTAACGAGAATAACGAGCCGTAAGGCTACCCGTTAATTTATTTTTACACCTTATAATATAATTATTATGGCAGAAAGAAAATCCGTGGCTACGTATGAATCAATCATACGCGACCTAAAAGCCAAGAAATATGCGCCCATATACATACTTATGGGCGACGAACCTTACTACATCGACAAGATAGCCGACTACATTGCAGAGAATGTCATTGAGCCCGACGACCGTGACTTCAACCAGACCATAGTATTCGGTGCTGACACCTCAGCAGCCCAAATATCCGACCTCTGCAAAGGCTACCCCGTAATGCCATCGCCCTATCGTGTAGTAATAGTAAAGGAAGCACAGGCATTGAAATCGCTTGATGCATTGGAGCGATACTTCGAAAGACCGCTACAGTCTACTATACTTGTTATCTGCTACAAAAACGGCACTATCGACAAGCGAAAGAAGATAGTAGGCAAGGCAGAAGCAGCAGGAGTCGTGTTCGAGAGCAAGAAGAAACGTGACTATGAACTACCCTCGTTCATAGAGAAATATCTGAAGGACAAACACGTTGCTATCGACCCAAAATCATGCTCGATGATAGCTGAGCACATCGGTGCTGACCTTAGTCGCCTTATATCGGAACTTGAGAAAGTGATGATATCACTTCCTGGCGACAACCGACGCATTACACCCGATATAGTAGAACGTGAAATAGGTGTAAGCAAGGATTTCAACGTATTCGAACTGAAGACAGCTATCATCGAAAGGAATGTTTTTAAGGCAAATCAGATAGTAAAATATTTTGACAAAAATCCAAAGGCCGGTTCACTATTCGCATGCCTGCCTTTGCTATACTCTTACTTCCAGAATCTGATGGTAGCATTCTATGCGCCCGATCGCAACAACGACAATAACCTCGCAGCCTTCCTGGACCTGAAGTCAGTATGGGGTCTGAAGGACTATCGCACTGGTATGAGAAACTTCACCGCAATGAAAACTCTACAGATTTTATCCAAACTAAGGGAAATTGATGCCAAAAGTAAGGGATTGGACAACCAAAACACCTCTACTGGCGACCTTATGAAGGAGCTAATCTTCTTCATTTTGCACTAAAAAAGCATATTTTCCACTAGTTTCTTTTCTAGAACAAGAAACTATACAGACCTATTTTTCAAGCCTAACTTCCTTAAGAACATGGGAGTTAGGCCTTTTTCTACCCCTTTATTTTTGTAAAAAATCAAGCCACATAATCCTTAGTTCGGAATTCTTCAGTATTGCAAAAAATGGAGGATTGGAAGTCTTTATAATTTACGTTTTACATATTTTTGCATTCAAAATTGCTAATTTACAAATTTGCAGTTATATGAATTCGGATTTTACAAATGTGCATTTGTAAATTCAAATTCACTATCCTTCTTTACAAATCAACAATATTCAAATATGTATATTTGTAAATTCAAAGCTTCGATTTTGTGTATGAATATCTATGTTATATTATGAAATTAACCATAACAAGCTGTATATAAGCCACTTATTAAATATTAGCTAAAGCGTTTAATATAACATATTGATAATACTGTTTGTTTTTGTTCGATTTTATATATATTCATCCTTGTATACAAACGGTAAACAATATTGATAATCAATTATTTACCGTACTACATTAAAGTAAACAACAAGGTTTTATCGGATTACATACAATACATTTGCACTTTAATTTACATACTATCAAATACATTAAACTAAATTTATCATCATTCACACATACAAATGTGTATAAACGCAATGAATTTATTCTTGTAAAACTTGTATGTTTCATTTTTTTGATTTATCTTTGTAAAAAGAAGAAGAACAAACAAGAATTCATCATCATCGCATATGAAAGACAGAATAAAAAGAATCATAGAGTCGCAGCACATGACTCAGCAGGAGTTTGCCGAGAACATCAAAGTTGCCCCTGCTACACTAAGCAGCATCTTCACCGGACGAACAGCCCCGTCGCTCAAAATCGTCGATGCCATCAAGAGTCGCTTTCCCGACATCTCTACCGACTGGCTCTTGTTCGGTCGTGGAGCCATGACCGACTATCGCAACTCTGAAGCGGGAGCATCGTTCAACTCCCCTACTCCACAATCCACCAATTATACGCCAGACTTTGACACTACACCCGAAGCCTCTACCAGCGACAATACAAACGCCCCAATCGAATCCAACATTGACAACCGAGCTATTGTAGACACACCAACAACAGAAACTCCTGAGATTGTACAGTCTGAAACTCCAAGCAAAACAAAGGAAATACAATTGGTAAAAAATTGTGACAAACACGAGCGTCATATCGTTGAGATAAGAATATTC
The DNA here is from genome assembly GCA_900546575.1 of uncultured Prevotella sp. Lineage (GTDB taxonomy): Bacteria > Bacteroidota > Bacteroidia > Bacteroidales > Bacteroidaceae > Prevotella. The sequence continues at coordinate 18,263 of URDM01000034.1, forward strand.
TACGACGACCAGACTTGGGAAACCTTCGTTCCGAAGAATATGTAAAAACAACCAAGCTTGTTTTGTATTGTCTTCGGTTTGCACTATCTTTGCAGAAACTATTTATTAGCAGCCAAAGCTCTTTAGGTTAAGCTTTACAATTCAGATTTACCTATATAGCACAGGTGGAATATTTATACCTTATTATAATATAATGAACGTATTTACAAGAATCATTGCCGACACACTATCATTGCCTGAACGTAGTGTCGAAAACACCCTCGAACTTCTCGACGAAAACTGTACCGTACCATTCATCAGCCGCTACCGCAAGGAGCGTACTGGAAATCTTGACGAGGTGCAGGTTTCTGACATTGCACTTATGCGCGAGAAGCTGCAGGATGTGGCAAAGCGCAAGGAAACCATAATCTCTACTATAGAAGACCAGGGCAAGATGACCGAACAGTTGCGACAGCGCATAGAAAACTGCTGGGTGATGTCAGAACTGGAGGACATCTATTTGCCATACAAACCCAAACGTCGAACCAAAGCCGACATAGCACGCCAGCAAGGACTGGAACCTTTGGCACAGACTATTCTGTTGCAGCGCGAATCCAATCCATTACGAACGGCAGAGAAGTTTGTAAAGGGAGACGTTAAGTCGGTGGAAGACGCTATTCAGGGTGCCAAGTTTATCATAGCCGAAGCCGTCAACGAGAACGAGGACGTGCGCAAAGCCATTAGAAATGTATTCAAACGCGAGGCCGTGATTTCTTCGAAAGTAGTGAAGACAAAGGCCGATGAAGACGAAGCACAGAAGTATAGCGACTACTTCGACTTCTCCGAACCCCTTAGACGTTGTTCGTCACACCGTCTGCTTGCCATGCGTCGTGGCGAAAAGGAAGGTTTCCTTCGTATCAGCATTTCTGCCGACGAGGAAGTGTGCAAGGAGAAGATTCGTCGCCAGTATGTATTGGGACGTAGCGAGTGTAGCAAACTTGTAGGCGAAGCTGCCGACAATGCCTTCAAGCGTCTCCTTAAGCCATCCATTGAGACCGAGTTTGCCCTCTCAAGCAAGCAAAATGCCGACGAAGAAGCAATAGAAGTGTTTGCCGAAAATCTGCGTCAGCTCCTCCTTGCTGCTCCATTGGGCCAGAAGCGAGTAATGGGCGTCGACCCCGGTTTCCGTACGGGATGCAAAGTAGTTTGTCTTGATGCACAGGGCACATTGCTCCACTTCGAAGCTATCTATCCCCACGCTCCCAAGAACGACCATCAAGGTGCAGCACGACAGGTGCTCAGCATGGTGAAGAAATACGACATTGAAGCGATAGCCGTTGGCAATGGAACTGCCAGTCGCGAGACATCTACATTCCTGAAAGAAATAGGACTCGACTCTAACATCAATGTTTTTGTAGTAAGCGAGGACGGCGCTTCGGTTTATTCTGCATCAGAGGCTGCACGCGAGGAATTCCCCAATGAGGACGTGACTGTACGTGGAGCCGTATCAATTGGCCGCCGACTGATGGACCCGCTTGCCGAACTGGTAAAGATTGACCCCAAGAGCATTGGTGTAGGTCAGTATCAGCACGACGTCGACCAGAACGAACTAAATAAGAGCTTGGACATGGTTGTAGAATCTTGCGTGAACACCGTAGGCGTAAACCTCAATACCGCAAGCCGCCACCTACTGATGTACGTCAGCGGACTCAACGCCACTACAGCCAAGAACATCGTTGAATACCGCGAGAAGAACGGAGCGTTCAAGTCGCGTGCCGAACTGAAGAAGGTGCCACGTCTCGGTCCGGTAGCCTTCGTGCAATGTGCCGGTTTCTTGCGCATACCAGGAGCCAAGAACCCGCTCGACAATAGTGCCGTTCATCCAGAGAGCTACGATATAGTTAAGACAATGGCAAAGGACAAGGGTTGCACTGTGGCAGAACTTATAGACAACAAGGAACTTCAGAAGTCAATACGTCTGAAGGACTATGTTACCGATACTGTTGGAATGCCAACCCTCACCGATATTATGGCTGAGCTTCGACGCCCCGGACGCGATCCGCGTGCAGCAGTAGAGGTTTTCGAGTTCGACCCACGTGTTCATGAGATAGACGACCTTCAGGTGGGAATGCTCCTTCCAGGCATCGTGACCAACATCACCAACTTCGGTGCCTTCGTTGACATTGGCGTCCATCACGACGGACTGGTGCACATATCACAACTTGCCGACCGCTACGTGAAAGACCCTAACGAAGTGGTGAAACTTCACCAGCACGTTGTAGTGCGAGTAACGGAAGTAGACCGTAAGCGCCAGCGCATTTCGCTCTCGATGAAAGAATAATACAACAATAGAAGGCGTTAACCTTATGTGGTCGAGTTACCTTCGCTCGACCACATAAAAAAATACACACCAGAAAAACTTTTTTATCTTTTCCACGTAGCAAACCTTACACACCATTAGTCTAAAGAATAAAAATACCAAACATAAAACATCAATTATGAAAGAAAACGAACAACAATTCACCGACATTGTCCGTTGCAACCGTAGCACTATATACACCGTGTGCTATATGTTCTCAAAGGACAATGACGAGGTTGCCGACATGTTTCAAGAGGTGCTCATAAGACTATGGAACGGAATGGAATCGTTTGACGGACGCAGCAACATCAAAACATGGATTTACCGTGTAGCCCTTAACACCTGTATCACCATAGACAAACGCAAGAAGCGCAACCATAAGACACAGCTGTCTATGGACATAGACTACTTCAACAGTCGTGAAGTAAAATCAGAACAGGCACAGTTTCTGCATCAACGCATAAGCCGCTTGCAACCTCTCGACCGTGCTATCGTGCTGCTATGGCTCGAGGACATCAGCTACGACGAAATAGCAGCTATCATTGGCATTACAGCCAAAAACGTGTCGGTGAGACTGGTGCGCATCCGTGAACAACTGAAACGGATGAAGGAGCTATAATCAGGTGTTAAATGTTAAGTGTTAAGTGTTTAATGATTATTCAACCTAAAAAATCATTCTATATGGAAAAGAGCAACAATAACAACGAACTCGAAATTATGCGTTCGCAGATGGCATCGTTCAAGAAGCAACTTGAGCAGCAAGAGATTATCAACGGCCGTATTGTGGCTGAGTCAATGAAGAAGCAATTCTCATGGATAAAAAAGATGGTCATAGGCGAAATTATCCTCATCCCTATATTTCTGTATTTAGCCTTTGCCGTTAAGTACAACTTCAACATGTCTTGGTGGAGTTTAGGCACATTCATCATATTGCTTCTATTTGATATTTGGTGCGACTACGACATCAATATGCGAGCTATTAAAAACAGCGACTACAACCGCGACAACCTTGTCAACACGATGGAGAAATTGCTAAAAATGAAACAACGTCGCACTAAGCAAGCCGCCATAATGATAATAGCCTTAATAGGCTCAATCGTATGGTTCTCAATAGAAATAGGCTTGCACCTCATGTCGATAAATGCCGACACAGGTATGTGGGGTGTATTCTACGGCGGTGTCGTGGGCGGTGTAATAGGAATGGCAGTTTCCTGGTGGATTTACTGCAAGATGCAGAAGACCAATGACGAAATAATAAAGCAGATTGAGGAGGTGAGCAAAGAACAATAACAGAAGAGCAATGGGCAAAACTCGACCTTGTAAAAGAAATCACACAGGAAGTATGGGGTAAAGATTCTTTAAAAACTTTTGCAATACGGGATTTTGTTTGTAACTTAGCGTCATAATCAAAAACACGCTAAGTTACACAACAAACAACCAACTATGAAGATAACAGTATTCTGCTCAGCCAACGAGCATATCGATTCCGACTATTTCCGCATGACGGAAGAATTAGGCAGATGGATGGCCGAGAACCACCACGACCTTATTTTCGGAGGCACCAGTCACGGACTCATGAACTGTATAGCCAAGGCTGTGCACGATGGTGGCGGACGTGTCATCGGTGTTGTGCCGTCGCTTGTAGAAAAAGGTGGACGTATGTCGGAATATCTTGACGTGCACATTCCTACCGACAACCTTGCCGACCGCAAGAGCTTGATGATTGAACGTTGCGACGTTGTTGTGGCACTTCCTGGCGGTGTAGGTTCGCTGGACGAGATATTCTGCGTGGCAGCGTCAAAGTGCATCGGTTACCACCAAAAGAAAGTTATCCTCTACAACATGAAGGGATTCTGGAACTCGCTCGTAGCTCTTATGGACGACCTCGACCAAAAGGGAATGATACGTGGCGACTGGCACAATATGATTGAAGTGGCCAACGATTTCGAAGAGCTGAAAGAACTATTAGCTCAGCAACGTTAATAGCACCTGCTCACAGGGATGTAATGCGAGTCCTTAATCTCGCCTATCACAATGATACTGTGCAGACTACCTATGCAATCAATATTTCCTAGAGTGTTGAGCATGAAGTCCTGATAGTCCTTCATGTCATGGGCATAAACTTTTATCAGGAAGTCGTAGTCGCCCGTAGTGTTATAGCACTCGGTTATCTGATCGATGGTCTGCACAGTATCCATAAACTGCTGAATGAGTTCGTGAGTGTGCTGTTTCAGCCTTATATTACATAGCACAATCACGCTATGCCCCATCTTGTGATGGTCCACTACAGCCGAATACCTTTTTATATAGCCTTCGCGCTCCAGACGTTTCTGACGTTCGAAGGTTGGCGACGTCGACAGATGCACACGTGCAGCAAGCTCCTTTACCGTCATGTGAGAGTTCTGCTGCAATAGTTTCAATATCTTGATGTCTATCTCGTCAAGAGTTTCTTGATTTGCCATTATGTCGGGTTATTTATTGTTGTTATATTTACTAAGCTCCATTAATTTTGCAGAATAATATTCTGCAAAAAGCTACACACGCAATGCAAAGTTAGGAAATATTTCTGAAATTAAAAGAATATTAGGCTGTAAAAAATCTTCTTCATAACTTTGCGTTCAGAAATCAGTAATAAAACAAAAATAACAATTAAAAAGCACAATGATTATGAGCAATTCAGTAAACAAGCATTTTGATGCCGTAGGCAGCTATCTGCGCCCAGCAGAGTTGAAAAAAGCAAGAGCAAAGTTTGCTAACAACGAAATCACCGCCGATGAGCTGCGCTCGGTAGAAGACCGCCTTATCGAGGACGTGATAAAGAAGCAGAAGGCTCACGGCTTACATTATATAACAGACGGAGAATTCCGCCGTAGCTACTGGCATCTGGACTTTATGTGGGGATTCGGTGGCGTGGAACACATCGAACTCGACCATGGTTACCAATTCCATGGCGAGGAGACCACCAAAGGTTCGCTTAAGCTTACGGGCAAAATTACAGGCGAAAACCATCCGTTCATCAAGGATTTCCTGTTTGTAAAGCAATTCGAAGAGGAAGGCATTGAAGCCAAGCAGACAATACCTGCCCCAGCACAATTCCTTGCCGAACTGTTCCGTGGCAACAACACCAAGAACACTCGCGAATTCTATCCCAACACTCAAGACCTCATTCATGACATCGCTGAAGCTTACCGCACCTTCTTCCGCGAGATTTACGCTGCCGGATGCAACACCATACAGCTCGACGACTGCACATGGGGAATGATTGTTGATGACGACTTCTGGAAATCGATGGCAGGCACAGGCTTCACCCTTGAACACGAGGCCCTGCAGTATCTCACCGTGAACAATCTTGCCATTGAGGGCAAACCCGAAGGCCTTACCATAAACACTCACGTCTGCCGTGGCAACTACCATTCGTGCTATGCCACAAAGGGAGCCTACGACCCTGTTGCGCCATACCTGTTCGCCAAGGAGAATGCAGACACCTATTATCTTGAATACGACGATGAGCGCTCGGGCAACTTCGAGCCGCTGAGATTTGTTTCAGACAACAAGCGTGTAGTGCTTGGACTCATCACCACAAAGTCACCAGTACTCGAAGACAAAGCCACCATCATTGCCCGTATTCGCGAAGCCGAGAAATACATACCCCTCGAACGCCTTAGCCTCAGTCCGCAATGCGGATTCGCCTCATGCGAGATTGGCAACAAGCTGACAGAAGCAGAACAGTGGGCAAAACTCGACCTTGTAAGAGAAATCGCACAGGAAGTGTGGGGCTAATAAGTTCCCCACGCTATTTCTCAGAACACTTCAGCCACATAGTTGTGCTTCATCCCGTCTTTCCCTCTTTTCAGGAAGAGGATGAGGCGCACGTGGCTGCCCAGCACCATTCCGTTCCTAACATCTTCCGGCAGCGCTGCCGTTGAAGCGAAACCTGCCTTTATGATATTTCCTTCGGGCGTATATCTTATTGCCGACTCTATCGAGTAGCGTATGTATTTTTCTTTCGGATTGACATATTCCACTTTTGCCTCATAAATGCCAAAAGCCTTACGTCCTTCGTACTTATCCATAACGCCCACAATGGCAGCCGACTTGAAATGGTCGCCATTCGCTATTATGGGACAAAAGCGCACATAATTGCCAACTGATATTTTCGATGCCGTCTGTACCGACTTCTCTGCCACGAAATGCCGCGACTGCGAGTCGTAGACATGTATGTGGCCGTGGCTTTCGTCAATAAACTCTACAAAACCAACTTCCGTCGAAAACACCTCATCCACACGTTTCGCTGAAACCACTATTTCAGAAACACGCTCATTGCCTTGCTTCGACACCCTCGTCAGCACATCAAACAATCGCCCGCTTATCTCCCACGGACGACATGGAAACTGATGGCTGTCGGCAATGAGTTCCGAGCCGTTCGTTGCTACAAGCTTCACATATCGGCGCTTCCTTCCATTTGCCTCCTTCTCAAACACCTTGGCGGCATACATGCTGACAACGCCATCACACTCGCCCTTACACTCTTCCGGATGATGAAGCCTGTACGACTGAAGGGCACGCTCCACGCGCTCCTTCAACGACAGATATTGCCTGCCGTCCTTACCTGTCTGCCGCTGCAAGTCCTGCGCACGCAGACAACTGTCGTAGCCCCAAGCCTCAAGAAACTTGGGCAATTTGAAGTCGCCGTAGGTCTCGCTTATCTTCACCGCCATACCAAGCATGCACGAGTCGACGAGCGACATACGCTTAACGTGCAGTTTCATATAGGCTGCAAGCAGAGTGCGAGCTGTCACAGACCCCATCGTCTTGTAATTATGCTGAAGATAACGAAAAATTTTCCAGTTGGTATCGTCGGGATGGGCAGCACCGGTGGCGATGCTTTCAAGAAGTTCATCCCAGGTTACGGATTTATTGGCATTAGGCATAGGAGTTAGGAATTAGGAATTAGGAGTTAGGAATTAGGAGTTAAAATAATTGAGAGTTGAGAGTTGAGAATTGAAAGTTATGATTACCAAGCTAAACACTTAATATCAAAGCATATCATAACTCTCAACTCCTAACTTTCAACTCTCAACTTGAAAGAACTCTCAACTTGAATGAGTTCTCAACCGATTAGCTGAGCTTTGTCTCCGACTCCTCCGACTTCTTCGAAGCAGTCTTGCGTGTTGTGGCACGCTTGCGCTTTGGCTTATCGTCGACAACCTCAGTCTCTACAGTCTTAACGCCAGCCAACTCAGGGTCGATCATGATACGTCCGCAGTACTCGCAAACGATAATCTTCTTGTGCATCTTGATGTCGAGCTGTCGCTGTGGCGGAATCTTATTGAAGCAGCCGCCGCAAGCGTCACGCTGCACATACACGATGCCCAGACCGTTGCGGGCATTCTTACGGATGCGCTTGAAGCTTGACAGCAGACGCGGCTCAATCTTAGTCTCCAGATCCTCGGCCTTAGCCTTGAGTGCCTGCTCCTCCTCGCGAGTCTCCTGCATGATTTCGTCGAGCTCGCTCTTCTTCTCGTCGAGCGCCTGCTGGCGGTCGTTGATGAGGTCGTTGGTGCGAACCAGCTCGCGCTTCTTGTCCTCAACCTTAGCGTTTGCCTCCTTGATCTTCTTGTTGCAAAGTTCAATTTCGAGGCTCTGAAACTCAATCTCCTTTGTCAGAGTATCATACTCGCGGTTGTTACGCACCTCGTCAAGCTGCTTCTTATATCGCTCCACACTCTCCTCAGCTTCCTTAATCTCGCCCTGCTTCTGGGCTACAGCCTGCTGAAAATCATTGATGTCACCCTCAATATGCTCAACACGAGTCTTGAGTCCGGCAATCTCGTCCTCAAGGTCCTGCACCTCAAGAGGAAGTTCGCCACGCAACGCACGCTTCTCGTCGATAGCCGAGAGAGTAGTCTGAAGCTGATAGAGAGTCTGCAATTTGCTCTCTACTGAAATTTCTGATTCCTTTTTTGCCATAGTTATATATATGTTATTTCTGTTTTATGGTGAATTCTTTTAAAAATACATTATCGGATTGGTGCACGTCTCGGCTATGAAGCACTTCACACCCTGACACTCACGCTCAATAATATCGCGGAAAATCTCGCTCGTAAACTGTTCGCTCTGATAGTGACCTATCACGGCTATCTGTATCTGCTGTTCGCGGCCGAAATACTCATGATAGTGCATCTCGCCCGTAAGGAAAGCGTCGGCACCAGCCTCCACCGCCTCATCCAACAGGAACGAGCCCGAACCGCCACACATAGCCACCTTCTTTATAGGTCGGCGCAACAGCTGGTTGGCCTCGACACACTCCACGCAGAATGCCTTCTTGAGCAGTATGATGAAGTCGTCGGCCGCCATAGGTTCCTCAAACTCTCCTATCACTCCCGAACCACACTCCACTCCGTCTACCATCTTTGTCGACATGAAGTGCACATTGTGCAGCCCCATCTTCTCGGCAATCTTGAAGTTGACGCCGCCCCGTGCATTGTCCATATTCGTGTGCATCGACATAATCACGATACCGTTGGCAATAGCCTTCATCACGGCCTGCTGCACATAGTCCTCGCCCGTCAGTCGGGCAAGCTTACGGAATATCAGCGGGTGGTGCGACACGATGAGGTTGCAGCCCTTCTGTATGGCCTCGTCCACAATCTGGCACGTAACGTCCAGACACAATAATGCCCCTGATACTTCCGCCTCTGTCAGTCCTACTTGCAGGCCAGCATTATCCCAGCTTTCCTGCAAGGGCAGAGGCGCGAAACGTTCAAGGGCCTTGGTTACTTCCTTTATTTTCACGCTTTTCAGCCTTTATATATGTAGATAATATATGTAATATGCTGCAAAGTTACAGATTTTCATGCAGAAACAAAAGGAAGCATGCGCTTTATTAGAATATTTTAACGAGGCAGTATTTACACAATGACACGTATGAACATATCCCTACTCATTCACGCAGAAAATATACGGGTGCAGTACGCACTCCTTCTTTCCTCAGTATGCCGGTTTCGGTGAAATGGCGCAACCATTTCAGAGCCATGCCCTGACGCAGACCGAAGTCGCGCTCAAGGTCGCGGCGAGTCAGACAGGCATGTGTGTTGAGATAGGCTCGCAATCGGGTCTGAAGCTCCTCCTCGGTATACTGCCGTGAGGTAGTGGTTGAACATGAACGCTCGAAACGGACCTTTGTTTTAACGTGCCTCAGCATTACAGAATTAGGACGAAACTTGATGTTTCGCACCGAAATATTGTCGGCGCGAACCTTGTCCGTGAGTGTATTTTCAGACATACTGAGGTCAACCGACAATTTGAAATAGCCTATATCGGGAAGATAGAAGCGTCGTCCGCTTGCCAGTTCTTGCTTCATGAGTTCAGACAAAGCTTTAAGCGTGGCTGCCACATCACTCTTAGTCAGGGAACAGTTGTCTTGAATCTGAGTCTGCAACTCGTCTGCAGTCATCGGCTCTTGTTCATAAATGCGGACAAAACGACGCTCATCGCCCTTGCCCTGTGCGTTTTTCAGTTTCTGTATTTCGTATTTTATCGCCATTGGTATTATTTGATATTGGTTTGCTGCAAAGTTAATATTCAGCGCAAGCGAAGTCAAGTTTTTGCATTAAAATTCCGCTAAATTCCGTTGAATAGCTTAAAATGAGCTATTTATGAACTTTTTTCCTCAAAAGAGGTAACGATTTGGCAACAGTTCTAAATTCCGCAATATTCACAAGTTGTAAGCGTATCCGCGATGCTAGTATATACACGTCAAAAAAATATCGCTCAAGTTTTTATTCTTGAGCGATATTTTTTTGTTTCCAT
>URDM01000035.1 GCA_900546575.1 uncultured Prevotella sp.
GCAATACGTAAACTTCATTAACGACAAGCCCATTGGCAGAATTAAGTATGCACTAAATTAATTCCGCCAACAGGTATATAAAGACTATGACACAGGTTTATAGTTAGATAAGATTGTAAATTTTTTTTGGGGCGTATCCGGGCAGTGATTGTCGGGATACGCTTTTTTTATATGCATTTAAAAACTTCGTATCATGATACGTTTAAAAACATTCGTATCAAGCCATGATATGATTGTATCAAGGCATGAAACGGTCGTTTCATGGCATGATACGATTGTTTCAAAGCGCAGAACAGTGCTCTATATCATGTTCCTTGTATTAGTATCACGATATTAATGCGTCGCAGCCTCGTATTCTTCTTGCTTGTCATAGATCTCCCATGCGCTTATGTCTTTATTTGAATATGACAGTATGCTATAGTTTTAATGAATGTAAAAAACTGTTGTGTTCGTGCACAATCAGTTGTTTTATATCAACTATTTCGCTAAAAGAAGCTAAAAGAGTGGGCGATTGTTTGCGTACACACAGAAAGTTTTATACCTTTGCATCGTCAAAAAGGTTAATAGATTGTTTAGGTTAGTAGTAATAGATTTAGGTTTTTAGTTATTAGGTTTAAGGTAAATTTTTTATCGATTGTTTAACAGGTGACGGTGAGAGTCCGTGAGGATTTTCATTATTACGAAAACATTTTTAAGTTAAACATAAAAATGCGGCACTGCTCGATGAGAGTTGTGCCGCATTTTTGTTATGTAGTGTTGAAAAAGTATAATAAGCGGAGCGTTGTTTTGGCTGTTTTGATAATAATCTGTACATTTGCAATGTCAAAATGACACATATTTATACATAACGTATCTATAACGACAATAATCAACAAACAAGCAAATAGTTTATGAAGAGTCTATTCTCAACAGTAGCCCTTGCCTTTGTGGCAGTGGCTGCATTCGCCCAGCAGACAGCTGAGTACAACATCAAGGGTGCATGTGCCGCCGACGTAAAGAAGGTGTATATTGTCAATCCTATGGCACGTGGCAACAAGGCGCTGTGCGACAGCGCCGTAGTGGAGGCAGGCAAGTTTGCCCTTAAGGGCACCGCACAGAAGGACGCCCTGCTGCGCATCTACGCCAAGAACACTCCCTATGCCATGCCTTTCTTCAACGACGGCACACCCATCACAGCCGACATGGTGAAGCAGACAGTGAGCGCCTCAGAGCAGAACAACAAGCTTGTGGCTTACGACAAGGAGCTGGATGCCATGAACGCCGAGCTGCGTCCCTTCTTCGACGAGTATAACAAGGCACGCCAGTCGGGTGCCACCAACGAGCAGCTGGGCGCTTTGGGCAAGCAACTTGAGGCCAAGATGGCGCCCGTACAGGAGCGCATCAAGAACCGCACGCTCGAGATTGTCAATGCCAATAAGGACAACCTCATACCCGCGGCTTTCCTCGGCAACCTCGTCTATGAGCTCGAATATCCGCAGCTGAAGGATTTGTTTGACGCTAAGTATGCCTACGTAAACCATCCTGCATTGGCTCGTGCCAACCAGACGGTGAAGATGCTTGCCAAGAAGGCAGCGTTCATCGGACAGAAGTTTACCGACCTTGAGGAGAACGACGTAAACGGTCAGCCCCACAAGCTCTCGGAATATCTGGGCAAGGGCAACTATGTATTGCTCGACTTCTGGGCTTCGTGGTGTGGTCCGTGCCGTGCCGAGATGCCTAACGTGAAGGCTGCCTATGAGAAGTATAAGGGCAAGGGCTTCAACATCGTAGCCCTCTCGTTCGACAACAAGCTCGAAAACTGGACTAAGGCTATTGAAGACATGCAGATGCCTTGGATTCACCTCTCTGACCTGAAGGGATGGAAGACAGTAGCCGGACAGATTTATGGCGTAAACGCAATTCCAGCCAGCTTCCTTGTCGACCCCAACGGCACAATAATAGCAGCCGACCTGCGTGGCGAAAAGCTCGAGGCCAAGCTGAAGGAAGTGTACGGAGAGTAAGGGGTAAGTGTTAAATGTTAAGTGCTTAATGATTAATGTTTAATTGTTAGGGTGCTTAATGATTAATTATTAAGTTTGTGAGAAGCAGACTAACTATAGGAGGCTATGGCGTCCCCGCCATAGCCTGGGTAAGCAAACAGCGCAAGCTATAACAAAATAGAAATGTGCCTGCCAACTGCTCAGGCTATGGCGGGGACTCCATAGCCTCCTACAATTAATCATTAATCAAGCCCCCTAACAATTAAACATTAAACACTAATCATTAAACATTAATCAAGCCACCAATATTCGTGTGATTAGTGCAATTCGTGTTGAATCTTTTACCACGAATCACGCGAATCTCTCGAATCAATTCATGACAATTCGTGACCCTAAATTCATGGATAATTCATGGTAATTCGTGACTAATTAAAACATTAAAATTTATGGATAACAGCAAGCAAGCAACCCTCCAACTCGGCACCAAGCCCGTAGGCCGTCTGCTCATGCAGTATGCCCTGCCGGCAATAGCAGCAATGACAGCGGCATCGCTCTACAATATGACCGACAGCATCTTTATCGGACAGGGTTGCGGACCATTGGCCATCAGCGGACTGGCTATAACATTTCCCCTGCAGAATCTCGGTGCGGCATTCGGAGCCGGCGTTGGCATAGGAGCATCGACATGCATATCAGTAAAACTCGGACAGAAAGACTATGACACAGCCGAGCGAGTATTCGGCAATGCCGTGACCCTCAACATCATCATCGGCATAGCGTTCAGTATTATTACACTTTTGTTTCTCAACCCCATACTATTATTCTTTGGAGCCAGCGAAGCCACGCTGCCTTATGCCCGCGAGTATATGGTAATAACGCTTGCAGGCAACGCCATATCGCACATGTTCTTTGGTATGAACGCCATATTGCGAGCTGCTTCCAAACCCCGTTCGGCTATGATGGCATCCATCATGACCGTTATTCTCAATGCCATACTGTCGCCTATATTCATCTGGCCGCTCCACATGGGCATAGGCGGAGCAGCGCTTGCTACTATCATTGCCCAAGCCACAGTGCTGGCATGGCAGCTGCGCATATTCAGCAATCCCCAGTGCATAGTCCACTTTCGTCGTGGCATCTACCGCCCCGTGTCGCACATCATCAAGAACATACTTGCCATAGGCATGTCGCCCTTTGCCATGAACGTCTGTTCGTGCATTGTCATCATATTCATCAACAACGCCCTAATGCGTTACGGAGGCGACTTGGCAGTAGGAGCCTTCGGCATCTGCAACAAGATAGCCTTCATCTTCGTGATGATCAATATGGGTATGAACCAGGGAATGTTCCCCATTGCAGGCTACAACTACGGTGCGCGTCACTACGACCGATTGCTTCTGGCTCTGAAGTATACCATGTGTGTAGCCGTGTGTATAGCCACCACGGGCTTCATCATAGCCCAGACCATACCTTATGAGTGCGCACGACTCTTCACCACCGACGAGACCCTGATACGCATTTCGGCACATGCCTTACGCATCCTGATGCTTGTGTTCCCCGTTGTGGGCGTGCAGATGGTGTGCACGGGATTCTTCCAGAGCATAGGCAAGGCCAAGGTGAGCATGTTTCTGTCGCTGTCAAGGCAGCTACTCTTCTTGCTGCCGTTGCTTATAGTGCTGCCCAACTTCTATCAGACCGATGGCGTGTGGTATGCTCAGCCCATAAGCGACCTCATATCTGCCGTTGTAGCAGTAACGATGCTGACTGCTTACATCAAACGCCTGAAGAAGTCGGCACCGGCAACAGTCTGAACGTAATATCAAAAAACGATATACATCTATGAATAATAACGACAATCTTATAATAAGCGTGGGCCGACAGCTGGGTAGCGGCGGCCGTACTATAGCCAAGATGCTTGCCGACGAGTTCGGCTGCAAGTTCTACGACCGTGAGGTGCTCAACCTTGCGGCTAAGGAGAGTGGATTCAGCGAGGAGTTTTTCGAGAAGAACGACGAGCGCAAGGGATTTCTCGACCAGATATTCCACATGCACGTGCCCTTCATCAGCGACTCGTCGTTCTACGACAACGGACTATCGCAGGAGAATCTGTTTCGTCTGCAGAGCGACGCCATACGCAAGGCTGCCACTGAGTCGCCGTGCGTATTTGTGGGCCGTTGTGCCGACTATGTGCTGCGCGAGCATCGGAACATGGTTACGGTATTTGTCACAGCCGACATCGACGAGCGCATCAAGAACGTATGCCACCGCCTTGGATGTTCGCCCGACGAGGCTCGCAAGCTGATAGAGAGCCGTGAGGACACACGCTCGTCTTACTACAACTACTATACAGGTAAGCGTTGGGGCGACAGCTCGTCGTACGATCTGTGTGTCAATTCATCGTTGCTCGGACTTGAGGGTACCAAGAATTTCATAGCCGATTTCGTAAGACGAGTGCAGGCATCGACTAAAAGCAAGTAGATGAAACGTATTGGTATAATCAGCGACACTCATTCGTATTGGGACGAACGCTATCGTAAGTATCTCGAACCATGCGACGAGATATGGCATTGTGGCGACTTCTGTTCTACCGAAATGGCAGAGCAGTTGGCTGCCATACGCCCTCTACGTGCAGTGTATGGCAATGGCGACGGTGCCGAACTGCGACGTATGTTTCCCGAAGTGTTGCGCTTCAAGTGTGAGGATGTAGAGGTGCTGATGAAGCACATTGGTGGTTATCCTGGCAGATACGATCCAAGTATACGCCGCGAACTGATGGAGCGTCCGCCACAGCTCTTCATCAGCGGCCATTCGCACATTCTCCGCATCAAGTACGACCGCACCCTACGTCTGCTCCATATCAATCCCGGTGCTGCCGGACGTCAGGGTTGGCAGAAGGAGCGCACAATCGTAAGGCTCACCATCGACGGTGCAGAGATGAAGGATTGTGAGGTGGTGACGCTGGGGTAGTGATGAATGTGGAATGTTGAATGTGGAATGTTAAGTGTTAAGTGTTAAGTGTTGAATGTTAAGTGTATGAAGATAACAAAAGACAAGATAATGGAATGGCTGGCGCTGTCGGTCGGCTTCACCGTCATTTACTTTGTGATATGCATAGTTGCAAGTCTGCTCTTCGGTTGGGGACGCGACCAGACTCTCGGCAGTCTCGCCCTTGAGAGTGTGCTGTTCGGCATGCTTATGGGAGTATTGAATTTGCGGTATATGCGCAAAGGAAAATGATGTTAAAGAAAAAAGGAGTCCTTTTGCACTTCAAATGTATTCGTTTTGAGGTGTAAAAGGAGTCCTTTTGCATTCCAAAAGGACTCGTTTTGCAAGCCAAAAGGAGCCCTTTTCGAATTAGGAATTTTGATTTTTGAATTTTGAGTTGTTCTCGGCTACGCCTGCGATTTTGAATTATTGAGTTTTGAATTGTTGCCTGTGGAAATTAGGAATTTTGATTTTTGAATTTTGAATTGTTCTCGGCTACGCCTGCGACTGCAAATTATTAGGAGGCTATGGCGTCCTCGCCTTAGCCTGAGCAGTCTGTCGGCTCATTCCTATTTGTTATAGTTTGTGTTGTCTGCTTGCTCAGGTTATGGCGGGGACGCCATAACCTCCTACAGTTAGCTTTGCTTCTCACAAACTTAACACTTAACATTTCACATTCAACATTCCAAACTCAACATTCAACATTCAACATTCCACATTGTTAAAGCTCCACTCTTACGCCCAACTGAAGATTGAAGTTGAGCTTCTTCTCCTTGAATATAGTTTCCACGCTGCTCTTGTTGTCGATATAGTAGCGCATGCCAGGCTCGGCGTAGATGCCCATGCGAGGTATGATGTTGTACTGAACGCCCACGGCTCCGCCTACCGACCATTGCGTGCGGTCCTTGTCTGCATCGGTGGTAATGTCGCCTGTCTGCATCTTGGCAGATACGTTGAAGTCGGCTTGGCAGCCTGCTATGGCGTAAGTATGGATGGCGTTGTTGCCCCAAACCTTATACTTCAAGTTGAGTGGAATGCCGATGTAGTGCAGACGTTGGGTCTCTATGATGTCATCGCCGGCTGCCGAACTGGTGAAGTCGGACGATGCGTAGGTGTATACCATGCCCGTAGTGAGTGTGAGGCGAGGCGTGAGGTTGTAGCCAACCGACAGTCCGAACGACATAGGGTGGTAGTGGTGCTTGGTCTGCGAATAGTCGGCAAGCTGCAAGGGGGCGTTCGACAGCACCGACTGCACCTTGTTGGGATTGCCCGAAGCGAGCATGTCCGACTCGCGAGTGGCCATGAGCATTGGGCGCTGGGTGTTGCGGCTGTCGGTGGTTATGCCCTCGGCATGCACTCCTATGTTCCATCTATTAGACTGATGGGCGTGCTTTGTCTGCCGTGTCATGGCATACGACGTAGCCGAAGGCTTGTTGTAAGTCTTGTTGGCGTTGCTGCCTTTGCGCATCCTTGACGTAGAGTTGCTCTCGTCAGGTGTTGCATTGCTCTCGTCAGGAGCTGTTATGGTTTGCAGGTCGTTGGCTGGAGTCTCGCATACCGAGCGATATGTAGTGTCCTCTGATAGCGGTGCGGCTTCCGCCAGCAGTACTGCCGTTTGCGGTGTTTGCGCTATAGGCTCGGATGCATGCGTAGCCGATGCTATGCGGGATATAAGCCTATGCGGTGCATTGACAACCGACGACGTAGCCGGATTGTGCAATGATGCAGCCGGGCGGTCGAACTTGCTTGCCACATTATTAATAGTGTCGTCGTTCATTCGGAGCGCCACCATCACCACGACAGCCACCGAAGCGGCAGCCGACATAGCCAAAGCAACGAGGCGTATGGTCTTTGGGCGGTTGTGGTTGTTGGGTAGGGGTGCAGGTGCAGTGGCGATGTTGTCGTCGAGACGTTCGGCTATCTTGTCCCACAATCCGTCGGGCACAGTAGCCTTATGGCCGTCGAGACGTTCGTGCAGCTTGCTGGTCCAATCGTTTTGTTTCATATTGCGTTTCTTTTGTTGTATTCCTTAATCTTGTTAGCCAACATCTTCTTGGCGTGAAAATATTGCGAAGCCGATGTGCTGGGTGTTATTCCCAGTTCGTCGGCTATCTCCTTGTGGCTCATTTGGCCGAAAACATATAGGTTGAGCACCACTCTGTAGCCCTCGGGCAGCGATGCAATCATTTCAGAAAGCGCCTCGTCGGAGATCTGGCTTATGTCCGGTTCGTCGTCGGTAGGAGAGTCGGGTATGTTGTCGGTGAACTTTATGCTGCCCTTGCGGCGCAGAAAACCGAGCGCCTCATTGGCAGTAACCCTCGACAGCCATAGCCTTAGCGTGCCCTCGCCCCGATACTCGTATTGGCTCATCGACGTGAATATCCTGACGAAAGTGTCCTGCACTACATCGGCCACGTCGTCCCTGTCCGGAACATATCGCATGACAATAGCCATGATATATCCCGAATACTGGTCGTAGAGCCGTCGCATGGCAGCGCGGTCGCCGTTCTGTATGTCGCGCACGAGGCGCTCTTCAGGTTTCAAAAGTTTCAACAGTCGGTTATGGGGGTGCCTGTGTAAGTGAGTTTCAGTTGTAGGGGGTGTGTGTCGCCATTGTCGATGGTGTAGGCGGTGATGTGCAGAAACACGGTCAGCACACGAGTCTTGGGAGTGTATTTGCCCCACGACTGCTGGTCGGTAGAGGCATCGGTGGGCCCCAGCATGAACTGTACGTTGTGGTGCTTGCCGTCAGTCTGCACTTCAATCTGCCACACCGAAGGCTTTATGGCGTACACTATTGTGCCGTCGGATTGCTGCACCGACTCGTAAGCCACGCTCTGAGCTCCGGTGGAAACGCCCTCGATGGCGTGCCCGGCGAATATGGTTTGTACAATCTGCATGGTAGGTATGGCGCCGAACATGAAGGTTGTGCCGACTTCGCTCATCAGTATCTTGTCGATGCTCTTGCCGCTGACGTCCCATTTTCCGCTGTATGGCGTGCCCGACTGTGCGTTGTAGCTCATGTCGAACTGCTTGTCGGGTGCGTCGTCGACACTGCACGAAGCCAGCGACATGGCTGTGAGCAGCAGTGTACACATTATTAATATATATAGTCTGTGATGCATTGGTGTAATACGTTTGTTGTATGTTGTCTATACTTATAATGCGATGACGCTGATAATATTGCATGCAATGATAGTAAAAAAACGCATAAAAACGCAACGTTAAATAATTTAAATCTATAAAATTGCTTAATTTCAACATTTCGATTTCATTTGATTTTTATTACTTTTGCATCGCATTAATTGATAGTTTTCTTAATAAGCGGATGACTCTTTTAACATTATGAAAATAGGATTGTTTATTCCCTGCTACGTAGACGCACTCTATCCCGAGGTAGGTGTCGCCACATACAAGCTCCTTAAGAGTCTTGGACTTGACGTAGCCTACCCCCTTGACCAGACTTGTTGTGGACAGCCTATGGCCAATGCAGGATTTGAGAAGATGGCAGGCAAGATAGCCGACAGTTTCGACGAGAAGTTTGCCGGATTCGATTATGTCGTGGCTCCGTCGGCATCGTGTACTGCTTTTGTCAAGCTGTATCATCCACGATTGGCTAAAGGACATCATGAGTGCCTCACGTCGAAGAAGATTATGGACGTGGTGGAATTCATTCACGACGTAGTGAAGCCCAGTAGCCTTAAGGCAAGCTTCCCCCATGTGGTGAGTGTACACAATTCGTGCCATGGAGTGCGCGAATTGGGACTCTCGTCGCCGTCAGAACGCAACGTGCCGCAGTTCAACAAGATTATCGACCTTCTGCGTATGGTAGACGGCATCACAATACGTGAGCCCGAACGCAAGGACGAATGCTGCGGATTCGGTGGCATGTTCTCGGTGGAGGAGCCCGACGTGTCGACACGAATGGGCGAGGACAAGATAGCACGACACATGGCTACGGGAGCCGAATACATCACGGGTCCCGACTCGTCGTGCCTGATGCACATGCAGGGCATAGCACGCAAGGAGAACAAACCTATCAAGTTCATACATGTAGTACAGATATTGGCAGCAGGACTATGAGTACACTACACAGCAAAGCGGCACGCCGCTTCAACGAAAACAGAGAGAAGACAACATGGCACGACGCCACTTTCTGGGCGCTAAGACAGAAGCGCGACCAGATGGCGGAGGGCTTGGACGAATGGGAACAGCTGCGCGAGCACGCCAGCCAGATAAAACGGCACACCATAACGCATCTGGCTGACTATCTGGAGCAGTTTGCCGCTCAGCTTGAAAGCCGTGGCGTGATAGTACACTGGGCACGCACAGCCGACGACTTCAACAATACGGTGCTCGAAATACTCAAGCAGCACGGCGTGAAGAAGATGGTGAAGTCGAAGTCGATGCTTACTGAGGAGTGTGGCATGAATCCTTATCTCGAACAGAACGGCATAGACGTGGTGGAGACCGACCTCGGCGAGCGCATTCTGCAACTGCTTCATCAGAAGCCGAGTCATATAGTTATGCCGGCAATACACCTGAAACGTGAGGAGGTGGGCCGTATGTTTGAAGAGAAAGGCATCAGCCGGGAGATTGGCAATTACGACCCTACATATCTGACACGCTGCGCACGTATGCATCTGCGCAACCAATTCATGGAGGCAGGGGCTGGTATGACGGGCTGCAACTTCGGTGTGGCTGAGTCGGGCGACATCGTGGTGTGCACCAATGAGGGCAATGCCGACATGTCTACGTCAATGCCTAAGCTGCATCTGGTGGCTATGGGCATCGAGAAGATTGTACCCGACTACAAATCGCTTGCCGTTTTCCAGCGTCTGCTGTGCCGTTCGGCTACCGGACAGCCTACTACTGCATACACATCGCACTTCCGTCAGGCTCGACCGGGTGCCGAGATGCACGTGATTCTGGTAGACAACGGTCGAAGCGACATTCTCGCTGACAACGAACATTGGGAAACTTTGAAGTGCATACGCTGCGGATCGTGCATGAACACTTGTCCGGTCTATCGCCGTTCGGGTGGCTATTCATATACATACTTTATACCCGGACCTATCGGCGTGAACCTTGGTATGCTGCGAGATGCACGCCGCTACAGCGACAATGTGTCGGCTTGCACGCTGTGTCTGTCGTGCGACAATGTGTGTCCGTCGAAGGTCGGACCAGGCTCGCAGATATATCTGTGGCGTCAGAAACTCGATTCGCTACATCGTGCCGACCCTATGAAGAAGTTCATGTCGATGGGTATGGAGGCATTGTTTGAACATCCGCATCTGTATGCTGCCGCCTTGCGTCTGGCTCCGTTGGCCAATATCGTGCCAGACAAAATCACACGTGTGCGTGGAGTGAATCCTTGGAGCGTTGGACATACTAAGCCGGAGTTTGCCAAGGAGTCATTTCAAGATATGTGGAAGAAGGGTAAGGTTTAGTGTTGAATGTTAAGTGTTAAATGTTGAGTGTTTAATGATTAATGTTGAATTCTGATGGGTAATTATAAAGAAGAACTTTTGCAGAAGCTCCGCAGCAATACGCGCGAGCAATACGATATGCCTGCCGACGAAGTGAAGGGCATAACCTATGCCGACACGGTAGCGCAGTTCATAGAGATGAGCCAGGCTGTGGGTGCCAATGTGGTTGAGGTAGCAACGGGCGACAGTCTCGACGACATCATACGTAAGGCTTATCCCGATGCCAAGGTTGTGGCTTCCAATCTTCCGGAGGTAAAGATGGCAACGCTAAATCCCGATACCGTGGCAGATGCTCAGGCTCTTAACGGCACCGATGTGGGTGTGGTGAGCGGTCAGATAGGTGTGGCAGAGAACGGATGTGTGTGGATTCCGCAGTCGATGAAGCAGAAGGCGGTGTGCTTCATATGCGAGTATCTCGTCATTGTGCTGCCCCAAAGCGGCATCGTCAATAATATGCACGAGGCTTACGCACGCATCGAAATGCCTGCTACAGGACTCGGAACGTTCATCTCAGGTCCGTCGAAGACAGCCGACATCGAGCAGGCTCTTGTCATGGGAGCGCAGGCTGCACGTGGCGTTCCGTGTTTGATAACTGAATAGGCAAACTGTATTTACCGTTGGATATCGCAACGGGGGCCTCCCGTCCGACGCACAGTTGGCTTTATATGCTATAGATTTTCTGCGGGGCGTGGTAGGGGAGTCCGCCGTTCCTTTTTGCTTTATTTATGTAGTCATACGGTTGTTCTCGGCAGTTTTGACAATCTTTAGAGTTCGTTAGATATTCCTATAGATTATTCTATTTCGGAACACTTGTTTGGTTGGAGTATATTGTATATCTTTGCAACAGTAAGATAACTAAACGTAAACATTAACAACTAAAAACGAAACATTATGAAAAAGAACGTTATTTATTCTTTTATTATTGCTATTGCTTCGTTTGCTTTTATGGCTTGTAGTAACGACGATGACGGCGGTCAGATGCGTATTCCCGACAGTGTCAAACCATCAGCCAAGTTTACATTTGGTAATTTCGATAATGAGCAGTATGCCAATGATGCCGTTAAAATGGATGTGACGAAATGGGGCGATGGAGCTGTTGCCCCCGAATTCAAATCAATCGAACTCTTCGCCGACGGTCATTTCCTCATTACTAAAAATAATGCCGGCAACAAACCTAAGTTCTCGCGTATGGCAACACGTGCTACCGACATCAACGGATCGGTAGATTTTGACAACGGTCTGTATATTTATGGCACATTCACACATGAGAAGGATGGTGTATATAAATTGAGCAACGGCACCAAAATCAAGATTAATAAGAATGGTGACGTAGTAGGAGTTGTAACGGTGACATATACCAACTGCAATGGCGTTGACATAACGATTATAGTAAACGTCGATTTCAATTATAAGACCGATGAGGCTGTTCGCCAGTTGTGTCGTTCATGGAGAATGGACAGTCAGGAGGCATGGCTTTACACTGATAAGGCGTATATCGGATACGGCAAGCAATGGCTTGACAACTTCTTCAAAGTGAAGCAAGATATCACTATCACACCGGAAGGCAAGCAGTGGGGATTTGATGAGGACGACATCCTCGACGATGATGATTACTGTCGCCGCGTTATCTTCTCGCCGTGCGGCACATTCATGTGCTTCTATCAGGATGGCGACGTGGAAATAGGACGCTGGGAATGGAGAGACAAGCAAAACGGCATACTGCGCTGCTACGAACCGTTCGAATTTGGCGATGACGACTTAGACGATGATGACGACTATATGGACATGACAGTGCGCTTCGACGGCAAGCGGATGCTTATGTACAACGAATATATGGATGAAGAAAACGACATCAATTACAAGGTATATAGCGTAAGCACATTCAGTGCAAGATATTGATTTTGCAGTAAACCAAACAGTAGGAGGCTATGGCGGGAATGCCATAGCCTCCTATAGTTTGTATTGTTTTATAAGCAATCGGCCATAAAATAACTTCGTATCATGGCATGATACGGTTGTTTCAAGACACGCAACATGTCCAGAAGCAGTTGTCAAGAACTCTACTTGAAGCTGTTGGCAGCTTCGATGATTCGTTCTATTTCCTCTTGTTGCAGCGTAGGGTTAAGCGGAAGGCTTAGCTCTTCGCTGTGTATGCGCTCGGTAATTGGCAACGACA
Source organism: uncultured Prevotella sp. (assembly GCA_900546575.1). Taxonomy (GTDB): domain Bacteria; phylum Bacteroidota; class Bacteroidia; order Bacteroidales; family Bacteroidaceae; genus Prevotella. The sequence continues at coordinate 12,630 of URDM01000035.1, forward strand.
GCAAACCCATGTCGGCATAGCATTGCTGGCGATGGGGTGGGATGGGGTAGTGTATCATTGTCTGTATACCTTGATTGAGCAAGTGTTGTTGTAAGCGTTCGCGTTCGCTGCACAGCACAGGGAATATGTGGTGTACGCTGCTATGGCAATAATCTGTAGAGGGAAGAGTAAGCAAGGGATTGTCTATATGCTCAATGTATTGCATGGCAATGTTGCGGCGCAGCGCATTGTCGGCATCGAGATACTTCAGTTTCACCCGCAATACGGCTGCTTGAATCTCGTCAAGTCGACTGTTGCGGCCCTTATATTTGAACACGTACTTGCGTTCAGATCCGTAATTGCCCAATGCACCAATCATATTGGCCAGTTCTTCGTCGTCGGTAGTGACGGCACCGCCATCGCCAAGTGCCCCAAGGTTCTTGCCTGGATAGAAGCTGTGGGCAGCGGCATTGCCCAATGAACCTGTACGTTTGCCGTTGTAGCGGCATCCGTGAGCCTGGGCGTTGTCCTCGATGAGCAGCAGGTTATGGCTAAGGCATATTTCGTGTATGCGCTCGGTGTATGCGCACTGTCCGTACAGATGTACTATCATTATGGCATGGACGCGACTTGTTATGGCACGTTCAATCTGTCTGTCGTCAATCTGGAATGTATCGATGCGTGGTTCTACAAACACTGGTGTCAGATTGTTCTCGGTTATGGCAAGAATTGTGGCTATATAGGTGTTGGCTGGTACTATCACTTCGTCGCCGTCGTGCAGTCCGCCCATCTCCTTATAAGCCCTCAAGATGAGCGTAAGAGCGTCGAGTCCGTTGCCGCAACCTACACAATAACGCGTGCCGATATAACGGGCATACTCCTCGGCGAACGCCTTGTTCTCACCGCCTTGCAGATACCATCCGCTATCCACAACACGTTGCACGGCAGCACTTATTTCGTCGGTATGCATTGCCGTCACCGCTTTTAGGTCAAGAAACTTTATCATATCCATAACTCAACATTCAACATTTAACACTCCACACTTAACACTCCACATTCAACATTCAACACTCCACATTCTAAACCTCCCATTCGTAGGTGTCGTAGCACACGCCGCGACCGCCATAGCCTTCTTTATGGGCAATAAGTCCAGCATTTATTACACTACAATTATTTTCAGTACTGCTTCCAAAGTCGAGATACGGCACATTAGGATAGTCTTTATACATAAGCTGTTCGTATATTGCCTCCATTGCACCATACTCTTTGCCGGCATCATTGGTAGCACTATACTGTCCGTGTACAACTTGCTGGCTGAGATAAACAGTCAGTCCTCCTATTATCTGTCCGTCCTTATAGGCATTGTATTGTATGATGTTGTCGGGAAAGCGTTCCTTTAGCATTTTTATTTCTGCCAAAGAGTGAACAGGTTTAGAGTTGAAGCGTTTGTGCAAATTGTCTTCAAGAATGCGCCAGAAATCGTCAATACTTGCATTGCGTTCGACAGTTACTCCTGCTTCGTGTGCCTTTCGAAGTCGGCGCAGATGGTCCTTTCGCCAACGCAAATGTTGGTTTACAAATATGGTAGTGCCAATATTGCGCACGGACAATCGGGCTTTGCATCTCCAGAATATTGCATAAAGGTCTTCTTCAGACGGATGTAAGTGGTAAATCCAAGGTACAGGACGATACATAACTTTCGCAATACCAATGCTACGAAGATAATCGTTGAGTGCATCGAACAAATCGCATGTGTCTACTATAGTCACATTGATGTCCATTATCAGTCCGCCGTATGTCAAACCAAAGTGTGAGTACAGTGTATTGTCAATCTGGTGGGCTGGCAATAAGGCGTACAGCTTACTGTTTTTGTAGAACAGAAGAGAGTGGTCATGAAAACGGTCGGCATGATAATCCATATAGTCGCGACGGAAAAGGAATGTGGCGTTGCGTGCTTTTTCGACATATTTATCCCATATGGATTTGTCTTCGGGAGTGTATCTTTTTACTTCGAACATTTCTTTTGTATATAGTTAATGTAACTATCGTATTCCCTTATATAGTCTTCCTCATCGAATAGTTCGGAAGCTAAAACAAGACATACAGCACCTGATGAGAAATCCTCGAGCGTACGCCATATACCTGTTTCAACGAGTAATCCTTGCCAAGGATGGTTGAGATGGAACGATTGCTTCTCGATACCATTGTCGAGCGTCACTGTGAACGACCCACTTACGGCAATAATCACCTCACGACATTGCTTATGAGCATGTCCGCCACGACTCTCGCCTGACGGAACGTCGTAGGTCCAATATACCCTACGCACGTCGAAAGGCACGTGTTGCATACTCTCAGCAACGGTAAGATTGCCACGAGGGTCGATTATCTTTGGAAAATCTATGATTGAATAATTATTCCTGTTCATTGAATTTCTTTTTATACATATAACGCCCGATTCTCATAATTATTGCGAATAAGTAGGCTGCAACAATAGACAATATAAGGCATATTGCAAAAAGTATGGGGTTGCATACGGTGTCATATCCAAAGAGACGTCCCCACACGAATACAAATGCTGTAATCACTATACCATGCAACATGTATATTTCGAAACTGATGTTGCCCAAGAAAACAAGTGCTCGTTGGCTTAATAATTTTGTAATTGTGCCTTTGTTGTTGCTTGATATGGCAAACCAATATATTAACAAACTGAATGGTAGCCAAAACAATGGAGCTAAACGTATACATGATGGCAATGAAGAGTATGGGATAAATGTCAATGCTGATATTGACACAACTATTATATCAAGTATCGACAGCATAAAGGCAGACTGTCGGCAAATCCATTGCTTGATGCGAATGGCAATGTTTGCGATATACAGGCGATACAATATTATTCCTAATGTAAAATCAATGATACGTAATGGTGGAAAGGCATATACGAAGTTATCTATTGCTGTATTGTTGCAGCATGACTCTATCATAAGTGCAAATAATATATATATCGTCAGTAGGGCTTTGAATACTCTGTTGCGCGATATTATCAATTGTCTATAGAGAAATGGAAACAACAAATAGCAAAAGAACAATGCACCAAGAAACCACGAAAGTCCAGTTCCATATCTCAGCATGTCTTCGGATAGAGTAAACCCTTGAAGCATAAATACGTGGAGTATTGTCTTTGTGATATTGAATTTCACTCCGGCTGCAAAGCTCATACATAAAGCTATGGTGAATGTAACCAAATGAAGTGGATATATTTTTGCAAGGCGTTTGCGTAAGAACTGAACGTATCGGAAAGTTCCGTCTTCTACTCTTGGGCCGCATCCTATGCTCAGTACAAATCCACTTAGTATGAAGAAGAATGTGACACCTGCATCACCCCCATAATCAAAGCCGTGAAAACCAAGACTTCTAAAATAGTGGCAGATGAAAATCTGCATGCAGAATACGAAACGCATAGATTGCAATGTTGCAATATGGTGGCTTGATGATTTGGCTGAAATGATCTTGTTCATGATGATTAATAAAAAAAAGTTTCGCAAGTCGACGACTTGCGAAACTTTTGTATATAGCATTGCTTTGTTATGTTACTTGTCCATATATGGGTCGGTACCAAGCACTGTTGCTGCGAGTCGCTTTGCCTTGTCACGAAGCTGTGTGGTGTCGGCTGTCGGTTCGCCATAGCAGAGCACTACGCCCATACGGCGACCTACGTGTGCCTCCCCCTTACCGAAGATACGTACTCGTGTGTAATCTTCTTTGAGTGCATCCATGAAGTTGTATGGCAGCGGGTCGTTGGTCTCTGTGGGTGAAAGAACTACGGCACTTGCTCCTGCATGATCAAGATGAATGCCTGCTATGGGCAGTCCCATTACTGCGCGGAAGTGGAGTTCAAACTCTGAGAGGTTTGTTGTATGGCCCAGTGTAACCATTCCAGTGTCGTGCGGACGTGGTGAAAGTTCGCTGAATATCACTTCACCCTCCTTTGTAAGGAAGAATTCAACGCCCCAGATTCCGGCACCGGTAAGTGCCTTTGTCACCTTCTCTGCCATGTCTTCTGCCTTGCGCAATTCGTCCTCAGGCAACTGGAACGGCTGCCAGCTCTCGCGATAGTCGCCACCTTTCTGTACGTGTCCGATAGGCGGACAGAACAGTGTGGGGCCGTTTTTCTGTGTTACTGTGAGCAGAGTGAACTCAGAGTCGAAGTGGATGAATTCCTCGATGATTATCTCCTTAACATCGCCACGGCTTCCTTCCATGGCATCGTTGAATGCCTTTTCAAGCTGTTCCGGTTCGCGAACGATGCTCTGTCCGTGACCCGATGATGACATAAGGGGTTTGATTACGCATGGAAAACCAATCTCCTTAGAGTGCTCGCGGAGCTGTTCGAGAGTGGTTGCGTAGAAGTATTTGGCTGTACGCAGTCCCAATTCCTTTGCTGCGAGGTCGCGTATGGCCTTGCGGTTCATTGTATAGTTTACGGCGCGGGCGCTCGGCACCACCTGAATGCCTTCCTTCTCGAAGTCGAAAAGACGTTCGGTACGTATTGCTTCGATTTCAGGCACGATGATGTCTGGGTGATGACGCTCAACAACAGCAGTCAAGGCATCGCCATCAAGCATGTTGAACACTTCGTGCTCGTCGGCAACCTGCATTGCCGGTGCGCCTTCGTATCTGTCGCATGCAATGACATATTGTCCTGCACGCTTTGCGGCGATGACAAACTCTTTGCCCAATTCGCCCGAACCTAACAACAATATTTTTTTCATTTTGTGATAATGTTAAAAGTCATTTGTATAGCGTGACGTTCTCTCTTAGTCGAGAAGAGTAGATGCACGTACACGCGACAATGTCTCGGGGGTCATCTGCAGATAGCTTGCTATGTACACCAACGGTGCACGTAACACCACCTGCGGCATCAGTTTGCACAGTCTCTTGTAGCGGTCTTGTGCTGTCTCAAAGCGCACAAGGTCGGCATGTACCTGCGACATGATGAGGCTTTCCTCCAATATCTTGCGGTAGAGTATCTGTATGTTGACGTTGTGCATAGCCACTCTTTCAAGCTCGGCCTTAGGCAGAGCGTACACTACAGTAGGCTCGATGGCCTCAATCTGCAGCTTGGTTGGTTCCTCCTTGAAGAGGCTTTCGATGCACATTACGATGGTATGGTCTTGTGCCAGATGTTCGGTCACTTCCTTGCCGTGCTTAAAGTAGAATTGGCGCATGAGTCCCTTGTCGATATACAAGAAGTTCTTGCATATTTCACCTTCGCTGAGTGCAATTTCGCCTTTGGCGTACTTGATGGGTACAAGTATGCTCTCAAGCACGTCGAGCTCATCGTGCGTCATTGTACTGTAACGTCTTGCCAACTCACGTGCTACGTCGCGCGTGTTTGTGCCGACCAACTCTTTCATAAGTTACCTTCCTTTCTATATTTGTTTAGTTGACTTATTATTTTATGTTTGGTTGAATATGTATTTTGTTTTTATCGACCTTCTTACGTCGGATATTAGTCGAGCTTCAGCACGGCGAGGAATGCCTTTTGCGGAACCTCGACGTTGCCAATCTGCTTCATACGCTTCTTGCCCTTCTTCTGCTTTTCGAGCAACTTGCGTTTACGGCTTACGTCGCCACCATAACACTTGGCTGTCACGTCCTTGCGCACGCACTTGATTGTTTCGCGTGCAACAATCTTGGCACCTATTGCTGCCTGTATGGCAATGTCGAACTGCTGGCGTGGAATGAGATCCTTCAGCTTTTCGCACATCTTGCGTCCCATGCTTACGGCATAGTCTTGATGTGTCAGTGCCGAAAGAGCATCTACTGGCTCGCCGTTGAGCAAAATGTCGAGCTTGGCAAGACGTGACGGACGGAATCCGTCAATATGGTAGTCGAACGATGCGTAGCCTTTGCTTATCGACTTGAGCTTGTCGTAGAAGTCGATAACAATCTCACCGAGAGGCAGCATGAAGTGCAGTTCCACACGGTTGCCACTGACGTATTCCTGGTTGATAAGCTCGCCGCGCTTGTCGAGGCAGAGCGTCATGATAGGACCAATGAAGTTTGTCGTGGTGATGATCGATGCACGTATGTATGGTTCTTCGATATGGTCGATAAGTGTCTGCTCGGGCAATCCCGACGGATTGTGCACCTCCTTCACGCCTCCCTGCTTGTCGTATACCATATACGAAACGTTGGGCACGGTGGTGATGACGTCCATGTTGAATTCGCGGTCGAGTCGTTCCTGCACAATCTCCATGTGCAGAAGTCCGAGGAATCCGCAACGGAAACCGAAGCCGAGGGCTACCGACGACTCTGGCGAGAATGTCAGTGAAGCGTCATTGAGCTGTAGCTTCTCGAGCGAAGCACGCAGATTCTCGTATTCGCTTGGGTCAATGGGATACACACCGGCAAATACCATAGGCTTGACTTCCTGGAATCCGGAGATAGCCTTGTCACATGGACGGTTGACATGGGTGATAGTATCGCCTACCTTAACCTCTGTGGCATCCTTGATGCCTGATATGATGTAGCCTACCTCGCCCGTTCCGAGCACCTGACGTGGCACCATGTCCATCTTCAATACGCCAACCTCGTCTGCCACATACTCCATTCCGGTGTTGAAGAACTTCACCTTGTCGCCCTTGCGTATCTCTCCGTTCTCTATCTTGAAGTAGGCAATGATGCCACGGAACGAGTTGAATACCGAGTCGAAGATAAGTGCCTGAAGCGGACCTTTGGTATCGCCGACCGGGTGTGGCACTCGCTCAACGATTGCTTTAAGCACATCGTCAACGCCTTCGCCGGTCTTGCCGGAGGCGCGCAGAATGTCTTCACGCTTGCAACCGATAAGTTCTATAATCTCGTCTTCTACCTCGTCGGGCATAGCGCTTGGCATATCGATCTTGTTCAGCACCGGTATAATCTCAAGGTCGTGCTCTATAGCCATATAGAGGTTTGAGATGGTCTGTGCCTGAACGCCTTGGGTGGCATCTACAACGAGCAGAGCGCCCTCGCAGGCAGCAATGCTTCGCGACACTTCGTATGAAAAGTCGACGTGTCCCGGGGTGTCAATAAGATTGAGAATATATGTCTGGTCGTTATACTTGTACTCCATCTGGATGGCGTGGCTCTTGATAGTGATGCCACGTTCGCGCTCCAGATCCATATTGTCAAGCATCTGACCTTCAGTTATCTTGATTGTTTGCGTACGCTCCAACAGTCGGTCGGCAAGTGTCGACTTGCCGTGGTCGATGTGGGCAATAATACAGAAATTCCTTATATTGTCCATTGATATATATCAGTTTTATGTGCAAAGATACTCGTTTTTTCCGACAAATGGGTATCTTTGCATAAGAATTTGTGCCTTATATGGTTGTGAAATCTAACTTTCACATTTCTTATAGGTAGTGATAGTACGAATTATAATAAAACATACACAAAATGAGATATTTTGCATTTTGCGCCGCCTTGTGCTCTGTAGTGCTTTGTGGCTGTCATGAGAGTATGGAGAAGCGTGCCCAGCGTGAGGCTCGTGAGTATACCGAGAAGTATTGTCCTACGCCCGTTCAGAACTTTACACGTACTGACAGTGTAGTGTTTGAGATGGATACTAAGACTTATCATTACTATTGTTCGGCAGTAGGCGACCTCGACAATGCCAAGGTGTTCGACCTTAACCGCTCCAAGATAGCGGATGCTCTGCTTCTTAATGTACGCGAGAACACATCGTTCCGTCCGTACAAGAAGGAAGGCTTTGCTTTCCAATGGACTCTGCGTTCGGACAAGGACAAGAAAACTGTGTACTTCGACCGTAAGTTTACGCCGAAGGATTACAACAAGTAGTAACAGGAAATAATATAAATACAAACTATAACAAACGACAAAAGACAACTTGCACAATGTATCGTATACATCAATACTGAGTATATAATAATGTGTAAGTTGTCTTTTGTCGTTTTTTATATTTAGAGATAGCTCACCACCTCGTTGCCCATCTGCATTACATAGGTGAGGTTGATGTCTCTGTCGAATACGATAATGTCGGCATCCTTGCCCTCTTCGATAGAACCCTTGCGGTCGAACACGCCCATAATCTTGGCTGGTGTCTCGCTCGCCATACGGAAAACGTCTTCCATAGGAATGTTGGCTTTCTGTATGCAGGTGCGTATGAGGGTGTCCATAGTGGCGATTGAGCCTGCAAGAGCCGAACGGTCTGCCAGCTTACATACGCCGTCTTCCATGATGACGCGTGGCTCGGCTGAAACATCGCCTTCGCTTGCGGCATATGCCAAAGAGTCGGTGATGAGTGCCATACGTTCAACGCCCTTGATCTTGTGTACAACCTTAAGCATTACTGGCGGTACGTGCAAGCCGTCGGCGATGACCTCTACGGTCATGTCCTGCATTGCGTATACACTCTCAACGGTGCCAGGCACCTTGAACTCATGCTCCTTATATACTACAGGCATGGCGTTGTAGAAGTGTGCGGCGTGTGTCATGCCTGCCTTGTGAGCCTCTACCACGTCCTTGTAAGTGGCGCGTGTGCAGGTGAGAGCGGTAAGTACGCCGTGCATATTACATGTCTTGATGAAGCGTACCGAGCCTGGCAGCTCTGGAGCCTCGTCCCAACGCTTGATGCACTTGTACTTGCTGAGCAGCGTTTCGTATTCGTATATTACCGGTGCCTTGATAAGTACGGGGTTCTGTGCGCCAGCCTCTTTGGGATTGATGTACGAACCTTCGATGTGCAATCCGAGCACAGGGCTGTTCTCCTCAGCCATGAGTTTTTCGCATACATTGCATGCTGCCTCAATAGTAGGGATAGTCGATGACGACAGTGTGGGGTATATTGAGGTAGTGCCATGCTTCAAGTGTGCGTTGACAGCTTCGCGGAAAGCGTCCTCGCAGCCTTCAATAAAGTCGCGTCCGCCACCTCCGTGTGTGTGCATGTCAATACCTCCGGGAACTATATAGCCCCCGTTGACATCGATGATTTCAGCTCCTACAACGTGCAAGTCGATGTTTGAGACACATCTGATTCTGTTGCCGTCGGTAACGATGGAGCCGCCATCAAGCCAACCTTTCGGTGTTAGGATGCGACCGTTGACAAATTGTTTTAGCATAGCTTATCTGTATTTAGAGTTCGTTGGTCACCTCGTTGCCCATCTGCATGACGTATGTGAGCTTAAGGTCGTTGTCGAACATCATGATATCGGCGTCCTTGCCGTCCTCAAGTGATCCCTTGTGGTCGAATACACCCATAATCTTGGCAGGAGTTTCGCTTGCCATGCGGCATGCGTCTTCCATTGGGATGTTGGCCTGCTGCACGCATGTGCGGATGAGGCGGTCCATAGTGGCGATAGAGCCTGCAAGCGCTGAGTGGTCGGCGAGCTTGCATACACCGTCCTCAAGGATTACGCGCGGGTCGAATGCTACGCCCTCGTCGCTTGCTGCGCATGCCAATGAGTCGGTGATGAGGGCTGTCTTCTCAACGCCCTTTATCTGATATACAACGCGAAGCATTACCGGTGGAACGTGGATGCCGTCGGCTATCACCTCAACCGACATGTCTGAGAGGGCATAGATACTCTCAACGGTGCCGGGCACCTTGAATTCGTGCTCCTTATATACTACAGGCATAGCGTTGTAGAAGTGTGTGGCGTGCGACATACCGGCATCATGGCCAGCCACAACGTCTTCGTATGTGGCGCGTGTGTGACCTATTGCTGCCACAACGCCGTGCTTGCGGCACGACTTGATGAACTCAGCAGAACCCGGAAGTTCGGGAGCTTCGTCCCAGCGCTTGATACAAGGATACTTGTCGAGCAGCGGTTCGTATTCCTCGGCTACTGGCGGTTTGATCCACTCAGGAATCTGTGCGCCTGCCTGCTTGGGGTTGAAGTAAGGACCTTCGAGGTGGAGTCCGAGTACAGGACTGTTCTCCTCTGCCATGAGTTTTTCGCATGTTTCGCATGCAGCCTCAATCATTGGCACTGTAGATGAAGACAGAGTGGGGAAGATGGCAGTTGTACCATGTTTCATGTGTGCCTTTATGGCAACGCGGAAAGCCTCTTCCGAGCCCTCCATGAAGTCGCGTCCGCCACCGCCATGCACGTGCATCTCAATGCCGCCAGGAACTATATAGCAACCCTTGGCATCTATGATTTCTGCATCTACGATGTGGAGATCACTGTTTGATACGGCTTTAATCTTGTTGCCGTCGATGATAACTGAACCGCCTTCGAGCCAGCCTTCTGGTGTCAGAATGCGTCCGTTGATAATTTGTTTTAGCATAATGTTTGGTTAGTTAAGAACTTGCAAATCTACATCACATTATATAATATATGTATATGCAAGACTTTTGAGTTCATTAGTATATTTCTGTAAGCAAAGGTACATATATTTTTTACAACTTAGTGCAAAAAACAGGTAAAATAGAAGAAAAATTATTTAGTAGCCCATTTCGCCAAGTGCTGTAGCGAGCTGGTCGGGACAGCTTGTCATTTTGCCGCCGCATGTGATGCCCTTCAGTGTCTGCTTCACGTCTGATGCTTTCTTGCCGATGCACAGGGCGCATATGCCTTTGAGGTTGCCGTTGCATCCGCCCTCGAATGCGAGGTTGCGTATGATGCCGTCGGCGTCAACGTCGATACTGATAAGGCGGCTGCAGGTGCCGCAGGTGGTGTAATCCAAGTGATTCATAATGATGTAGATTGAAAAGCCCCACCCCCTCGCCCCTCCCCCGCAGGGAGGGGAGTAGTATGTCTGGCTGCTCAGATATGCCGGCCCTAAAAACAAGAGATAGCATCCTTATGCAATTTGTACATATCACTCCCCTCCCTACGGGGGAGGGGCAAGGGGGTGGGGCTTTTAGTTTAATATTGTTTACTCGCCCTCCTCAGGCTTCATGTTTGTATAAACGTTCTGAACGTCGTCGAAGTCCTCAAGACGCTCTACCATCTTGTCGATAGTAGCACGCTGCTCGGCATCGATGTCCTTCAGGTCGTTGGGCACGTATGTGAACTCACCGCCGATGTCCTCGAAGCCCTGGTCCTCAAGGAACTTCTGAATCTGTGCGTAAGCCTTAACGTCGTCGCCGTAGATGGTGATTGTGCCTTCTTCCTCGTCCTCGTCAAATTCGTCCTCAACGTTGAAGTCGATGAGCTCAAGGATAAGCTCTTCCATGTCTACGCCGTCCTTCTTCTTGAATGTGAACACACACTTGTGGTCGAAGAGGTAAGCCAGTGAACCTGTTGTGCCGAGAGTACCGTTGAACTTGTTGAACACCGAGCGAACGTCGCCTACGGTACGTGTGGTGTTGTCGGTCAGTGTGTCAACGAAGATAGCGATACCGTGAGGGCCATATCCCTCGTATGTTACTTCCTTGTATTCGCTCTGGTCCTTGCCCATAGCGTTCTTGATAGCACGCTCGATGTTGTCCTTCGGCATGTTCTCACGCTTACATGTAGCGATGATTGAACGAAGTGACGGGTTGTTTTCCGGTTCCGGACCGCCAGCCTTTACTGCGATGGCAATCTGCTTGCCCAGACGGGTGAATGTCTTGGCCATGTGGCCCCAACGCTTCAGCTTAGTAGCCTTGCGATATTCAAATGCTCTTCCCATTTTATTGTTTTGTATTTATTGTTTTTTTATTTGTTATTATCTCAGTTCGGCACCCAGCTTTTGCTTGAGGTTGTTGATGAGCTTGGTCATGATAGCCTCAATCTGCTTGTCGTTGAGAGTCTTGGTCTCGTCCTGCAGGATGAAGTTGACAGCGTAGCTCTTCTTGCCTTCGGGCAGGTTCTTGCCTTCGTACACGTCGAAGAGTTCAACGCTCTTGAGGAGCTTCTTCTCTGTCTGGCGTGCTATCTGCTCAATCTGCTCAAACTCGACGCTCTTGTCGATGAGCAAAGCGAGGTCGCGGCTTACCGACGGGAACTTGCTGATGTCGTGATAGAGCACCTCGTTCTTCTTGATGGCGCGCATAACGTTGTCCCAGTTGATGTCGGCGTAGAATACGTCCTGGTCGATGTCCATCTTCTTCAGAAGCTTGTGGCATACAGTACCCATCTCGCAGAGCACCTTGCCTGAGCGTGCCTTGAGTGCCAGAGCCTTGCCGAAGATGTTGTTGTCGGATGTCTCTGTCACTACGATACCTGGATTTACGCCCAAGCGGGTGAATATGTTCATGACGTAAGCCTTAAGTTCGTAGAACGAAGTCTTCTCGTCGGCGTGAGCCCATGAGCCTTCAACGCGCTTTCCTGTGGTCCATATTCCAAGGTGCATCTCCTCGGTGTAAGCCTTTATCGGGTCCTCGTCGTTCTTCTTTTCGGGCGAATAGTGATAGCAGTTGCCGAATTCGAAGAAGCGGAGGTTAGGCATCTTGTGGTTAATGTTGCGGCAGATGCTCTCCAGTCCGCCGAAGAGGAGTGACTGGCGCATTACGCCGAGGTCGTTGCTCAGAGGGTTCATCACCTTGACGGTAGTCTCCTCAGTATATTTGTTAAGCTCGGTGTAGTAAGCGGTCTTGCTGAGCGAGTTGTTAAGAATCTCACGGAAGCCGCAGCCTACGAGCTGTTCGCCGATTACATTCTGGCGGTGATAAGCTTTGTCAATGTCGCTTGGTATGGTGAGCGAGCTCTTGAGCTGTGTCGGAATCTCCACATTATTATATCCGTAGATACGCAGGATGTCCTCAACTACGTCGCACGGACGCTGCACGTCGACACGGTATGCAGGAACGTCGAGCTCCAGTCCGGTCTCAGTCTCAGATACAATCTTCATGTCGAGGCTTTCAACGATAGAGCGAATCATGTCGTTGCCAATCTTCTTTCCGATGAGACGGTCTACATACTCGAAGTCAAGCTGAACGCGGGCGTCGTTGATAGGGTTAGGATAAACATCCTTTATCTCCATGCTCACCTTGCCGCCTGCCAGCTGCTTGCACAGTATGGCAGCCTGCTTGAGGGCGTAGATGGTGCCGTTGGGGTCGATGCCACGCTCGAAGCGATAGCTTGCGTCGGTGCTCAATCCGTGACGGCGTGCGCTCTTGCGTATCCATGTGGGGTGGAAATAAGCACTCTCAAGCACTACGTTCTTGGTCGTATCGTATGTGCCCGAACCCTTGCCTCCGAAGATGCCTGCGATACACATGGGCTCCTCGGCGTTGCATATGCTGAGGTCGTGCTCGCCGAGTGTGTGCTCCTCGCCGTCAAGAGTGACGAACTTAGTGCCCTCGGGCTGGGTGCGTACTACTATCTTTGAGCCTTTCACCATGTCGGCGTCGAAGCAGTGCATTGGCTGTCCGTAAGCCATCATCACGTAGTTGGTGATGTCGACGATGTTGTTGATAGGACGCAGTCCGATTACCTTCAGCTTGTTCTGAAGCCATTCGGGACTCTCCTTGACCTCACATCCGCTGATGCTCACGCATGCATAGCGCTTGCAAGCCTCGGTGTTTTCAATCTCAACATCGATGGGCAGGTCGTGGTTGTCTACTGCAAACTCAGAGCAGTCGGGACGGTGGAGCGATGTGGCGTGGCCGTTGCGCTTGAGCCAAGCGTACAGGTCGCGTGCCACACCCCAGTGGCTGAGTGCGTCAGAGCGGTTGGCTGTGATGTCAATCTCGATAATCCAGTCGCTCTCCAGGTGATAATATTCGGCTGCGGGCTGGCCTACGGGTGCGTCCTCGGGCAATACGATGATGCCGTCGTGGCTTGTGCCAACACCTATTTCGTCCTCGGCGCAAATCATGCCAAGGCTCTCTACGCCGCGCAACTTCGACTTTTTGATAACGAATTCCTTGTCGCCGTCGTAGAGCACGCAGCCCAGGTCGGCAACGATAACCTTCTGTCCGGCAGCCACGTTGGGCGCACCGCATACTATCTGCTGCGGCTCTGCTTTGCCAAGATCAACGGTTGTTATGTGCAAGTGGTCTGAATTAGGGTGCAATTCGCAAGTCAATACCTTGCCCACGTACAGTCCCTTCAGTCCACCCTTAATGGTCTGTACCTCTTCAAGAGCGTCAACTTCGAGTCCGCATGAGGTCAGCGCGTCGGCTGTTTCCTGCGGAGTGAGGTCGAAATCGACATACTCCTTAAGCCATTTATATGAAATCTCCATTATAATGATTTTTAAGTATACTCAAAACTTGGTGCAAAATTAATAATTATTCTTGTAGTGTACAAAAAAACGTATGAAATAATGTCGTGTTTATGAAAACCGGAAAAAAGTTTGTAAATTTGCGCTATGAACTATAAATCAGCATTCCTATTACGTTGTCCGGCTATTCCCAAGGTGCGCATTGCGCTTGTGGGACTGGGCAAACGTGGCACTAAGACACTTGTGCGCTATGCTTTTATCGGCAATGCCGAGATCAGTTGCATTGTCGATGTAGACAGCCGACGGCTTGAACGTGCCAACAAGTTGCTGCGCGACAGCGGCCGCAAGGAGGCGCTCGCACTCTGCGGACCCGATGCATGGAAGGAGGCTTGCCAGCTGCCCGACATAGACCTTATATATATATGTACGGAATGGCGCACCCATACACTGATGGCTGTACACGCTATGCGCTGCGGCAAGCACGTGGCTGTAGAGGTGCCGGCTGCCACTACGGTGGAGGAGTGCTGGAGCTTGGTGCATACGGCTGAGCAGACCCAGCGCCACTGCTTCATGACGGAGAACTGCTGCTACGACTATTTTGCGCTCGAGACTCTCGAGATGCACCGTCGCGGACTCTTCGGCGAGATTACTCATTGCGAGGGAGCCTATATACACGACCTTTCTACCGACAACGAGTGTGGCGAGAGCAACACAAGCTGGATTGAGCGCGGATGCCTCACGCATGGCGGCAATCCTTATCCTACGCACGGCATCGGGCCGATAGGGCAGTTGCTGGGATTTCACCGCACCGACCGTATGCTGCGCCTTGTCAGCATGACATCGGCTGGTGCCAAGGAAGCTGGACTACCCTTAGGTCGGGTCAACACCACTCTCATACAGACAGCGCATGGCGTCAGCATAATGCTTCAGCTCGATGTGACCACTCACCGGCCTTACAATCGTCTTCAGACCGTGTGCGGTACTAAGGCGTTCGTGCAGAAATATCCAGTGCCGACGGTCAATAATGGCGAGCAATGCTTCACTGGCGATGCTGCCGAGCGGTATATGAGCCGGTTTGATGCAGCCGATGCTGCGCAGTTGTTGCGCAAGGGCGAGGCTATGAACGTGCCCAATGCCATGAACTACGCTATGGACGCGCGCCTGATACATTGCCTCAACAACGGACTGCCGCTCGACATCGATGTGTACGACGCTGCCGAATGGTCGTGCCTTACTGAACTGTCACGGCTCTCGGCACAGAATGGTTGCACTCCAATAGAAATACCCGAGTTCTGCCCGAATATGGGGCGAAAGTAACGGAAAAACAAGAAAAGTATTACTTTTTTTGAAAAAAGGAGCTTAAAAGTTTGGAGGTTTAAATAAAAAGCTATACCTTTGCACTCGCTTTTAAGGAACAACGCTTCCATAAAGCAATAAGGTTTGGCTCCGTAGCTCAACTGAATAGAGCATCTGACTACGGATCAGAAGGTTGCAGGTTTGAATC